>JAEWLN010000144.1 GCA_023457535.1 Bacteroidota bacterium
ACGGTTTGAGCGCTTCGTAATCGCGTATCGGGACGTTGGCGGCAAAATCGGCGTGCGATTTTATCCGCTCAAAATGATGGTCGATGCCAAACCGCGTGTTCTTGGCTTTTAAAATCAGCGCACGCAATACTTTTTGCTGCGTGGCCACGGGTTGCGTTGCCCATTTTTGGGTTTGCGAATAAATATGCCTGGCGAATATTTTGGCGGCAATAACTTTGATCGACATCACGAAGGAAATTTATTTTTGAGTGCGCGTTCGGTGCGCCAGATCAGGTAAACCGGTACGGCCAGCAACGCAATCAGCCCGACAACTAGCAACATTTTTTCTGAAGCGTCATACCAAAGCAGCGCCACACCCAAAACGAGCAGGAATGCCGCGCCTTCAAACGTACGCGCCACGGAATAGCGTTGGGCGAATTGCCAATGTGCCTCGGATTTCATTGACCGCGCGGTCCTGTAACCATACAATGAATTGATGCGTTTGGGCGGCAAAACCAGCTGTAGCACTGCGACCAACGCGAAAATGAAACCGCACACCAATGGAATATTTGTCAGCATATCATTCAAACGAAATAAATTGTTCGGGGTCGATCGGGTAGCCGTCTTTCCAAAGTTCAAAATGCAGGTGTACGCCCGTCGATTCGGTTCCGGTTGAGCCGGCCAGCGCGATGACTTCGCCGGTTTTGACCACATCGCCTTGTGCTACATTGAGCGTCGCGGCGTGTTTGTACGCCGACATAAATCCGTTGTTGTGGCGCAAAATAATGACGTTGCCGTTGATAGGCGTCCAATCGGCGAAAATGACCGTTCCGCTCTGCACGGCTTTGACCGGGGTGTTGTTGGCCACGGCAATATCCACCGAATAATGTTTGCTGCGCGCGCTGAATTTTTCAGTCACCATGCCTTTGAGCGGCGCAAACAGCACCACGTCCACTTTAGGTTGCGCCTTTTCGAACAGGTTGTATTTGTCCTCGCGTTCAACCGCTGCGCGCAATTTCATTTCTGCTTCACCAGGCTGCAGATGCTCTGGCGCAACGGGCTCTATTTTGGTAGCCAGAATGGAATCTTTGTTGAGCGCGGCATAATCCAGATCCCCGGTCAATACGCGTTTGATCGACCTGAGGTACGCCTCGTTGTTTTTGATTGCGCGCGAAAGTGAATCGGATTTCAGCGCGAGCTCGGTCGCATCTTTTTTGAGTTTATTGGACGCATAGCCCGGGATGTATTCGCGCAATGGCGTAAAAGCGATAATATAAGTGGTAACGGTGATGATCAGTATCGCCCCTACAGTGGCCACGACAAACACATTCATCAGCGTCAGCCGCAGCGAGAAAATCTCCTCAAAAGTATCTTCATTCAAAATGACCAACCGGTTTTTGGTGAAGAGTTTTTTGGCGATCTTTTTCCGTTTGAGTCGTTTTCCTGACATAGGTCGAATTTTCAGCGGCAGATTGTGCTTTTGCAAATATAAAAATTTCGCGCGCGCGCTTGCCATCGAACTTTAACGCGGTTAAATCACAAATATTTGCCAATCGGCGCAAACTATCAATGTTTTTTCTTGCTATCTTTGCGCCATATTTAATTGGCTTCGGCACAAACTTTTTACCATGGGCAAGATAGGCTTAACAGAAATCCTGATTATCGTGGCAGTGATCCTGCTTCTTTTTGGAGGCAAGAAAATCCCTGAGCTGATGAAAGGGCTCGGCAGCGGAATCAAAGAATTCAAAAACGCCGCTAAAGACGACCAACCGGCAGCAAAGAAAGAAGACGACAAATAAAAATCCGATCCAATCGGATACCTATTATTAATTCCAAATTCCAATACGCAAACCTTGGAATTTGGAATTTTTTTATTTACTAAATTACCATTGTAAGGGCAATGCGTTTGCGCGCGGCGTCTACCTCAACGACTTTTACCTGCACGTGCTGGTGCAGTTTGACCACATCGTTTACATCCGATACGAAACCGTCTTTGAGCTGTGAAATGTGTACCAGCCCGCTTTCTTTGATGCCGATGTCAACAAAACATCCAAAATTGGTAATGTTGTTGACAATACCGGGCAAGATCATCCCGGGGCGCAAATCCGCCATCGTCCGGACATTAGGATCAAATTCAAACACACTGGCCGATTCACGCGGATCAAGGCCCGGTTTTTCAAGTTCTTTAAGGATGTCGCGCAACGTAAATACGCCGATGTCGCCCGTGACATATTGTTCCGGTTGCACCAGCGCGGTTTTTTGTTTGTTGCCGATCAGTTCATGGACCGACACACCCAGATCGCGCGCCATTTTTTCCACGATCGGATACGCCTCAGGATGTACTGCTGAATTGTCAAGCGGGTTTTTTGCGCCTTTGATCCGGACAAAAGCCGCCCCTTGCTCAAAGGCCTTTTCGCCCAATCGCGGCACTTTTTTTAACTGCTTCCGATCCTCGAACGGACCGTTTTCGCTGCGGTATTGTACAATGTTCTCGGCAAGCTTCTCCCCGATTCCACTTACATAACTGAGCAAATGCTTACTGGCCGTATTGATGTTGATGCCCACAGAATTGACGCATCGCACCACGACCGTATCGAGCTCCTCCTTAAGTTTTCCCTGATCGACGTCGTGCTGGTATTGTCCTACGCCGATGGCTTTGGGGTCGATCTTGACCAATTCGGCAAGCGGATCTGAAAGCCTTCGCCCGATCGATACCGCGCCGCGCACCGTCACGTCGAAATTCGGGAACTCCTCGCGCGCAATTTTTGAAGCCGAATACACCGATGCGCCGGCTTCGCTCACTACAAAAACCTGGACGGGTCTATCGAACGCTATTTTTTTGATAAAGTGTTCGGTTTCGCGCGATGCCGTGCCGTTGCCAATAGAGATGGCTTCGATTTTATACGCGTTGACCATGGAGCGGATTTTTTTCATCGCCACCGCAAATTCGTTTTGCGGCGCGTGCGGAAAAATGGTTTCGTTGTACAGCAAATCGCCTTTTTCGTCGAGGCAAACCACTTTGCATCCGCTCTTGAATCCGGGATCGATCGCCAGGATGCGCTTTTCCCCGAGCGGCGGGGCGAGCAGCAATTGCGCAAGGTTGCCGGCAAACACCCCGATCGAATTCGCATCGGCTTTGAGCTTGGCCTGCTGCAGCGTTTCATTGGCAATGGCCGGCGCCAGCAAACGTTTGAAACTGTCCGCGATGGCCTGACGCAGGTGCGGCGTGGTGTCGTTGTTCTTTTTAATGGTGATTTGTCCGATCATTTCCAGCGCTTCTGCTTGCTGGTTTTCTGCATCGACTTCTATTTTCATTTTGACAAACCCTTCTGCCTCCGCGCGCAGCATGGCCAGCAAACGGTGCGGCGGCGTCTTGCCGATGGGTTCGCTCCAATCGAAATATTGCGAGAATTTTTGCGCCGCCTCGTCGTCTTTTTTGGATTTGACCACTTGTGTGGCAATAGTGGCCTTGCGCTGATACAAACGGCGCAGTTGTTTGCGTACGTGGATGTTCTCGTTGATCCATTCGGCAATGATATCGCGTGCGCCCTGCAGTGCGTGGTCTTCGTTGGGGACCTTGTCGTTAAGGTAGCGCGAGGCTATAAAATCAACATCGTCGTTGTTTTGCGCCATAATGATTTTGGCCAGCGGTTCGAGTCCTGCCTGGCGCGCGACATCGGCACGTGTTTTACGGGTCTTTTTGAACGGCAGATACAAATCTTCAAGGTCATTCAAATCGTAGGTTTGCTCGATTTTCGCGTGCAATTCGGCCGTAAGCGCATTTTGTTCGCTAATCGATTTGAGTATCGCTTCTTTCCGCTTGATGATTATCCCGTAAGCGGCATTGCGTTTGGCGATCTGCTCGATGAGCGTTTCGTCGAGGTTGCCGGTTTGGTCTTTACGGTAACGCGAAATAAACGGAATGGTGCAGTCCTCGAACAATAATTGAACGGTATTGCGAATGGATTGTGCCGGGGCATCGACGGTTTGCCCGATAAATTCGATGTTGGTCATGTTATGATAAGCGGCCCTTTTTGGATGGTTGTGGCCGATGGCAAAGGTAGTATTTATTAAAAAACGGCCGCTACCCGATGCATCGGGTAAATGTGGCTGAAATCACCATCTTATTCCTGGGCGATAAAACCCGTTGGGCAATCCGGGCCGAATTCCGGTTGGATCGTGCTGTGGGTAATGTGGAATTCATCGTGTAACAACTGCTCGACCGCGCGGACGATCTGGCCAAATTCAGCAATGGTCATGTTCTGGTGGCAATGCAGGTGTGCCTCAAAATGCCATACATGGTCATTGAGCGGCCAAAGGTGAATGTGGTGCAAGCGGTTTGCGCGCGTAACGGTATGCAGCCGCGCGGCGATCTTTTCGATATCGAGGTGGTCCGGGGTAAACAAAAGCAACATCCGCGAAGTGCTTTTTAAAAGGCCCCAACCCATTATAATGAGGTAAACAGCAATGGCGATGGTCAGTGCGGCATCTACCCAATACCATGCAAAGAAATACATCAGCAAACCGCCGGTGAGTACCGCAACAGAAGCGAGCGTATCGGTAAGCAAATGCAGGTACGCTGATTTCATATTGACGTTGTGCCGCGCGTCCTCCTTGAGCAAAAACGTAGAAATCCCGTTGAATATGATCCCAAGCAACGACAACACGATGACCAATCCTGAGGCAATCGGCGTTGGGGAGTTCCACCGCCCAACGGCCTCATAAATAAGGTAGCCCGCCACGAGAATCAGCGCAGCGGCGTTGACGAATGCCGCAAGTAATTCAGCGCGTTTGTAGCCAAAGGTTTGGGCGGGCGTGGCTTTTTTTTTGGACAACCGGTGTGCCACAAGACTCAGCACCAACGATACGACATCGCTTAAATTGTGCAGCGCATCGGACAAAAGCGACAAACTGCCGGAGATCATCCCGCCTACAATTTGAGCCGCAGTGATTCCCACGTTCAAAACGATCGATACCGAAAGGTTTTTTCCGGTCACCTCGTGATGGTGGTGATAGTCGTGCATTACATACAGTCGATCTTGTTGACGCGGTTGGCGTGGCGACCCCCTTCAAATGGCGTGTTGAGGAAAGTTTCAACCATTGCCACAGCCTGTGGAATGGAAGTAAAGCGCGCGGGAATGGACAAAATATTCGCATCATTGTGCGCGCGAGAGAGTTCGGCTATTTCTTTGGTCCAGCACACCGCGGCCCTGATCCCGGCGTGTTTATTGGCCGACATGGCAATACCGTTGCCCGATCCGCAAATTACAATGCCAAACTGCGCCTGGCCTTGGGTAACATCGGATGCTACAGGATGTGCAAAATCAGGATAATCGACGCTGTTGAATTGGTTCGTGCCGTGGTTGATCACCTCATGCCCGAGTTGTTGTAACTTATCGGCAATGGCTTGTTTGTAGTCAGGACCTGCATGGTCATTTCCTATGGAGATTTTCATGGTGTTGTGTTTGTGCAAATTTACGTAAAAATCGGCGTAATCCCGACTTATCCACATAAGACCGTTGGGTAACGCCATTTTTATACGTCATTTTATGCTGTGTTGATACGTTTTGTAATATGCTGATTTTCAGTTGTTCTTACATTAACAATAATTGTTTATAACTCCGGATAGAAATTGAGAAGATTATTTTGGCCGCGTCGTATAAATTGCTAATCCAAAACGCAACTCAAAAAAGCAAATGAAGTTTGGTTAATTTTTGGGATAGTTTTCAAGAATCAAAGTTGGGTTTTCAACACATCTGGCCCGATGGAATTATCTACAAAGCCAATCCACATCCGCTTGTTAACATCTGTTGACGGATTTTTAAAATGACTTTAAAACGAGTCTTTTACCGGTCGATTTATATGTTAATAAATTGTTATAACAAGGTAAATCGAAAACGCAAAGCGATCTCCGATAAATTTATGCCAACAATTAACACGCTATAATAACCATCAAAAATTTAAATTTAATTTCCCTTTTTATTTTTCTGATATTTAAAGATGTTGAAAACCTTAAACGAAAGTAAGCGAACTGCGGTTATTGAATTCGTCGAGAATGGCCTGCACGGCGGGTAAATCGTTTGGGTGCACTTTGAGCCGGATGCCGCCCAGGGCGATGGAATACATCGGGGCGACAGAGGTCGTGGCTTCGTTCTCGAAAAAATAAGCGATGCCTTCCTGCTCGAGCCGGTGTTTGAGGATTGTAATTTCGTGCGGATACTGGAATACCGCTGCAGTGATAAACGCTTCCATAACGACGGATTTTACAGTAAATGTAAGCGATAAATCCGAGCTTTGGCCCGCGCCCGCACAAGTTATATTTTCCCTAAATGTTAAATTATATAACGCGAATGACGATTGTTATTTGTAATTTTCAAACTTTTAAAAAAGAAATGAACAAGAAACACAAACATACCGGAAAGAAAGCAAAGGATTTTTCTTCCAAGATTCTCAAAATACTGTCCAAGAACGCCAATCGCGCGTTTAACTACAAGCAAATCGCGGCGCTGCTCGAAGTAGACGACACCAAAAGCCGCAACGAAATCATCAAAGACCTCAAATTGCTCGCCTCACAAAAGCAGATAGTCGAAACCGAACCCGGCAAATACCTGATCAAAGCCATCAGCCAGGATTATTACGAAGGCACGATCGATATGACGGCACGCAAAACCGCCTACTTCATTTGCGACGAATTCGAGGAAGACGTCTTTATCCCGACAAACAATCTGAACCGCGCCCTCGATGGCGATAAAGTAAAAGTTTACGTCTACAACCGACGCAAAGGAAAACGTCCGGAAGGCGAGGTCATCGAAGTGGTGGAACGCAAAAAAGACGAGTTTGTGGGCGTGATCGACATCCAGAAGAATTTTGCGTTTGTCTCCACGGCCAATGCAAAAATGTACACCGATATTTTCGTTCCCAAAGACAAAATGGGCGAGGCGCAAAACGGCGATGTCGTCGTGGTCAAGATAGAAGATTGGCCCAAGAAGGCCGATTCGCCATTTGGATTTGTGACCAAAGTACTCGGAAAGCCGGGCGAGCACGATACGGAGATCCACGCGATCCTCGCCGAATACGGGCTGCCGTACGATTTCCCGGTAGAAGTGGAAGCCTTTGCGCAAAAGCTCGATACGTCGATCGAAGCATCGGAAATTGCCAAAAGACGCGATATGCGCGATACGCTTACCTTTACGATCGATCCAAAAGACGCCAAGGATTTTGACGATGCGCTGTCGTTTAAGGTTCTGGACAACGGCAATTTTGAAATCGGGATTCATATTGCCGATGTATCGCATTATTTGCAGGAAGGAACCGTTTTGGACGATGAGGCGTACCAGCGCGGAACGTCTGTATATTTGGTGGACCGCGTCGTACCGATGCTTCCGGAAGTGTTGTCGAATTTTGCGTGTTCGTTGCGTCCGCATGAAGAAAAGTACACGTTCTCGGCGGTTTTTGAAATGACCCGGGCCGCACAGGTGGTGGATCAGTGGTTTGGCCGAACGGTCATCTATTCGGACCAGCGTTTTGCGTATGAGGAAGCGCAGCATATCATTGAGACCAAAGGCGATGTCATTCCGGCCGATATTTCCATTACAGGCCAATCTTATCAGGTTCCCGACAATATTGTCCAGGCAACGCTCAAACTCGATGAACTGGCCAAGATACTGCGCAATAAACGCATGGCCCACGGGGCGATCTCGTTCGACAAAGTGGAGGTCAAATTCCATCTGAATTCTGAGGCGGAGCCCACGGGAGTTTATTTCAAGGTTTCCAAAGACGCCAATCACCTGATCGAGGAATTTATGTTGTTGGCCAACCGCAAAGTCGCCGAATTCATCGGGAAACAAAAAAAGACCTTTGTGTACCGCATCCACGATGAACCCGACGAATCCAAGCTGATGGCCTTGCAGGGCGTCATTTCCAAATTCGGGCACAGTATCAACTTTAAGAACAAAAAGTCGCTGTCGGCCTCGCTGAACAAATTGCTCGACGACGTTCATGGCAAAAAAGAGCAGAACCTGGTCGATACGCTCACGATACGAACGATGAGCAAAGCCAAATATTCCACGGACAATATTGGTCATTACGGGTTGGCATTCGATTATTATTCGCACTTTACATCGCCCATACGCCGTTATCCCGATGTGATGGTGCACCGATTGCTGCAACATTATCTGGACGGCGGAAAATCGGTCAACGAAGACGATTTTGAACAAAAGTGCGAACATTCGTCCAATATGGAAAACCTCGCCACGCAAGCCGAGCGCGATTCGATCAAATACATGCAGGTCAAATACATGCAGGATCACAAAGACCAGGAATTCCTCGGCGTGATTTCCGGCGTGACCGAATGGGGCATCTACGTTGAGATTGTCGAAAACAAATGCGAGGGCATGTGCCGTATCCGCGAAATCAAGGACGATTATTACACATTCGATGAAAAGCAATACGCCCTTGTGGGAGAAGTCACGCGCAATTTGCTGCAATTGGGCGACGAGGTCATCGTCAAAGTCAAGAACGCCGACTTGGTCAAAAAGCAACTCGATTTCAATTACATCCGAAAAAACAACACACCAGAATAATTATTGCCATGAAAATGCTCTCTTTAGCTTCGTTTTTTCTGTTTCTTGTTTACGGCCCGATCGCATCAGGACAAGTCACCAAAAACGTGGGCGAATTCCACAAGATCAAGACCTTTGACCAGATCACAGTCGAGCTCATCGCCTCCGATGCCGAACGTGTAGAAATCACCGGACGCCGCAGCAATGAAGTGGAAATTATCAACAAAAACGGCGAGCTCAAAATCAGGATGCGCGCCGGAAAACTGCTCGACGGTGAGGAAATCCAGGCGCGCGTCTTCTTCAAGCAGCTTACCCATATCGATGCCAATGAAGGCTCGTTCATCGGTTGCGACAAAACGTTCGAGCAAGGATCGATTTACGCCTCGGCACAAGAAGGCGCGCAGGTAAAACTTACCATCGATACGGGATCTGCTGAGTTCAAAGCCGCAACAGGCGGACGGCTCAAGATTTCCGGAACATCGGCCAAATCTGACGTAGCCCTCGGGGCCGGAGGGATTTACGAAGGACGGAATCTTAAAACGCAATCGACCAAAGTAGATGTCAAAGCGGGCGGGGAGGCCCAGGTGCACGCGTCTGACCTGGCCGATGCGCGCGTGACCGCAGGAGGGAAGATCGTGATTTACGGCAACCCGAAACAAGTCAAACGCAAAACGACATTGGGCGGAAAAATTGAAGAAATCAGGGAATAAAAAGCGCTGAATGGATGGTTCACCGATTGAGAAAACGTTCCATTCCATGATCGTTTTGGACTTTCGGTGACTATTTGCAGCCACTTTTATTTTTTCAAGTATATTTGTTAAAGCAAACCGAATTCCATGATTGAAGATATTTTGACGGCCATCCCGCTCGGGTTCTTTTTGAGCTTTATGATCGGGCCGGTTTTTTTTGTACTGCTCGAAACCAGCGTCGTCAAAGGGTTCCGTGCCGCCACCGTGTTTGATTTGGGCGTGGTCCTGGCCGATATTATTTTTATCCTGATTGCGTATTTTTCATCGTATCGGCTTATTGCAAGCATCAAGGACGATCCCGCATTGTTTATTTTCGGCGGGTTGGTGATGCTTACTTACGGCATCATTTCGTTGGTCAAGAACAAAAAAGCCAAGAAGAACATCGATCCTGAAGACCCGGCAGAGCTGGCCAGGACCAATTACATGAGTTTGTTCTTTAAAGGGTTTTTCCTGAACTTTATCAACATTGGCGTGCTGGGTTTCTGGCTCGCGATTCTGATTACAGTCGGGCCAAAACTCCAGCTGGAACCCACGCGCATGTTTACGTTTTTTACCGCCGTGATCGTGAGTTATTTTATTACCGATATTTTCAAGATCTTGCTGGCCAAACAATTGCGAAGCAAGCTCAATCCGGCCAACATCCTGCTGATCAAAAAGGGCATCAGTGTGGTGCTGATCATTTCTGGCGTTTTTTTATTGTCGCAGGGTTGGTTCCCAAAAGAACGCCAGATCATGGACAAGGCGCTCGATAAGCTCGAGCATCAGCAATAACCGGTTGATTCTAAATTTTATAGCATAAAGTCGTTAATAATTAGCCGTTTTAAGTTCGGAATTACAAATAAATTATTTAGATTTGCCGTCCAAACCGTTAATGGCGTCGTGGCCGAGTGGCTAGGCAGGGCTCTGCAAAAGCTCGTACAGCGGTTCGAATCCGCTCGATGCCTCCAAGAAACCTCACTTTTAAGTGGGGTTTTTTATTTTAACTGCGGTATTCTTCCATTTCAATGGTCACCGATTCAACATCGCCTCCGATAGGTGGATTGATCTTCGAAACGGCGACAATAATGCGTGAAACCTGCGGAATTTGATCGAAAATACGTTTGAGGATGCGGTGGGCGACGTGTTCGAGCAGATTGGACCGCACGGCCATTTCTTCCACGACAATGCGGTTGAGCAGTACGTAATCTACGGTGTCGGCAAGTTCGTCCGAGACTGATGATTTGCGCAGATCGGTCTTGATTTCAAGGTCAACCGAATATTCAGACCCGATTTTGCTCTCTTCGACCAAACAGCCGTGATAGGAAAAAGTGCGTATGTTTTTGAGTTTGATCGTTCCCATTTATAAGTTCCAGTTTTATGGTTTAAAGTTAGCGTTTTTGGCGGTAAACTTTAAACTTTAAACTTTAAACCTTTCCAACCCTTTTTTTATCTTTGCGCTTCAAATTCAAGAAGATGTCAACCGAAGAGAAATCGCTTAATTTTATAGAACAAATTATCGAGGAAGATTTGAAAAGCGGACTGTCGCAGGACAAGCTCCGGTTTCGTTTTCCGCCTGAACCCAACGGCTATCTGCATATAGGACACGCCAGTTCGATAGCGCTCAATTTTGGCCTCGGGATCGATTATAATGCGCCTGTGAACCTGCGTTTTGACGATACCAATCCGGCCAAAGAAGAGCAGGAATACGTCGATGCGATCAAGCGCGACGTCGAGTGGCTCGGCTACCGGTGGGACAAAGAGTTGTACGCCTCTGATTATTTCCAACAGTTGTATGATTGGGCGGTTGAATTCATCAAAAAAGGCAAGGCATATGTGGACAGCCAAACGTCTGAAGAGATGGCCGCACAAAAGGGAACACCCACCACTGAAGGCGTCGATAGCCCGTACCGCAACCGGACAGTGGAGGAGAACCTTGATTTGTTCGAGCGCATGAAAAACGGTGAATTTGAAGAAGGTTCGCATATTTTGCGCGCAAAGATCGACATGAAATCGACCAATATGCTGATGCGCGACCCTATTATGTACCGCATTTTGCACAAGCATCACCACCGCACGGGCAACGATTGGTGCATTTATCCGATGTACGATTGGGCGCATGGTGAAAGCGATTACCTCGAACAGGTGTCACATTCCTTTTGCACGCTCGAATTTTTGCCGCACCGCGAGCTGTATGATTGGTTTTTAGACCAGATTTACGACGATACCAAAGTGCGTCCAAAGCAACGCGAGTTCGCCCGACGCAATTTGTCACATACGGTGGTGAGCAAGCGAAAGTTATTGAAACTGGTGCAGGATGGCCATGTTTCTGGTTGGGACGATCCGCGTATGTCGACCGTTTCAGGGTTGCGCAGGCGTGGTTATACCCCGGCTTCGATCCGCAATTTTGCCAACAGGATCGGTATTGCCAAGCGCGATAATCTGATCGATGTATCGGTGCTTGAGTATTGCATCCGCGAAGATCTGAACAAGACCGCCCCGCGCGTGATGGCTGTGCTGGATCCTGTAAAGCTGGTCATTACCAATTATCCGGAAGGAAAAAGCGAATGGCTCGAGGCGGAAAACAACCCTGAGGACGAGACCGCCGGATCGAGAAAAGTGCCCTTCTCACGTGAAATTTACATCGAGCGCGAAGACTTTTTGGAAGATGCGCCGGCCAAGTTTTTCAGGCTCAGCATCGGCAGGGAAGTACGGCTGAAGAATGCTTACATCATTAAAGGCGAGTCGGTTCAAAAGGACGCAAACGGCAATATCATTGAAATTCACGCCACGTACGATACGGATTCGCTTAGCGGGAGCGGCACTGAGGCGAGTTTGCGCAAAGTATCGGGAACCTTGCATTGGGTTTGTGCCGCGCACGCCGTTCAGGCAGAAGTAAGGCTCTACGACCGTTTGTTTACCGATGAAGCGCCCGATACGCACAAAGAAAAGGACTTCCTCGAATTCGTCAACCCCGAGTCGCTCAAAGTTGTCACCGGATTTGTCGAGCCAAGCCTGAAAGAAGCGTCTGCGGAATCCAAATTCCAATTTCAGCGCCTGGGTTATTTTACGGTCGATAAAGATTCCTCTGCCGCCTGTTTGGTTTTCAATAAAACGGTCGGACTGAAGGATACCTGGGAAGAAAAAGGCAAAAAAGAAGAAAGCGCGATCAATAATTCACTCAAGGAAATCAACAAATATTTCAAAGTGGAGACCGCCCAAGAGCGCGATGAAATTGAAAGCCGCATAGCCCAAAACATACAATCGGTGGGCAATTTCAGCCTGCTGCAAAACGCCGTGCGCAAGAACATCAACAACAGCAAAGCTTCGTTGCTCTTTTCGAATTGGGTCATCAAATATTCCACCCGGATCCAATTGTCGGATTTTGATCCAGCGTTTGTCGAAAAATGGTTTGAACTTTCCCAACGCAGTGAATCGGTTTTTGTTCGCGAACAACTGGAAGACGATCGGATCAAAAAGCAATTCGATGTTGAAAAGTTAAAATGGACCAAGTTGTAAGTAATATCGATTTTTTCAATTCAAATCCTTCTTAATGGAAGGATTTTTTTATTATTTAGTTTTCTTATCATAAAATGTAAATCGATTGTTTTTTACTTTTAAAAAAGGCTTTCATAATTGCATTTTGAGCGCTTTTTAAAAATTGGCGGTGCTTTGCTATAGTCGTATGTCTGGAGATCGCTCAATCGGCTTTTATTTCATTTTATCTTACTTGAGGTCGATTTAACCTGTCATTAACAACCAAATGTTAAAATTGTCGCTATC
>JAEWLN010000145.1 GCA_023457535.1 Bacteroidota bacterium
GCGCGGTAATGAAGGTGCCTTCTTCTGCCGAATTGATCGCGTGCTTGATCGCCTCGACTTCCTTGGTGATGATTTCGTGCGTGACGTTTCTCCCCGATGCTGCGATGCCTTCGAGGATCAGGTCAATAATTTCCTGTTCGGTACGGCCGCGCAAATGTTTTTCCTGACGGATGATGATGTGGTCAAACATACGCCCTGCAATTTTCGCGCATTCGCGGATGTCCTCGTCGCGGCGGTCGCCTACCCCGGCAATGATCCCTATCTTTTTTGTCGCATCGACACTGGAAAGATAATCCTCAACAGCGCGGTAGCCCGCCGGATTGTGCGCAAAATCGATGAGTACCTTGAACCTGCGGAATTCAAAAATGTTCATGCGTCCGGGCGTTTGCGCCACGCTTGGGATAAAGGTTTGCAAAGAAAGGCTGATGTCTTCCGTCTTGAATCCGTACAAATACGCCGCAAGTGTGGCCGCGAGGGCGTTGGCGATCATGAATTTGGCTTTGCCGCCCAGGGTCAACGGCACGTGTGTAGCGCGTTCGACGCGGATTTTCCATTCGCCTTTCTTTACCGTAATGTATCCGTTTTCGTACACAGCGACAATTTTGCCTTCTTTTGAAAGTTTTTTGACAAAATCGCTTTCCTCATCCATGGCAAACCACGCTACGTTGCAGCTGACCTCGTCTGCGATCTTGCGACAGTATTCATCTTCTGCATTCAAAATGGCCCAACCGTCTTTTTTGACCGATCGCACCACCGTACTTTTGACGCGCGCCAGATCGTCGAGCGTATGGATGTCGCTCAGGCCCAGATGGTCTTCCTGAATATTGGTAATGAGGGCAATGTCGCATCGGCTGAACCCAAGCCCGGCGCGTAAGATTCCGCCGCGCGCGGTTTCGAGCACCGCAAATTCCACCGTCGGGTCTTTGAGGATGTACTCGGCGCTGACCGGTCCGGTCGTATCGCCTTTTTCCATCATGTGGTTCTGGATGTAGATGCCGTCCGAGGTCGTAAAACCCACTTTGTAGCCGTTGTTTTTGACAATGTGTGCCAGCAAGCGGGTGGTGGTGGTTTTGCCATTGGTTCCCGTAACGGCGATAATGGGAATGCGGCTGGGTTTCCCGGGCGGGTACAACATGTCGATCACGGGCGCGGCCACGTTTCGCGGCAAGCCTTCTGACGGTGCCAGGTGCATCCGGAATCCCGGCGCAGCGTTGACTTCGAGCACCACGCCACCGTTTTCCTTAAGCGGTTGCGTGAGGTTTTCAGCCATGATGTCGATGCCGCACACATCGAGCCCGATCACGCGCGAAATGCGTTCGGCCAGGAAGATGTTCTCCGGATGCATCATATCGGTGACATCCACAGACGTGCCGCCAGTAGAAAGATTTGCCGTGGATTTTAAATAGACGATTTCGCCGGCTTTGGGAACAGTTTCAAGCGTGTAGCCGAGTTTTTCAAGCAGATCCCCGGTATCGCGGTCCACGGTGATCTCGGTCAGCACATTTTCGTGCCCGTAACCGCGCCGCGGGTCTTTGTTGGTTTCATCGATCAGATCCTGGATGGTATCCTTTCCATTGCCTACCACGTGTGCCGGAACGCGTTTGGCCGCCGCGACGAGTTTGTTGTCGATGACCAGCACGCGGAAGTCGAATCCGGTGATGAACTTTTCGACGATCACGCGTCGCGAATATTGTTTGGCGAATTCCAGTCCGGCACGCGCGTCTTCCATGGTGGTGACGTTAATCGAGGCGCCTTTTCCGTGGTTGCCGTCCAGCGGTTTGATTACGATCGGAAACCCGATTTTGGCGATGCAGTTCTCCAGATCTTCCTCATCGACACAAATGCTGCCGCTGGCCACGGGAATCGAATTCAGGTCGAGCATGCGTTTGGTTTCCTCTTTGTTGCAGGCGATGTCCACGGCGATGCTGCTTGTTTTTTGGGTGATCGTGGCCTGAAAACGCATCTGGTTGACGCCATATCCAAGCTGGACCAATGAGTTAGTGCCGAGCCGTATCCACGGAATGTCGCGCGCCACGGCCTCTTCGACGATGCTGCCCGTTGACGGACCGAGCCTGACGCGTTCGCGGATTTCGCGCATTTGCCGGATGTCCGATTCGAGATCGTAATCGGTGCCGGCAATCAGCGCTTCAGCGATGCGCACAGCCGATTCTGCGGCGAACATCCCTACGTTTTCTTCGGTATAACTGAACACAACGTTGTACACGCCCGGCGTTTTGGTTTCGCGCGTGCGTCCGAATCCGGTTTCCATGCCGGCAAGGGTTTGGATTTCCAGGGCGATGTGCTCGATCACGTGGCCCATCCAGGTACCGCGTTCGACGCGCATGAAAAATCCGCCGCGCACGCCTTCAGAGCATCTGTGTTCGACCATCGTAGGGAACATCGCTTCGATGCGTTGCCGGAAACCGTCTATTTTATTGGTGGGGTATTGTTCCATTTCCTCGAGGTCGAGGCGCATCTGGATCAGTTTTTTGCGTTGTACGCTCCAGATGTTCGGCCCGCGCAGCGCCTGTACTTTTAATATTTTCATATTTTTAGGTTATTGCCAATGAATTTGTTAAATGCATGTAAGTCTAGGCTGACTAAAATAGATTTTTTCACCGGTTTGTCAAAATTTATTTCCAATGGTAGCGAATTTTGTTTTGTGCGTTGTTTTTTTTTACGGGATTTTTTGCTTTTAACTGCAAATGCCCCAATGCGCTCCCGGCTCGCCCTGCGGTCCCAAAAAAGCTAAATTTCCTTGTTCAATCTAAAGTTTTGGCTATTTTTACGGCCATGAATATACAAGGAAAACTCATCATCATTGGCGGTGCGGTAGACAAGGGAAGCTTCACCGAAACCGATCTCGATAAAAACGTGGCCAACAACCTCAATTTTTTTGAGACGGGCATCCTGAAACGAATCCTCAACGAATCCAAACATAAAAACGCATCGCGCATTGAAGTCATTACAACGGCTTCAAAAATTCCGCGCGAAATAGGTCCTGAATACGTCAAGGCGCTGGACTATCTTGGGGCCACGAATGTAGATGTGCTCCACATTGAGCGCCGGGAGCAGGCGACCGATCCGCAAGTGCTGGCGCGGCTAAAAATGGCCGACGTCGTCATCTTTACCGGTGGCGATCAGCTCCGGCTTACTTCCATTTTGGGCGGCACGGAATTCCACGACATTTTGCTCGAGAAGTACCATCATGAAGAGTTCATCTACGCCGGTACATCGGCAGGTGCGGCTGCGGCGTCGAACAGCATGATTTACCAGGGTTCCTCCAGCGAGGCATTGCTCAAGGGAGAAGTCAAGATCACCAGCGGTCTCGGGCTTATCGACGGAGTGATCATCGATACGCATTTCGTACAGCGCGGCCGCATCGGGCGGTTGTTCCAGGCCGTGGTGGGCAATCCTAAAGTGCTGGGTATCGGGCTTGGCGAAGACACAGGGCTTTTGATCAAAAACAACACAGAGATGGAAGCCATTGGTTCCGGATTGGTAATTCTCGTGGACGGACGCGAGATCAAAGACACCAATCTGACCCAGGTGGAACTCGGGCAACCCGTATCAATCAATCATTTGGTTACCCACGTCATGAGCAAATACGATACGTTTGACCTGAAATCTTATAAAATGACAATCCAGTCTTCGCAATACGCGCAGGAATTGCCGTTTACGCAAGAGGACGTCGATTCAGAAAAACGCGTATGAAAATAATTATTCACGGCGGCTTTTTTTCAGAATCTTCGCAAAGCCATGAGACCAAAGTTGCCAAACAGCAAGCGCTTGAGCGTATTGCGCGCGCGTCGTTCGACTACCTGAAAACGCATTCTGCCGTAGACACGGCGGTATTTGCGGTGTCGCAACTTGAGGATGATGCGCTGTTTAATGCCGGTATCGGGTCGCAAATCCAAAGCGACGGAAAAATCCGCATGAGCGCTTCGCTGATGGATGGCGCGACGCAACGCATGAGCGGCGTCATCAACATAGAAGAGGTCAAAAATCCGATACAGGTAGCAAAGGTATTGCAACCGTTTGACGACCGAATCCTGGGTGGGGAAGGAGCGATCCGGTTTGCGCGAACCCACGGATTCGACCTCTTTTCGACCGAAATCCCGCAACGCCGCAAGGAATATGAAGCCAAAATAGCCGCAACCGGCACCGGAACGGTAGGGTGTGTGGCGCTTGATGCAAACAGGAATCTTGCTGCAGCCACGTCAACGGGCGGCAAAGGGTTTGAAATCCCGGGGCGCATTTCAGACTCGGCGACAGTAGCCGGGAATTACGCCAACGCTTTTTGCGGCGTCAGCCTTACCGGCGTGGGCGAAGATATTGTCAGCGGCGCGGTGGCGGCCAAGATCGCAACGCGTGTAACCGACGGAATGACACTCGAACAAGCGTTTGCCAAAACGTTCGAAGAACTCACACCGTTCGACGGTTTTGCCGGCGCAATCGCGATCGACAAAGACGGCAATGTGTTCCATCAGGATTCGCATCCGAGTATGGTATTTGCGCATTTTGACGGCCGGGAAGTAACAGTTTTCGAATAAAATATTTTCCTTTTAAACGCTCCGCCCGCGTGAGGGATGGGAGCAAGGTGCCGCGCACCGCGTACAGCCCGACGGCACTTTACGCTGTCGTTATTTCTTGCGGTTTGCTCCGGTGCCGGCACGCCCGGAACTTACTGCCGGCCATCCACAATCAATGCCCCTGCTTGCGTTTGATTACGCCGCCTGACGCTTCCTTGATCGTATTGGCAAACACAAGCGCGTTGGGGTCTACTTCATACACTACATTTTTGAGTTTGCGCAGTTCGAGCCGCGTGATGACCGTAAAAATGATGTCGGCGTCCGTGCTGACCTCGAATTTGCCGGGCAGGAATCCGCGCTGGCCTTTGTAGATCGTAATGCCGCGACCCAGTTCGTTGACGATTTGGTATTTGATCGCTTCGCTGTTGCCCGATATGATCGTCACGCCCGTAAAGGCCTGCAATCCCTCGACTACATAATCGATGCTGCGCGTGGCCGCAAAGTATGTCAGGATCGAGTACAGCGCCGTTTCGATCCCGAATTGGAATGCTGCTACCGCAAAAATGACGATGTTGAGCCCGAGGATGATTTCTGTGATCGTGAACGAGGTTTTCTTGAGCGTGTACAGCGCCAGCACCTCAATGCCGTCCAATGCCGCGCCCGCGCGCATGACCAGCCCGACGCCTATGCCCATGAACACGCCGCCAAAAATCGAGATCAGCAATTTGTCCGATGTCATTTGGATCACAGGCAGGAACTCCAGGCAAATGCCAAGCAGGACCACGCTCAGCAGCGTGCGTATTGCAAA
Source organism: Bacteroidota bacterium (assembly GCA_023457535.1). GTDB lineage: Bacteria > Bacteroidota > Bacteroidia > Flavobacteriales > Flavobacteriaceae > Flavobacterium. The sequence continues at coordinate 5,341 of JAEWLN010000145.1, forward strand.
TCTTTTTCCTACGGTGACATAGCCGATGGCAATCAGCGGCAGGTTGAACAAAAAGATGACGATGTTAAGATTGACGTGATAGATTTCATGCACGAGCAACGAGATGCCGGTGATGCCGCCGTCAAAAAAGTGGTTCGGGACCATGAATCCTTTGAGCGCAAAGGTAGCGATGATCACACCTGCGATGGTGAGCAGCGCGTCCTGCAACAGTTCTGCCGGGTTGCTTTTGTGTGGGGTTGAAGTAGTGGTCATGTTTTGCAGATGGATAAGGTTTTGTTGTTTGACGGTTTCGAGCGCGGTTTGCGCCGACGCGGTAAAATAGCGGTGCGTTTTTAAAAAGTTTTTCTGGCGCGCGATCCACTCGGCTTCAGAGGTTACGATGCCCAACGCGTGGAATTCGCGGTAAAGCGCATCGGCGTATTTTTGGTAATCGGTCGTGCCCAGGTAGTAAAGGTCTGCGTCGCACAGCAATTCGCCCAGTTTGTTTTTGGGATTTTGCGGCAGCCGCGTGGCCATGATGGTTTGGCACACGGTTTCAGTTTGCCGGGTGTCATAGCCAAATTGGGGCAGCAGTTGCCTTGCGATGTCGGCGCCTGCTTTTTCGTGATCGATGTGGCTTTGCACAAAACCAATGTCGTGCAGCAATGCAGCGGTCTGGAGCAGCATCAAATCATCCGGCGCGCAGTTTTCCGCAATGCCCAATCTGCGGGCCGCGGCCATTACGTTTTGGGTGTGTTCGACATTGTGGTACGTGATGGCGGGCGGGAGTTCGCGGGCCAACCGGTCGAGCACGTGGCGCTGGAGCAAATCGAACTGCATCAATTGAGGACCTGGTATAGAATGGCTTCGGTTTCTTTGTTCTTGAGTGTGACCGAGCCGATTTTTTCGCACTGGAACGATTGTTTTACTTTTTCATAGGCATCCTGGGTAATTACGATTTGTCCGTGTCCAGCCGAACTCTGCAGCCGTTGCGCGGTGTTGACCGTATCGCCGATGACGGTATAATCGAGCCGTTTCAATGTGGCCGATCCGATGTTGCCCGATATCATCTCGCCGCTGTTGATCCCGATCGACACCTTGGGCGCGAAATTGTTTTCCGCGGGCAACGTCTCGATTTTATTTCGGATCGACAAGCTGGCCTCGATCGCGCGGTCCAGATGGTAATCGCCTTTGAATACGGCCATGATGCAGTCGCCGATGAATTTGTCGACGATGCCCTTTTGCGCGATGATTTCATTGACCATCACGTCGAAATAATTGTTGAGCAGCTTGACGACCGTATCGGGCGATTCTTTTTCGCTGATGCCGTAAAGCCGCAAATGTCTATGAACGCCACAGACGCTTCGACGGTCTCGTTATCGGTCAGCGACGCCTCATACTCGCGCGAGCCCATGAAATTGAGCACGTTTTCATCCACGTACATTTTCAGGATGTTGTTTTCTTTGATGGCTTTGAACGTTTCCTTGAGCTGCAGCACGTGCCGGATGGTTTTTTCCATCGTGACCTCGAGGTCTTCAAAATTGATCGGCTTGGTCACAAAGTCAAAGGCGCCGCGGTTCATGGCCATGCGGATGTTTTCCATATCGCCGTAGGCCGACACCATGACCGTTTTGAGCAGCGGATTGCTTGTTGATAACGCGCTGAGCAACGTCAGTCCGTCCATTTCCGGCATGTTGATGTCGCTGAGCACCATATCGATGTCAGGGTGTTCCTCGATTTTTTTAATTGCGTCGTTGCCATTGGCCGCAAACACGAATTCGTATTCGTGCTGCCGGATCTTTTGCCGGAATTTCTGGCGGATCAGCGTTTCGAGGTCGACTTCGTCATCGGCGACTAAAATCTTTGTCATGTCGTAAAATTTTTTAATTTCTAGAATGAACGGCGGGACGTCGGCGGGACTGTTTTTCCGGTGTTCAATTGGCCGGATTTGACTTAAAGCCGATTCGATGGCGCGCTGCAGATCGGTTTTTTTAAACGGTTTGGAAATAAATGCACACGGATGGGTTCGTCCAACACCGATAGCAGGGGCGAGGTCTGGACGGGCGGTAAGATAAATAATCGGGATGGGGAATTTGTTGTGGATTTGGTGGGCGACTTCGCTGCCGTCGCGATGTCTTTTGAGGTTGACGTCGATCAGGATCAGATCTGGCGGATTGCTCTGCACATTGCCCAATACTTCCCCGACTCGCGGAAGGATGCCGGTGACATCGTAACCGAGTGGGGAGAGTCGCAGCGAAAGGTTTGCCGCAACGATTCTGATTGGATTCATGTGTTTGTTTTGCCGGGTAGGGGATTGGGAGTTACTAAGATAGTGAAAACTATTGATAATGAGTAAAATACGGGTTAAATATAACGGATTTTACATGTTTTACACACAACGCGACGCGTGAGGGATGGAAGCGGAAATCCCGCAGTGAGGAACGAGCGAGGAATTGCAGCGGACAGCCCGACACCGCCTCGGGAGTCGATTTGAAAAACAACAGTAACCTGCGGTGGCACGCCCAGGAAATGGATGGTGAAAAGGAAAGTTTCGGGTGGAAAAAAGCGTTGATTGGCTGCGTTTGGTCGGTGGCCAAATGGTTGCTGATGTTTAACAAAAAGTACAGATTTTCTGTATTCAAATGTCATTGCGATTGCTTAGGGGTAAACCCTACGCCCCCTTCCCTACAGGTACAACTTACAAAATTTTTTGATACCCCGATTGCAGAAAAACTGTATTTATCAGCGCTACAAAAACTTTAGAGAACAAATAGGGGAGCGGATAAGTTTAACAAAAAGTACAGATTTTCTGTATTCAAATGTCATTGCGATTGCTTAGGGGTAAACCCTACGCCCCCTTCCCTACAGGTACAACTTACAAAATTTTTCAATACCCGGATTGCAGAAAAACTGTATTTATCAGCGCTACAAAAATTTTAGAGAAAAAATAGGGGAGCGGATAAGTTTAACAAAAAGTACAGATTTTCTGTATTCAAATATCATTGCGATTGCTTAGGGGTAAACCCTACGCCCCCTTCCCTACAGGTACAACCTACAAAATTTTTCAATACCCCGATTACAGAAAAACTGTAAATTCACCCACTTCAAAATCGCAAACCACTAAAATCCTCCAGCCCAAACAAAATTCCAAATGTCTCCATCAAGCGCCGGCATAGTGTCAGGGGAGGAGGGCCATCAAGGCGTTTTAAAAGGAAGGCTGCCATTGGATTTGGGGGTTCCGGCATAGCCACAAGAGGTAGATCAAATGCAAAAAAAAGCCCCGTCAAAAGACAGGGCTAAGTAAGTAAGTCAAATTTCGTTAAACGTTTACTTTACTTTGTTGAGGATTGCTTTGAAAGCTTCCGGGTGGTTCATCGCGAGGTCGGCAAGAACTTTACGGTTCAATTCGATACCTGATGCTTTTACTTTACCCATGAATTGCGAATAAGACATTCCTTCGAGACGTGCACCAGCGTTGATACGCATGATCCACAGCGCGCGGAAGTTTCTCTTTTTCGCTTTTCTGTCGCGGTAGGCATAGCTCATCGCTTTCTCTACGGCGTTCTTAGCAACTGTCCAAACGTTTTTACGACGGCCAAAGAAACCTTTGGCTTGTTTCATTATTTTTTTTCTTCGTGCCCTTTTGGCCACTGAATTTACTGATCTAGGCATAATTTTAAATGTTTTTTGTAGCAGGCGCCCAATGGGACTTAAAAGCCGTACTCCAGGGTTATTGAATAATTTTAACCGAAAGAACTCTTGAGTCAAATGTCTAATGTCAAATGTCTAACGATTGTCCGAAGAATACTTCGTTTGACGTTGGACTTTCGACGTTGGACCTATTTAGATAATTCTCAGTTGCTCTTTAACGCTCTTCATATCCGATTGGTGAACCAACGCAGAGTGCGTCAATGCCAACTTGCGCTTCTTGGACTTTTTGGTCAAGATGTGGCTTTTGAAGGCGTGTTTCCTTTTGATCTTACCAGAGCCGGTCACTTTAAAGCGTTTTTTGGCGCTGGATTTTGTTTTCATTTTAGGCATGGTGTCCTGAATTTATTTAATTTGACTTACTTTCTTTTTGAGTCTTAAAAGACTAAAGTCGTAAAGTCAGAAAGGCGCGCTGCGTTTAGGACTTTATGACTTTTGCCTTTATGACTATTTCTTTTTCTTCGGCGCAATGAACATAATCATACGCTTTCCTTCCAAAACCGGCATTGCTTCCACTTTGCCGTGCTCTTCGAGGTCTGTTGCCAATCGGAGCAACAGGATCTGGCCTTGCTCTTTATAAATGATGGAGCGCCCTTTAAAGAAAACGAACGCTTTGAGCTTGGAGCCTTCCTTAAGGAATTTCTCCGCGTTTTTGCGTTTGAACTCGTAATCGTGCTCATCGGTTTGCGGCCCGAAACGGATTTCTTTGATCGTAACCTGCGTCGATTTGGCCTTGAGCGCCTTGTCGCGTTTCTTTTGCTCGTATACAAATTTCTTGTAATCGATGATCTTGCATACCGGCGGGGCGGCATTGGGAGAAATTTCAACGAGGTCGAGTTCCTGCTCATCGGCCATGCGCAAGGCATCCGACAATTTAAAAACCCCGGCTTCGACATTCTCGCCGACTAACCTGACTTCCTGGACACCGCGAATATGCTGATTGATGCGGTGTGCATCCTTTTTCTCCACTCTGGGTTGGTAACCCCTGTTGTTTCTGATTGCTATGGCTAAAAAATTTTAAGTTATACGTTGTATTGTTCTTATCCGACGTTGAACGTCTTTAATGTTTTGTCTATTTCCTGCTGTACCATCCGGGCAAATTCGTCGATCGTAACCGTTACATTGCCTCTGCCTTCCTGACCATGACGGCGTACGGAAATAGTTCCGTTCTTCTCTTCTTCCTCGCCAACAATCAGCATGAACGGGTATTTTTGCGTTTCTGCCTCCCGTATCTTTTTGCCAATGGTCTCGTTGCGATTATCAATTAGGGCGCGAATTTCGTGATTTTCCAGCAATTCCAAAACTTTTTTGGCATAATTTTCATATTTTTCACTGAGCGACAGGATGATGGCCTGTTCCGGCATCAGCCAAAGTGGGAAGTTTCCTGCGGTATGTTCGAGCAAAATGGCAATGAAACGCTCCATCGAACCAAATGGCGCGCGGTGAATCATCACCGGTCGGTGCAGTTCATTGTCTGATCCTTTGTAGGTTAGGTCAAAGCGTTCCGGCAAATTATAGTCGACCTGGATCGTACCCAATTGCCATTGGCGGCCAAGTGCATCTTTAACCATGAAGTCAAGTTTTGGTCCGTAAAATGCGGCCTCACCTGATTCAATCACATAATTCAAGCCCTTGTCGCGTGCCGCTGAAATGATCGCCGCTTCTGCCTTCTCCCAATTTTCAACAGATCCGATGTATTTGTCCGGATTGTCCAGATCGCGCACAGAAACCTGCGCCGTGAAGTTCTCAAACCCGAGCGATCCAAAGACATACAACACCAAATCGATCACGTTTTTGAACTCCGAATCCAATTGGTCAGGTGTACAAAAAATATGTGCATCATCCTGTGTAAAGCCCCGAACGCGCGTGAGTCCGTGCAATTCCCCGGATTGCTCGTATCGGTAAACCGTCCCGAATTCCGCATAACGCTTTGGCAAGTCTTTATAAGACCACGGTTTGTTGTTGTAAATCTCGCAGTGGTGCGGACAGTTCATCGGTTTGAGCAAAAATTCCTCACCTTCAGCCGGCGTGTGGATCGGCTGGAACGAATCTGCGCCATATTTCGCATAGTGGCCTGATGTCACGTACAATTCCTTTTGCCCGATGTGCGGCGAAACGACCTGTTCGTAACCCGCCTTTTTCTGGGCCTTTTTCAAAAATTGCTCGAGGCGGTCGCGCAATGCGGCACCTTTGGGCAACCACAACGGCAAACCTTGCCCAACGCGTTGCGAAAAGGCAAACAATTCAAGTTCTTTTCCCAGTTTCCTGTGGTCGCGGCGTTTGGCCTCTTCGAGCAGCTCGAGGTAATCGGTCAGGTCTTTTTGCTTGGGGAATGAAATGCCGTAAACGCGCGTGAGTTGCTTGTTTTTTTCGTCGCCACGCCAGTAAGCGCCCGCAACGCTCATGATTTTCATCGCCTTGATGAGTCCTGTGTTCGGAATGTGTCCGCCGCGGCACAAATCGGTAAACGTCGAATGGTCGCAAAAAGTGATTGTGCCGTCCTCGAGGTTCTCGATCAGCTCTACTTTATAAGGGTTGTTCTCTGCTTTGTAAAACGCGAGTGCATCGGCTTTGCTTGCCGAACGCATCTTGAAGTCGTGTTTTTCGCGCGCGATCGCCAGAACGCGGTCCTCGATTTTCTTGAAATCGGCATCGGTGATCGATTGTCCGTTGAAGTCAATATCGTAGTAAAACCCTTTTTCGATGGCCGGCCCGATAGTCAGTTTGACACCCGGATACATTTCCTGGATCGCCTGCGCCATCACGTGCGAAGTAGAGTGCCAGAACGCTTTTTTGCCGCCTTCGTCGTTCCATGTGAACAAGACCAAAGATCCGTCGTTGGTGAGTGGCGTTTCAGTTTCAACCGTCGTTGCGTTGAACGACGCTGAAATTACGTTTCTCGCCAGACCTTCGCTGATGCTTCTGGCCACATCCATCGGCGTTACGCCAGATGAAAACTCTTTTACCGAACCGTCGGGTAGTGTGATCTTGATCATGATTTGAAATTTATGAGCGCAAATATAGTGGATTCGCCAAAGCCAAGCAATATGCATTATACTAAGGGGTGCGATTTTTATTTGGGCGTGCCGGCGCCGCACCTCCCGTTTCCTTAATATATATAGTGTAGGCGCCGTCGCGCTGTCCGCTGTATCTTTTGCGGCCTTGCCACCGGCTGGTTGTTCCGCTTGCTAAAACAGTTTGCGGAACGATTTTTTTATGCCCGGTGATGCTGTTGCCGCAAAAGGATGCCGCTTCCATCGCTCACGCGCCGGTGTGGGAAAAAAAGTTTTTGTTCCAACATGCCGCTTGCCAATGTTTTACGGGAAATCGGCAGAATTTTTCGAAAAAACATGCCTTTAAAATTTGCGAAAGCCAAAAATGGGTGTACTTTTGCACCCGCAATCAAGCAACACGTTCCTTTACAATTTGAGCAGCAAAAAAAAGTTTTGCAGGTACGGAAAAAGGTTTTATCTTTGCCGTCCGGTTTTTTACGAAAAGCCATCTGCGAAGCGCATTTTTACTGATAGCGAGCCGATTGAGAAAAAGATCGAAAATTTTTTATCAAAACGCTTGTGAAATCAAAAAAGGGTTGTACTTTTGCACCCGCTTTGACAACGAAGCGAAAACAATAAGACACGTTCATAGACATATTGGATTGACAACAAAAAAGAGTAAGGGGATTAACGATCCCCGCATGCTAGAAGATTCGTCGGATAAATTATTAAAATATACGATGAAGAGTTTGATCCTGGCTCAGGATGAACGCTAGCGGCAGGCTTAACACATGCAAGTCGAGGGGTAGAAATAGCTTGCTATTTTGAGACCGGCGCACGGGTGCGTAACGCGTATGCA
>JAEWLN010000146.1 GCA_023457535.1 Bacteroidota bacterium
TGGATGTACACATCAGCTTCAATCCGGTTTTTGCGTTGCATATTTCCGACAACGGGCACGGTTTTGATTTGCGGCAACTGCCCACCGATGCTACTTTGGGACTTAAAAATATGGCCAATCGGGCCGGGATCATAGGGTATCAGCTCGAAACGATTTCGGCGCCCGACAAAGGCACTACGATCACTTTAACCAAAACCGCAAACCATGGAAAAGACAAGCATCGGAATCATTGACGATCATAAAATCGTCCGGCACGGTTTGAAAGAGCTGCTGCAAAAAATTGCCAATTTCAAAGTGACGCATGAATTTGAGAGCGGACCTGATTTTTTGTCCGCATTGCCCCTGCAGGAACCGCCTGATTTGTTCATTCTTGATTATTCGATGCCCGACATGACAGGCGTGGAAGTGCTGCAGGCGCTCGAAAAAACGAACCGCGACTACAAAGTGTTGTTGCTGACCCAGCATTTTGATGAAAACATCATCGATGCAGCCTACCACCACGGTGCGCGTGGATTTTTGCACAAGAACTGCACGGCGCACGATTTGAAATTCGCCATCGACAACATCCTGAAAATCGGGTATAATAATATATCGGAAATCCTCAAGCGGCTGCGTGACTACCGCGAGCCATCGGACAAAGAAAAAAACGACATCCAGCTCTCGGCGCGCGAATTCGAATTTCTCAAACTGGTTTGCGATGAGCGCGAATTGACCTATGACCAGATGGCAGACATCATGGGACTATCGGTCAAATCGATTGAAGCCTACAGAACGGCCCTTTTTGACAGATACAACATCAAGTCAAAAGTAGGATTGGTGCTTTTTTCGTTCCGGCACCGCATCACCGCGCCTTTTGTATAAAAAAAAAACTCCGCCAGTAATGACGGAGTTTGTGGGCGATACTGGGTTCGAACCAGTGACCCCTACCTTGTCGAGGTAGTGCTCTGAACCAGCTGAGCTAATCGCCCTTGCGGATGCAAATGTAAGCCGATGTTTTGTATTTGCAAATTTTTTTCGAAAAAAAAAACCGACGTATTTCGCAACACGCCGGCTTTCATCTACTATAGAAAATTAACGAGGCATTTAATGAATTACTTTTTTCACTACAACGGATTGGTCTTCAGTTGTGATGCGGAACACCAGCACCTGGTTGGCCGCTGCAACAGGAACATGAACGGATGACGAATTGACATCGGTCAATGTAGTAATCAAGCGTCCACGAAGGTCGAGCACTTCAATTTCGGCCATCTGGATCGTACCGGAATGGACCGTAAATCCGTCGCGGTCTTTGAAAATAACAACCTGGTTTGCGTCCGATTGCGGGGTTTGCGTTCCAAGCGGATTGGCATACAAGATCTCAAATCGCGTATGAAATGTTCCGGCCTCAGATCCGAATGCGTATGCACCTAATTTGAGATCGTGGACCGCTCCGGTCAGGTTGTCCTTTATCAGGACCGGCTGGTCACCTGCAAAGAGTCCGTCTACATGATCGATTGCAATGGTGTAGCTTCCCGCCTGATTTGCCGCAAATCCGAGTGGCACCACATCTGCATCGTTGAACGGCACCGGGCGGCCCTGGATCACATAGCGCGTGCCTCCCACCAATGAATAGAGCGAAACCGGGCTGTCGTTGAAATATTTCCCGTCTATGCCAAAATCATGTCCAAGGGTTGCTCCTTCGATATATCCGACAAGGGTCTGGGAAAATCCGCCCGTACTGCCTGTTACATTGAGCCAGATGCGGTTTCGTTCCAGCTGCGCCATTCTGAAAAATTGGTTGTCATTGTTGCCTGAGCGCTGGCCGTTGTTAAATTCAACCTGCGTTGCGCCCGGCTTGGCCTCTACGAAAAAGCCCTGGCCGGTACGGATGATGCCGTTGGGGTCGTAAGTTTCAGCCTCGCCATTGTCGACAAATCCGCCCAACGGTGTCCACGAGCAATAACTCGGGCTCGCCTGATTATTGGTTTTGCGCCAAAAATACAGCGTTCCGGTGATGTAGTCTTTGTTGTCATCTGCAAAAGTAACCGCATCGATCGGCGATGGATAAGGATTGCCAATCAGGTTAAAGCGCTGTCCCTCGCCAATATTGGCCAACGGCATCGCAAGAGTGCCATTGTGCGGTACGCCTGTGAATGTTCCTGTCCAAATCGCAGGGGTTTCTGACGGATGGTTGTCCGGCATGCGGATCAGGTATCCTTTTGCCGCCTCGAACACCGCGGCAGCTGGCGAGGGCACCATATTGTACTGATTGGTCGACGTATTGTAATTGTAAAAGCGATTGGGAAGCGTTAATGGCGAAAATGCCAGCAGGTTCTGCCCTGTCACCGGCGATGACCAAATGGTATAATCAAGGCGTTTGAGCAGCGAACTGTTGCGTTTGACGACAATGTTGCCCGTATTTTCCACATCATCGGTCTGGATCAGATTGGCGTTGTTTTCAAGTGTGAAACTGCCGCCTGCCGCATCGAGTTTACCGGTCAGCGTCACATCGTACCCGGAAGGGATGTTGACCACAGCGTCGTTCAAAACCGTCATGGTACAAGCCACCAGGTCGGACGTTGCCGTATAATTTCCGGTAATAAACACCGTAGTTGCCGAATCGGGAACGCCATTGCTCCACGCCGATCCGTCCCATGTACTCGAGCGTACCTCGATCACGCCGGGTGTCGAATAGCTTTCGGCGCACGTTCCGTTTTTGACCACGGCGCGGAAGTACGTAGTGGCTGTCAGAATGCCGATTTGCGAACCCTCGAGAATATCGGATGCATTGGCGATGTTGACCGGCGCGGTAAACGCAAGGTCCGATGATCGCTGCCAATGCAACACATCGCCCGTATGTCCGGCTACCTGTAAATCCGTGGGCACATAGCCGTAGCACACCGATTGGCTTGGCGTTACGGTGCCGCCTGCCGATGGAGCAACCACGGTTACGGAAGCCGTATCTGTAGCCAGAATACCGTTGGCGTCACGCACTTCCACGCTGTAATTGACCGTCCCTATCGCAGCTGTTGGTGGCGTGAAGGACTGCGCATTGCCGATTCCGGGCGACCAAACATAGCTGTAAGGCGCATCGCCCCCGACGGATTGCGCGGTCAGCGTAACGGCATCATTGGCGCAGAACGACCCGAACCCTGAAATGGTGGTGGTAAGCGCACCGGCTTTAATACCCGTAAAGTTCGAAACCTGATTGTTGGTCAATGGGGCCGCAGTAGCCGTGAGTACATTGCCCGATAAGCCCGCATAGCGCACCCACGGATTGGTTTGCTGGTTGAAATTGCCGTTGAGTTGTGCTGCTGCAATATTGGCCTCACTGCCCGTTACATCGTTGGCCGGATAACTGCCGATGACCGTTGCTACGGCGCCCGTGATCCCGGAAGGACGAACTTTCCAGTATCGGGTAAGGTTCTGGTCGGTGCTTCCATTGTTCGGATGCAGGCCATCGGTGACATTGACCGCGAGGTAAGCGCCTGCAAAATCGCCGGAAGTGACGGCCACTGAAACAGGGGAATAATCTGCCTGACCGGTCAAATCGCCAATCGGGAATGTATAACTTCCAAGACCTGTAAACGGCCTGCGAACTTCGCCGCTGCCATCGGCCACGATCATGCTCGTAGCGGAAAATGTGCCTGCAACGGGATTTACGCCCAATGTAAGGTTGTTGGATCCGATGACAAGATTGCCCGAATTGAGTGTCAGTGTTCCTGCCACTTCAACCGATCGGGTCAGTGTAACTTTTTCCTGCGGCTTGTTGAGCGTCAGATTGTCAAAGACAATAGCGGCAGTACCGCCTATAGCCTGCGGATCCGAACCCAATAAGTTGATCGATTTTCCAGCCAAACTGACCGGCTGGTTGATCGTCAGATTGCCCGTAATGCCAAGGGTAGCCGGAAACAGCGCACCGGTTCCGTTGATGATCAGGTTATCGTAACCCGGAACACTGCCGTTTGGCGAGGCGATGGTTTGGTTCGTACCGGTATATTCAACCGTATTGTGGATGGCACCGGTCAATAAATTACCATTGTTGATCAATGCTCCTGCGATGCGCATGATGTTGTTGGTAATTGGTCGTAAACCGGCCCCGGCGTTGATGGTGACGTTGTTGAAATCGGTGGCCCCTGCGATGGTCGCGTCCAGATTGGAAAAAACCACACGGCTCGTGCCGCCACCGGGTACAAATGTGCCATTGTTGATCCATGCGCCGGGTCCGTTGTTGATCGTAAACTGGGCGTCGTCCGGAGAAATCAGGATACCTCCGGGTTCGATGTTGAGCGATCCGAGCAGCACACTTGGGTTGAGTATCGGGTCATTCGGCGTGGTGGCTGCGTTTGGAATATACACGATGGTATTGTCCGACGGCGTCGCGTTCGGCGTCCAGTTTGCAGCTGTAGTCCACGACGAATTCACGGATCCGTTCCACGTCAGCGATCCTGCTTCCGATTCATCAAGGGTGAGCAAAACCGCGTTAAAGGTGTTCGTAAAATACTGGCTCAGGTTGACATTGGTCAATTCCACAAAATTGTCGGTGGTACTGTAATTTGACCTGCCTTGCTCGAGCACGGTATTGGAAGCGACAATACGCGCCCAGTCCACCAAACGCGCTTCATTGTTGCCATTGAGCTCAGAATCTTTGTAATGCGCTTTAATGACTACCTTGGTGTTTAAGCCACCGGTGTGGATAAAATCATACTGCCGGTTGATGGCCCCCGGTCTCCACGATGGCGCCGTGCCTATTGTGACTTTGAGGCTCATCGAGGTGGGCAATGTACCCACAGGTGGCAGTAAGATTGAGGTAAAAGGGTGTCCGAACGTGTACAGCGTATTGGGATTGATCACATCGCGCGTGATTATTCCCGTGACATCGCCCACGCCGGTATTGGTCGCGTCATTGCCCATGGTCAGCGTAAAGCCGTTCATGTTAAGTGACCCGACCGTCGCCGACGGATTGTTCGACGGCAAATGCAATTTTCCATTGACCGTAAGGTTGCCCGCAGCCACTGTTCCGCCTGTGGCGCTTGCAGTCACATTGGTGTAGGTTCCAACAACCATCGTTTGTGCGGTGGTTGCCGAATTGTAGTGCAGTATGCCCGTCCCGTTCCACGTTTTGCCCGACGGCAGCGGGGATGCGGTAGTATTCTGGGTGCGGATCGTTCCGTTGTTCAATACCCCGGTCAGTGCGCCCGATAGCGCATTGGTGCCAAAATCGACGGTTTGCCCGATTTGTGTCGACAATGCGCCGTTGATCACCAGCGGATTGGCGATCGTTACCGTATTGGCGTTGGTCGTGGCTATGGCGAGGTTGTTCAAAACGTTGGTTGTGCCTGCGGTGGTCTGGTCAAAACTCAACGTTGGGCTCACCGTGCCGCCAATAACGAGGTTACTGTTTCCGCCGCCGCGAAGTCCGCCGGTCACTGTGTTGGTCACCGTGCCGTTCAGGTTGAGCGTCTGATTGTTGATGTTGAGCTTTCCGGCGTTGAACGTCAGGTTGCCCGCAATGGTGGTTTCGGCCGATAACGTAGCGTTCCCGTTGAGGACAAACCCTTCGGCAATGCCGCCAAATGGTGCAAAGACCGTTGTAGGATTGGCGATGGCCACAATATCATCGAGTGCGAACTCATCAAAATCCACAGATCCGGACACCGTCGCGCCCGACCATCTGAGGTAGTAATAACTATTGCTTGGGATGTTGAGCCCGGTGATCGTCGCCACGCGGTAATACGCTTTCCATTCCGGGATCACATCGGCCGCCGCCGCAGAGGTCAGGTTCAGCCCAGGTACGGTAGTAAAAGTGTTATTGTCCGCCGAATGACTGAAATTAAAACTGCTCGAGGCCGCCTCGTCATTGTAGACATATACTTTGTATCCGATGTTGAGCGATGTGATCGCCGCGCCGGTTTGGTTCTGGAAACGCAAGGTCACCGCACCCGGGGCAAAATCACCGGTGCCGGGCTGGATGCCAAGGGCGCGGTTGCCTGCCGGGGTGTCGAATGCGTAGAGTCCGCTTTCCGTCACACCGCCCTCGGCAACGCCCATGTCGAAATCGGAATCCTCTGGCGCCGTTGCCCCAAAAGCCACATTGCCATCGCTGAATCCGGACAAGGACCACGCATTGGAATTGAGCGCGCCTGATGCCGCCGTCGGCAAAAGTCCGTCAGCCTGAAATTCATCGAGGTTGACCCCATCGACCGTATTGTCAAAATTGATTGTGTTAACCGTATTGGCGGTGTAAATCTGCCAACCTACGGGCGCATTGAGCGTGGTGCGGTTGCCCGTTGCAGGTGTCGTGGTCAGATAGTTTTCCGTAGCCGCCAACCCGTTGAATTCGTATACTGCCACGTGATACACCGTCGCTGCTGCCAATCCGGTTACGGTAACGGAGTTCCCCACTCCGCTGTAGACTGTAAAATTGCCCGTGCCTATTTCAGATCCGCCGCCAAAGGCAGGCAGCGCAGTATAAGTACTTCCATCAACAGGCGCAGCATTGACGGCCCCGCCCGCGCGCATGAGCACCAGTCGTCTGGCACCGTTTCCATTGGTCCAATTGATCGTCAGCGATCCTGAGGTCACATTGGCAAACGAAACCGCGGCAGCCTGGGTAGTAGGTTGTGCAGCTTGAACGGTACCGGAAACAGACACTTGTTTGGTTACGCCGCCTGTGGTCGTATGATCGATATTCCCTGAATAGACGCCTGGGGGCGCGCTCGCCCTAAGCCTGACGTAGATCGTTACGGGTTGTCCTGTCAGCACGTTGCCCGAGCGCGGCAGCGTCAGTGTGGGCCCATAGGTGGAATTGTTTGTGGAAAGTTCAAAATTAACCGGCGCAGTAAGTCCGACATCGGCCGTCAGATTGGCTCCGCTCACGGTATAGGTAGCTGCTGCTGAAGGCGTTCCGGTGACGGTGGTAAAGGCCGGCAGCGATGTCGAAGATAAGCCAATGGTGGGCACCCCGGCCGGATCAATCGTAAACGGCAACGCAGTGGATATGCCGCTGCCATTGGCCACTGTAACGCTCGCCGTTCCTGAAGTAGCGATGTCGGCTTCTGAAATGGCGGCCGTGAGTTGGGTTGGCGATACAAATGTCGTCGGGCGATTGACACCATTCCATCGCACGACGCTCGTCCCGCTGACGAAATTTGCGCCAAATACCGTAAGCGGAAATGCAGCCGTACCGGCAATGCGCGAGGCGGGTGAAATCGAGGTCAGGATCGGTAAAGCGACCGCCACTTTGATATTGTCAAAAATCGCATTTTGTCCGTTGGTCAGGCCGCCTTGCCAATAGGCCCCCATCATGGGAAGCGTAGCCGAAGTGTAGGTATTGTTGACCACACTTCCCTGCAGCGTAAGGGAGCCGACCGCAGGATCCTGAAACGCCGCCGTACCGTCGTTGCGCACAAACAGCTGCCAGGTATTGGTCGATGGTGTGTAGACTACTTTGACGCTCAGGTATTGATTGCCAAAATCAGTCAGGCCGGTAGTGGCTGAAGTAATCAGGTTGGTATGCGTGCGCAAGCCGGAATTATAGCGCACCAGACGCAGCGGATCGGTCGATCCTGAGTTCCCAAGCACCACCGCATACCCCGTGCCCGCTACGTTTGTTGTTCCCGCTGTGCCCGCGAGAATAAACGCCGATCCATACGTCAAACTGGCAAAACCACCCGGATTTGAACGGGCCTGACGCATGTTGAACGTCCAGGTAAGCGCGCCCGGATTGGCTGCCAGCGTGGTGTTGTAAGGCGCGGCAAAGCCGGAGGCGTTCGTAGTGGCTACGGCCCATCCGTAGTTGTTTGCCGCTGCGCTTGCGTCGTTGGTCAGCGTGAGGTTGCCGCCGTTGATGCGCGCGCCATAATCGGTGCCGCTGCGCGCAAAATTCCACACGGTACTGGTTCCGACAGGCCCGGAAGCGGTCGTGAAGTTCGATCCGGCCGAGGTCGTGAAATCGTCTGAAAAAACCAGGGTTTGCGCACTGGCATTGGCGGCAAACAGTAACAGTACAGCAATCGTGGCCTTGGTACGGGTCAGGAGTAATCTTCTTTTCATAGTAGGATTTTTTTTATAACTGCCTTTGAGAAAAGGCTTTATAAAAGCAAAAATACAACAGCAAATTTGACGTTGGTCGAGTATTGTGTTAAAGTTTGCAAAAAAAAATCGCATATTGTGAACAGCAAAGCAATTCTGCAACAATTTCGAATTATGATGTAAAACGACGTGGGTAACATGCGAATAAATTTGTAATACAATCACAGGCAATTCCCTTTAATGATTCAAAAAAAGCAGAGATATGAAAACGAAACAACACCAAACGCCAGGCGAGATCCTCGCTAAGAAAATCCACTCAAAAATCGACCATTCCGGTACGGACCCCAACCGATACGGCGGATATTATTCCCATCAGGAAGCGGAAAAGCTCGCCAGCATCACACCGCAAAAAACACCTAGCCTGATTCCGGGCATTGATGCCAATGTAAGTTTGCTTGAACGCGTGCTTATGGTAGCGGCCGGCTCTTATCTGATGTATGACGCCATGTCGGGCAAAAACAAAAAAGTGGCCCAGGGAATCGCTGCCGGCGGTATGTTGGCGCGCGGCATCAGCGGCTACTGCCCTGTTTATGACCTGACCAGCGACCATGGCGGCAAGCTCAAAGCGTCCAATGTGAACATCCGCACATCGATTACGATCGACAAGCCGGTCGAAGAAGTGTACACATTTTGGCGTCAGCTTGAAAACCTTCCTAAATTCATGAAACATCTGGAAAGCGTCAATCAGATCAATAAAATTACCTCAGAATGGACGGCAAAAGGTCCTGCCGGCATAGGAACGCTGAGCTGGAAGGCGCAGATCCTGATGGACGAAAAAAACCAGATGCTGAGCTGGCATTCGCTTCCCGAATCGAAAGTAGATAATGCAGGAAAAATCCTGTTCAAAGATCTCGGCAACCAAACCGAACTCGACGTTACGATCTCTTACCGTGCACCGCTTGGCGTGGCAGGCCAGACTGCTGCCAAATGGCTCAACCCGCTGTTTGAAAACATGGTTAGACGCGATATCGAAAGCCTTAAATCGTACCTCGAATCAGGCGAAGGATCCAATAATAAATAAACGCTACGCTGCTTTTTGAGAAGACACCGGCCCATCTCCCTACGATGGCCGGTGTTTTTACTAATTTATCGGCCGCTTATGAAAAATCCGTTTACCAAACAAAATTTTGCAGACGTCTGGAAGATTACCAAAGCCACTTTTAACGGCTTCCTCGAAGACCGCGCGCTCAAGCTCAGCGCAGCATTGTCCTATTATACCGTATTTTCGATGGCGCCGCTTTTGTTGTTGCTGATTTCGCTTGCAGGCGTTTTTTTCGGGCGCGAAGCCATACAGGGACACGTATTCAGCGAGATCAACGGGTTGCTTGGCAATGAGGCCGCCGCACAAATCCAGGACATCATCAAAAACATGGAACTATCGGGCAAGACCAATACGGCCATTGCCATTGGAGCGGCTACACTGATCATTGGCG
>JAEWLN010000147.1 GCA_023457535.1 Bacteroidota bacterium
CTTTTATGAAGATTTTTATCCATGATGAATTTATTGCTTGGCTAAATCCAAAAATGTAAAAAAGCAAAAATGTTAAGCTAAATTTATTCATTATATTGACGATGTAGTTCTGCGTTTGCCACTAACGCTTGGCCGCTCCACGAAGTTGCCGACAAAGCGGACCGAGTTCTCTCTGCCGAAGATAAACAATGTTCGTGAAAAACAAACGTTCAACTCACACAAAACCAGGCAATTTCTTGGAACGGCTGTTATACGAATTGTAAAATATTATAATTCAAGTTTTTACTTAAATTTTTTTGAAAATAACTTAACGCTTGAAATTTTAGCTTCAAATCCGGCTGTGTGAATTTTACAGATTCCAAAATAATCCACACAGATTCGTGTGAAATTTTATCCAATTTCATTTTTTCATACAACATTTGTTGTAAATTTTTTTCAAGGGAATTTATCACAAATATTTCGCAGAATGTTAGGATTCCTTTCAATATAACGATTAGCGCACGAAATTTTGACATGACTTTGTAGCATTTTTTTTAAAATATATTTTTTGCTACAACTTCTGTAGCATTTTTACGCAAAATATATTTTTGCTACAAATTGCTCTGCAGGTTTTGTGACATTTTTACATAAATATTTTTTATCACAAATTAATTTGCCCAAAGGCGTCTGGTTCTTTTTCGCTATCCTAGATAATAATATTTTTAATTGCAAAATAACTCTGACGCGATATTGAAGGCAGTTAAAAATATGTTTTGGAAGTAAGATTGTCACGCCTGTGTAGCTCGGACAATTCGTATAACGTGTCGCCGCTTCACGATGTTGCCGATCAAAGCGGACTGAGTTCTCTCTGCCGAAGATAAACAATGTTCGTGAAAACCGAACATTCAACTTAACGAAATCTCGGCAATATCTTGAAACGGCTGTTGGTGGCAGGCATTTTTAGTTATTTGTAAATTCGTTCCATAAATCAAATTTCTTTGCTGTGGCCAACAACTTATTCCATTCGCTTTCGTCAATCATTGGTGCTACAACAGTAAATTCGTCGATAAGTTTCCATTTGGAAGGCAAAATTGAATTCAAAATTTTATTTGTTATCATTATTGGTTGTTCGTCAGATGTATGCAATAAAATGTAGTCGTATTTGTCAATGATACAATCAGTATTGTTTGTCAGAAGTTTCATTATTTTTTTGTCCTCTTCTGTGTTTCCTACTTGCATAACGTTACCTTGTTTAAAGTTTGGTAATTGATAATTTACGGTCAGGATAAGGTCAAACATTTTATTTTTTAGTTGCTCGCCTTTAAGTTCTCTAAACTGATCGTGTAATCGTCTTCCAAAATGAACTTTCCTAATAGGGCCATAAATAGCGATATCTTCATGTTCTCTTGATAAAATTTGGATGGTTTCGCAATCCTGAATTTCTGAATAGGCAATTTTGTCTTTGTTAAAAATGGGAAAACTTAAAACTTGTTCTTCATCTTCATTAAGGATAATTCCACCTGTCAATGCTGTGATTTCTGCTACAATTTTGTTTGTCAAATCGTAGTCGTATTTGTTTGAAAGAACGGTGTTCCTAACTTCAATATAACCTTGTTCAAGTGTAATGTCAAAACCTCTTGTGGATTTTCCGTCAATCCAAAAGTAAAAAACGCCTTGTCCTCTGTCCTCGTATGTTGCTCCGTCAATAGTTGAAACAATTTTGTCAAGTCTTGAAGTGTCGAGAGGTCTTTCGTTAATTATATTGTGTATTACGCTCATTTTTATGTTTGTTGTTACTGTCGGTATTGGTCGATATGCTTGCCACCAACGTTTCGCCTATTTGCGCAGGAGCGGAAATTGGAGCAGAGTTTTCTCTGCCAAGATACAATCTTCTTGGTTTGAAAAATGTTCCAACTTACTAAAAACCAGCTCTTGCGTAAAAAGGCTGTTGTGCGACGGTTAGAATCTGTATCCAAGTTTGAACCCCATACGAAAGTTTATTTCGGTTTCAGAATCTTTGTCTGCTATGTCGAAGCCGACCATAATTGGCATACCATCATTTCGATCCGATATATGTTTATTTTCATCGTACTGTAATCCAATATTTTTAAGTTTTCGATCCATCACGCCAATTCCTAGAAAGGGCTCAAGTATAAGCCATCTTCCTGTCACAAACTGATATCCTAGCATTAAATTTATACCTTTAACTCTTTTCTCTACACCAAAGTCATCGTTGTAATATATTCGCTGGTCGTCTGGATCTGAAATATGTCGATAAGTAACAGAATTGGATTTTTGGTTCTGTCGATAGAATGCCTGAAGCCCCAAAAAAGGTTGGTGTCTATATTCTTTCTTTTTGTTCAATAATTTTAAAAAATAGATTCGTCCTTCTACGTTTGCTTTGAACCCATCTTGGTGTACGAATATTGTGTCAACGTATGATGGAACTTTGTAAACTTGATAACCAACTTCCGCTCCTATCGATGACCAATTATTTAGTTTTCTTTCAATCGAAATGGACAAAGTTGGAAAGGAGAATGCATCTACAATTTGAAATGCATCTAGTTTGATTATCCATTTTTTATCGTCATTACTTTTGTTTTGTGAAATTGAATTAAGACAACTCAAAAACAATAGAACAATCAAATAATTTCTTTTCATATTTTACAATTTTGCAGATAGTTCGACTAATTGTCGCACAACGTGCCGCCTGTAAGCGTAATTCGCGATTCAAGCGGACTGAGTTCTCTCTGCCGAAGATAAACTTTATTCGTGAAACCACAACTTCCGGCTACCAAAAACAAGCGCAATTCGCTTACAGGCTGTTACATCGACGACGCACCCAACGATGGAATTGCAAAAATCAAAGAAAATTCAACCTTCTGGTTTGCCTTTTTTAATTTGATAAATAGCATTTTGAAGACCTTGGC
>JAEWLN010000148.1 GCA_023457535.1 Bacteroidota bacterium
AAGTCGATGTTTGGCAAACGGCGACATAGACTAATGTAAACATGATCTCAAATATTTATAATGTAAACTTATGAAATCCTATTTCTTGTCAATGCTGATTTTTGCAGCCCATTTTTGCTCTTCGCAAACGAATCAGGTTACTGTTGTTGGGAATCTGCCACAAGAATACGGTGGTGAATACGTAAGTTTTAGCAAACCGATAGGAAAGTTTAGCACTGTTTCTTATTACGTAAACAATAGTGATAACGCCGTATTAAAAGGCAACAAATTCATAAAAACCCTCGATATTTCCGGGCCGGGATTGATCAATCTTTTTGAAAAACCTTTTAATGGGATGGATAGCGCATTGTTCTTTGCAGCACCGGGAGACACCATTTACGTAGAAAGACAAAATGGGGAGATCATTTTTAAGGGAAAGAATGCAATAGTGAATAAAATGTACAGCGATATTAAATTAGCGCCTGTGGCATTTCAGGATGAAGTATATAATCTGTTTAAGAACCATTCAGACAAGATGATCGAAAGGATCAACGACCTGAAAAAAGAACATTTTAAATTTTACGACGCCCTTTATCAAAAAAAGCAAATTTCGGAATCCTGTTTAGAATACACAAAGGCCGTTATCGAACGCTGCATACTTATTCATGTCTGGGCAATTGCTACAAATGATGGGTTTAGGGCTGAGCAGAAAATGCCGATGTCCGAGAAAGAGGCTGATAAAATTATTGACTATGTCAATTCAAAATACCTTCCCTATAAAGAAGAGCATTTGAGATTGCCTTTTTATCTGGGTAGAATCGCCACTACGGCGTTGTATTTCGAAAAGAAAGCCATACAGGAAAACGTAAAAATTCCCCGGTTTTGGAATCAATTTGATGATGTCTTTCAAACCCATATAGATAATATTGGGATTTTTGATTACTTGGAATCAAATGATTATAAAGAATCTGCTATCGGGCAATATTTTCTGAATTTGATCAGAAGTTATGATGAGGAAAAAACGATCAAATACCAGGATTTAATCAGGGTTTATAAAGTTTTTGCAGAAAAATTCCCCACAAGTGCTTATAACGTACCTCTTGCTGAAAGCATCATGAACATCGGGTTAAATAAAATAAATATCAAAGCCGTTGCGGTGGCCAAAGCAGAACCTAAAGTACCTCAAGGAAGTCTCGCGATTTATACTACCACATTGGAACCTGTTGGCGATGTCCCTTTTGCACACAGCAATCAATCATTGGTTGACGCGCTGGCAGAAAAATTCCCGAATCAAAATGTGTTTATCGATTTTTGGGCGACATGGTGTGGGCCTTGTATTGCGCAATTCTCTTACAACAAAGATTTGCACACTTTCTTAGAAGGCAGGAATATAAAAACACTCTATCTTTCGCCTGACGAAAATGCTGCAAAATGGGAAAAATACATTCAGGATTATAATCTTTCCGGCTATCATTTTTTACCAGACAAAGCCTACCAGAACAAATTCTTGAAATTGTGGGGCGACGCAATTCCAATTTATCTCATATATAATTTCAAAACCAGGGAAATTAAAAAGCTGGAGGGACTGCCTAAAGAAAAAGAAAAGTTTTATAATTTAATAGCAGATGCTTTAAAAGGTTAGAGGACAATTGTTGTATGGCAACAGCGGGTTTGTTAGGTTGAAAAATTCCAGAAGTCAATCCTCAGTTTTCCGGATTCCAGGCCTATTTCAAACACCGCTGAAAAAGTTCGTAAGTTTGAGTTTTGGATTTGGGATTTTTTACCGTATTTTTAACCAAAAACATGCTCCGCAAACGCATTTTCTATCTGATCCTGGCCGGGATTGCCGTGCTGCTGATGTTCAAGTATTGTCAATTCAAAAAGCAGGATGGATCTGAGATTTCTGCCGATACGAATCTGATCCAGCAGCAAATTGTCAACGTAGGCAAACTGATCGTGACCGAAGGCCATTTTTCGCAAGTGCTGACGTACAAAGACCAGGATAAATATTTTATGGACCTGATTTCGTTCGACAAAAAAGCGCTTATTGTCGTCAATGCAGAGGCGACGGTGTCCTATGATCTGCGCCAGATGAAATACGACATCGATCAGGAAAACAAGACGATTACCATCCTGAACATTCCCAAAGAGGAGATCAAAATCCATCCGGACATCAAATTTTACGACGTCACGCAAAGCCGGCTGAACCAGTTTACAGGCGATGATTACAACAAGATCAACCAATCGGTGCGCAAAAATCTCGAAAAGAAAATCGCGCAATCCCCACTCAAGGCCAATGCGCAGAACCGATTGATCAGCGAGTTGTCCAAAATCCTGATCCTGACCAATACCATGGGTTGGACATTGCGCTATGACGGCAGGATTTACGACAACCAAACCATTCAAAACATCCTTTTGTAATGCAGAAACCGTCCGACAGAAAGCTCGAGATCGTCACTGTTTCAGCACAACTTTTTAAAGAAAAAGGCTATAGCGCCGTGACCATGCGCGACATCGCCCAGGCCATGGATATCAAGGCCGCGAGCCTTTACAACCACATCAAATCCAAGCAGGAGATCCTCGTTTTGATGATTATTGCCATTGCCGAGGAATATACGGCCAACATCCGTACGATTGCTGCTTCAGAGGCCACGTCGGTTGAAAAGATCGAAAACGTGATCCAGCTGCACATCGACATTACCGTAAACAACCCCGATGCACTGGCCTCGCTCAACAACGACTGGATGCATCTGCCGGCCGCCGAACTGCAGTATTTCCTTAACATGCGGGAAGAATACGAAGATATTTTCCGGGCCATCGTCAAAAACGGGATTGCCGCCGGCGAACTCAGGAACTGCAATGCCGAAGTGATTATCTTTTCGATTTTGTCGACCATCCGGACGCTCTATCTCTGGTATGGCAAGAAAAAAGATTTTAGTCCTAACATACTCAAAACCAATCTAAAAAAAGTTTTGCTCGAGGGTATAATTTAACTTTATCATTAAGGAATTATTACTAAATTTGCATAGTAAACTAACAACTGTTAGTTAAAAAAACTATGGCAAAGTTTCATTCGATAAAAGTGCGCGACGTCCATCGGGAAACCAAAGATTGTTCTGTGATCTCATTTGACATCCCGGCTGAGTTGCGCGACGAGTTCAAATATTCGCACGGCCAACATCTTACGTTGCGCGCGCTGATCGACGGAAAGGACGTACGGCGGTCGTATTCGCTGTGCTCGAGCCCGGTCGAAGACCAGTGGAAAGTGGCGGTAAAACGCATCAACGGCGGATTATTCTCGTCGTACATCCACGAATCGGTCAAAAAAGGCGATGTGCTCGACATCATGGCCCCCAACGGCATTTTCAATACGCCCATTGAGCCCGACAAAGCCAAGAATTACATCGTATTTGCGGCCGGAAGCGGCATCACACCGATTTTGTCGATCATCAAAACGCACCTTGCGCTCGAACCGATGAGCAAATTCCAGTTGTTTTACCTCAATCGCAGCGTCAAATCGATTATCTTTAAGGAAGAAATCGAACAGCTCAAGAACCGCTATTTCGGACGGCTTGAGATTTTCCATTTCCTGACCAAAGAGCACCGCAGCATCGAATTGCTCAACGGCAGATTCACCGAAGAGAAATTGCAGGCGCTGACCAAAAACATCATTGACGTGCCATCTGTAGACGAATGTTTCATCTGCGGGCCCGAATCGATGATTTTCCTGATCCGCGACGAGCTTGTCAAAGCCGGACTCGCCAAGGAAAAGATCCACTTCGAATTGTTCAACACCGGCAATTCTGAAGCCGATAAAGAACGAACCAGACACATTTTAGAGAAGAAAGTCGAAGGCACCGAGGTCACCATCATCGACGGCGGCAAGGAATTCCATTTTATCATGGATGACGATTTCGACAATATATTGGACGGAGCGCTCGCGGCCGGTGCCGATTTACCGTTCGCGTGCAAAGGCGGCGTGTGTTCGACGTGCAAATGCCGGGTTGTGGAGGGCAGCGTCGAAATGAAGATCAATTACGCGCTCGACGAAAAAGAAGTTGCGCAAAACCTGGTGCTCAGTTGCCAGGCCGTGCCGACATCGGGGAAAGTCGTCGTTGATTTTGCCGTTTAAATTTGAAAATTTGGAAATTTGAAAATGAGATGGCCGCGAGGTAGTTCATTTTCTTTAATCAACAAAATATGGAAGCAAACATCGCAGCACTCGAGGCAGAATTCGAAAGGAAAATCGCGAACGACGAAAAAATCGAGCCCAAAGACTGGATGCCCGAAAAATACCGCAAGACGCATATCCGCCAGATCTCGCAACACGCACATTCCGAGATTGTCGGGATGTTGCCCGA
The DNA here is from genome assembly GCA_023457535.1 of Bacteroidota bacterium. Classification (GTDB taxonomy): domain Bacteria; phylum Bacteroidota; class Bacteroidia; order Flavobacteriales; family Flavobacteriaceae; genus Flavobacterium. The sequence continues at coordinate 4,341 of JAEWLN010000148.1, forward strand.
AGGAAACTGGATCACGCGCGCGCCTTCGCTCAGGCGGAAAGTGGCGCTTCTGGCCAAAGTCCAGGACGAGGCAGGCCACGGCTTGTATTTGTATTCGGCGTGTGAAACGCTTGGAATTTCGCGCGAGGAATTGTACGACCAATTGCATTCGGGCGAAGCGAAATATTCGTCGATATTCAATTATCCGACCGTCACCTGGGCCGATATGGGCGCCATCGGCTGGCTCGTCGACGGTGCGGCGATCATCAACCAGGTGCCGCTGACGGCAACCTCATACGGACCGTACGCGCGTGCGATGGTACGCGTCTGCAAGGAAGAAAGTTTCCACCAACGCCAGGGATTCGAGATCATGCTCACGCTTTGCAACGGCACGCCCGAACAAAAAGCGATGGCACAGGACGCGCTCAACCGCTGGTGGTGGCCGTCGATGATGATGCTCGGCCCGACCGACGCAGAATCGGTACACACCGAACAGTCGATGAAATGGAAATTAAAAAGAAAAACCAACGATGAATTGCGTCAACAATTCGTCGACCAGACCGTCCCGCAAGCCGAACTCCTCGGGCTCACGATCCCCGATCCGGATCTCAAATGGAACGAGCAAAGAAAAAGCTACGACTACGGCGACATGGATTGGGACGAATTCTGGCAGGTCGTCAAAGGCCACGGCCCTTGCAACAAAGTGCGTATGGATGCGCGCCGCAACGCCTGGGACAATGGGAAATGGGTGAGGGATGCAGCGATGGCATACGCCGAAAAACAAGAAGCGAATTTAGAAACAGCATGAGTGTCATAAAGTCATAAGGTCATAGAGTCATAAAGGCATAAAGTCATAAAGGCCTGACTTTCCAGGACGCACAGCTTTTAAGACTTTACGACTTTCGCTTTTAGGACTTTACGACTTTCACTTTTAAGACTATAAACAATGAAGAACTGGCCACTCTGGGAAGTATTTGTAAGAAGTAAAAACGGGCTCGAACACCGCCACTGCGGATCGTTGCACGCGTCAGACGCAACCATGGCGCTCGAGAACGCGCGCGATGTTTACACAAGAAGAATGGAAGGCGTGAGCATCTGGGTCGTTCCGTCGTCTGCGATCACGGCATCGAACCCGGATCACAACGGCGAATTTTTTGAACCGGCCAAGGACAAGGCGTACCGTCATCCGACGTTTTATGAATTGCCGGAAGAACTCAAACACATGTAAAAGTCGTAAAGGAGAAAAGTCATAAGGTCATAAAGGCCAAATCAGAGGATGCATTCGCTTTTACGACTTTACGACTTTCGCTTTTACGACTTTATGACTTTCGCTTTTACGACTTTATGACTTTTGCTTTTACGACTTTATGACTTTTGCTTTTACGACTATGAATAAAGTACAATACATCTACACCATCGCCGACAACGCCCTCATCCTTGGCCAACGCCTCGGAGAACTCTGCGGCCACGGCCCGAACCTCGAGACCGACATCGCGATGACGAACATTTCGCTCGACCTGTTCGGCCAAACGCGGAGCTATTACCAATATGCGGCCGGTTTGCTCGGTGACGGTGCGACCGAAGACACAATCGCGTTTTTGCGTCCCGAACGCGAATACAAAAACGTTTTGCTCGTCGAACAGCCGAACACCGATTTTGCGTATTCGATCGGAAGACAATTTTTATTCGACGTGTTCCATTTGCTGCTGCTCGAAAAATTGCAGTTCAGCAAAGACGAAACGCTGTCGGCCATTGCGCAAAAAAGCATCAAGGAAGTGCAATACCACACGCGTTTCTCGTCCGACTGGATCAAACGCCTCGGCGACGGCACGGCTGAAAGCAAGCAAAAAATGCAAACGGCGATCAACGATCTCTGGACATTCACGGACGAATTGTTCCACCAAACCGGAGCCGATCAAGATATGGTGGCGCAAGGAATCGGCGTCGATGTCACCTTATTGAAGAATGATTATTATAAAAAAGTAAACGAAATATTAACCATAGCCACGCTCGAAATCCCGGAAGTGAAATATTTCCAGAAAGGCGGCAAACAAGGCATCCACACGGAGCACATGGGATATTTGCTTGCCGATATGCAATACATGCAGCGCACGTTCCCGAACATGACGTGGTAATGATGTCCCATGTCGAACGTCGAATGTCGAACGAGTAAGACGCCGGTTTTCAGGAGCCGGGAACCTGCTGTCCGCTGTATCTTT
>JAEWLN010000149.1 GCA_023457535.1 Bacteroidota bacterium
TGGATGACCTGTGCATCGCCCAATATTTTCCGGTGGCCGAGTTTATGCGTGATCAGCAACTGCCCGTTTTTCAGATGGCTGAAAATGTGGTGGGCACATTGCACCGGCACTTCGGCGTCGTTTTCATCATGTACGACCAACACCGGAATGTCGATTACCTGCGCAGACAAATAGGAAGAAAAGTCGGCCATGGTTTTATGGTGTTTGCGTTCAAAGTGATCGCGCATTAAATCGCTGATTTTGTGCGGGAGTTGCATTTTAAAAACAAACGCATCGAAAATGTCTTTGATGATATTCCCGCTGCCGATAACCACCATTTGGTTTACTTTAAAGCCCAGCCGTGCCGCATTGAGCAGAGACATGCCGCCAAGTGAATGTCCGATGGCCGATTCAAATGGGCCGAATTTCTTATCGATCTCCAATATCGTTTCGATAAACTCAGGCATCAGCGTGGTATTTCCGGAAGATTTGCCGTGCGCGGGCGCATCAAAACTCACCGTGCTGTAATCCCGACGGATGAGTTCGTCGGCAAATTTAACCAATTGCGTACCGCGGCCCGACCATCCGTGGACAAGCAATACTTTTTTTTCTGCGCGCCCGAATTGGTAAACCACAACGGTTTTTCCAATGCTTTCAACCCGAAGTTTCTGCTGTCGGGATCCCGCATTCATTTCAAGTTCGCGCTTGGGCAATTTGTGCCTGACAGGCGTTGTAAACAACCGCGCCGCAAACCGAACCACCCATTTGGTGGAAACAAGCGATATTAATTTAGCCGTGAATAAAATTACCTTAGGAATTTGCAACGATTGGCCTCGTTTCTTGTGGTTTTTTGACATTCCGCTAAATTTTCCACTAAGGTAATTTATTGTATATTTTTCCTTAAATCAGAAATCATAAATTATACTTAAAAATCGAGCCGAACCCGTATCGTTAGTGGCTATGCGTCCGATGCCTTCAAAAATCACATCCGATATAAACCCATCCGATGGAAAAAGCAATGAGCGTTAAAGAAGGTCCTGATATTTTTTTGGAATTGCGATCATAATCGGACACACATCGGCGTTGGCATTTTACGTACACCGCGCAGCATTGCGGGTTGGTTCCAGACCCGATTGATCATGGCATGCTGGCTGCTGATAGGACTGTACATTTTGCTGGCTGCAAGTTCCCACGCCGAACTACCGGGATGATGCCAAAGGCGGAAGGCGCTTATAACTGCATCCAACGGCTGTTTCGATTGTGAAGCAGGCGTGAATTTTCATTTGGGATCACCTGCCGGCTTGGCGGGGGTATCCGGTACATTAAATTCCGAAATCGGGAAAATAATCGTAGCTGTCGTGATAAACGGGCTCATCTGTTTCAGTGGTGTCGGCCAATTCGACAATCGACTCTTCCATCATGACCCAAAGGCCTTGTTGCAGAACGGTTTCCATGGTTATTATTTTTAGATTTGGAACTCAAAAGTATGTATTACAGCGGTTTAAGCGTAAAAAATCCGTTGGAAAGCCAAAATTTCAGATAAACCGACATTTTTTCCGCGTCGATAAATGCAATTGAATTTGGGGCGGTCGCATGCCGTTCGTCGATTTGCATGTTAATTATTCAATTATTACAGTTTTTATACGGAATTTTGCACCCCAAATCTATTCCAAATGAGCGTGCTGCAGGAAAGCCGGTCGGATCGCGATCCGGCGCTGGTTCAGGCCAATGAGCGATTGATCCAATATGAAAGTAGGTTCCACACCCTTTTTGGGTTGGGCAATGAAGGTATTGTGATCGTCGACGCCCAGGGAAAACCGGCTTATATTTCGCCGTCAATCAAAAAAGTGATGGGTTATTCCGATGCCGAAATGCAGCAATTTACGCTCGCATCGCTGGTCCACCCGGACGATCTGGCGGCCGTAAAGGCAGTGCAGGCACGCGCGTTCCAACATCCGGGTGTACCCTTTTCCTATCCGATATCGCGGCGCCGGCACAAAGATGGCAACTGGCATTGGGTGGAAGCTTCGATCACCAATTTGCTCGATGATCCGTCTGTGCGGGGTATGGTTACCCATTTTCGCGATGTGACCGAACGCAAAAATGCCCAGGACGAAGTACTTCGCAACGCGCACCAATTCCGCATGCTGATCGAACAAAGCGCTGACGGGATTGCGATTTTGTCAAATGAAGGCAATCCCAATTATTTATCGCCGTCGGTTGAGAAGATTCTTGGATTCACCAAACGCGAAATGCTTGATTTGGGCATGGCCAGGCTGGTACATCCGGATGACATACCGCTCATCGAACAACACCTTACGCAGGTATTGGCGCATCCGGGCCGTACGATGCCCGCAATCACCGTTCGCGTCATGCACAAAACCGAAGGTTGGCGCTGGCTCGAATGCACGCTGACCAACATGCTCCACGATCCGGTCATTGGCGGGATTGTCGACAATTTCCGCGACGTGACCCACAGGAAAGAAGCGGAAGACCGCCTGCGATACAGCAACAGACTTTACAATTTCATCAGCCAGATCAACCAAACGGTGCTGCACGTGCGCGACGAGCAACAATTATTTGAAGCCGTCTGCCGCATTGCGATCGATTATGGCAAATTTGAGTTTGCATGGATTGGGATCGCTAACCCGAAAACGCGTCACATTTCGCTCAATGCCAGCGCGAACGCCACAGCGGCTGATATTGCCTATTTTACCGATTATACCTATTACAGCGGCGGTCCGATCGAGCACGTACTTAACGGCGAAGACTATTTTGTCGTATCGGACATTTCACTGCGCACCAATCAAAAGTTCAATGCTTATGCGGCGTCACGTGGGTTTAAATCGGCGGTGTTCTTTGCGATAAAAAAGCAGGGTGAGACCATCGGCACGTTCAATCTGTACGCCTGCGAAAAGAATTTTTTCAATTTGCAGGAAATTGCGCTGCTCAGTGAAGCATCGGCCAATATTTCCTTTGCGCTCGACATATTCGAAAAAGATTTCAGGCGCACCCAGGCCGAAAGCGCGCTCCAACACAAAGAACAGCGTTTGAGCCAGGCGCAGGCCATCGCGCAGCTCGGAAGCTGGGAACTCAATCTGGATACCGGCGTTTTGATCTGGTCCGACGAGGCCCTTCGCATCTACGGTGTGCCGCTCCGCAAACGCAGACAATCGTACCAATCGTGGTTGTCCTACATCCATCCTGAGGATCGCGCATTTGTCGAGCAGGCAGGAGCCAAAGCTTTCGAGACGCTTACCGATATGGGATTCCACCACCGTATTGTCAGAAAGGACGGTTCAGTGCGCTATCTGCATACGCAAGCCAAATTTGAATATGGCCCGGACGGCAAACCCATTGGTCTGAACGGCGTCGTCCACGACATTACAGATCAAAAACTCGCCGAGGCCACGGCACTGTCTGCGGCAGAGGAAAAAATCCAGATACTGGAGAGCATCCGCGATGCGTTTTTTGCCGTCGACCATCAATGGATTGTAACTTATTGGAACAAAGAGGCGGAACATTTTACCAAAACGCCCAAAGAGGAAATCATAGGCCGCAACATCTGGGAGGTTTTCCCAAACGCGGTCGGAACGATTGCCCACGCCAAATTACACGAATCGCTGCGTGAAGGAAAGCCCGTGCAATTTGAAGGTTATTTTGCGCCGGGTGGACGTTGGTATGAAACCAGTGCCTACCCGTCCGATAGCGGAATATCAGCTTATTTCAAGGACATTACGTCTAAAAAACAGGCAGAAGACGAGCGGCTTAAGATGATCGAAGACATGATTCGGCGCAACAAAGACCTCGAACAGTTTTCGTACATCGTTTCCCACAATTTGCGCGCGCCGCTGGCCAATATCAAAGGACTTTCGCGCGAACTCAGCGAAGGCAGTTATCCGCCCGATGTGATGGCATTGCTTAAACGCGAGCTGACCGCATCCATCGACAGGCTTGACGAAGTGATCATCGACCTGAGCGAAATCCTGCAAATGAAAAAGAAAACGGTCGAAAACAGGGAATATATCGATTTTTCCGATGTGCTCGATCAGGTACAAATGGGCATCATCAACCTTCTCGAAAAGGAGCAAGCCAGCGTAATAGCCGATTTCGGGCAGGCAGGCGGCGTGGTGTCTGTAAAAAGTTATCTGCACAGCATTTTTTACAACCTGATTTCAAACAGCATCAAATACCGGCGGCAAGACGTGCCGCCTGTGATCACGATCAAAAGTGACCGGTTTCCGGGATATGTGCTGATGACCTTTTCTGATAACGGTATCGGGATCGATCTGGCCACAAAAAAAGACGATGTGTTCAAAATGTACAAGCGGTTCCATCAACATGTGGACGGGCGCGGACTTGGATTGTTCATGGTCAAAACACAGGTTGAAGCATTGGGCGGAAAGATCAGCATCGAAAGCGCGCCTGGCCAAGGCACAACGTTTCGAATTGAATTTCCGGTAGGTAATGCCTAGTGAAGCAGGTCGGCTATTTTTTTTTGATTTTTGATTTCCAACAGCATAGACTCGTCTTTAAGTCGGGCGCATTTATAGGGACAACAACCGTGTCGGGTCAGGTATGGTTTTGCTTGCGCCACCTTGTTAATCGATAAAGATTTTGCGGAATTGCATATCACAGCCCGGTGATTATTTGTTAAATTTGTTCCAATCAATTTAAAATGCCTAACCGAAAATCAATCCACATGAATACAAAACCTTTTTTATTTGCAGCCTTTGCGGCCCTTGGCGTGGCCGTCGCGTGTTCGACAAACCCGTTCACAGGCAAGAGCAACCTGAACTTTGTGTCCAACTCGCAGTTGTTTCCGTCTGCATTCCAACAATATGACGAATTTTTGAAAGAGAATAAAGTAGTGACCGGAACGGCTGCCGCACAACAGGTTTCATCCGTAGGAATGAAGATCAAAAGCGCTGCTGAACGCTGGCTCAATGCCAATGGACAAGCCGGGTACCTGAGCGGTTACCAGTGGGAATACAAACTTGTCGACGACAAGGCCGTGAACGCATGGTGTATGCCGGGCGGAAAAATTGTCGTTTACACCGGTATTTTGCCCATCACCAAAGACGAAGCCGGATTGGCAACCGTCATGGGGCACGAAGTATCGCACGCACTGGCCAACCACGGTGCGCAGCGAATGAGCGCCTCGCAGTTGCAAGCCCTGGGTGCTGTTGGCGTAGCGGTAGCCACAAGCGGGCAAAGCCAGGAAAAGCAGTCGCTTTGGCAACAATATTACGGAATCGGGTCCAATGTAGGGGTGATGCTGCCCTTTAGCCGCAACCACGAAAGCGAAGCCGATATGATCGGACTTACGTTGATGGCGATTGCAGGTTACAATCCGGATCAGGCCGTCGCGTTCTGGAGCAGGATGTCCGCGCAGTCCGGTGGGCAGGCGCCCCCTGAATTTCTGAGCACGCACCCATCCGACGCCACACGAATCGCCAATATCAAAAAGCTGATTCCGCAAGCTAAGGCAGAAGCAGCCAAATTTGGTGTCAAGTTCTGATCGGTTATTAAGTACAAATAGCGCCATGTTTCTCATTTGCAGAAGCATGGCTTTTTTTATTTCAACGGTTCGCCGCAATGAAAAATGAAATAAATTAGTGACCTCAAAACCACGCTATGGCACAACTCGAAAAAGGAAGCAAAAAACTACTCAATGCATGGGCGTTTTATGATTGGGCAAATTCGGTTTATCCGCTCACGGTTTCCTCGGCCGTATTCCCGATATTTTACAAGGCGCAGTTCGCCGACGGCGTAGACCACGTAGCGGTTTTTGGCCTGCAGATCAAAGACACGGCGCTGATCAGTTTTGTAACCGCTGCGGCATTTTTGGTGGTAGCCTTTATCTCGCCGCTATTGTCCGGAATTGCCGATTATGTGGGCAACAAAAAGAACTTTATGCGGTTTTTTTGTTACCTGGGTGCTTTATCGTGCGTAGGATTATATTGGTTTGATTTGTCCCAAATTTACCCCGGACTGTTGTTTTATTTCTTCGGACTGATCGGCTTTTGGGGCAGCCTGGTGTTTTATAATTCGTATTTGCCGGACATTGCCTACCCGGAACAACAGGACAAAATCAGCGCGCGCGGGTATTCCATGGGCTACATTGGCAGCGTGATTCTGCTGGTTGTCAACCTGGCGATGATTATGGGCGCCGACACCGGGGTCGATGCCGTACAAGCCATGCGGTATTCGTTTGTAATGGTTGGTATCTGGTGGATTTTGTTCAGCCAGTACACCTATTTTTATCTACCCAAAGGAAACCGCAACGACAGGAACGTAACGCGCGCCGTACTTTTCAACGGATTCCGCGAACTCAAAAAAGTATGGGGAATGCTTTCGCACAACCTTGCGCTCAAGCGGTACCTGTCCGGATTTTTTGTGTACAGCATGGCCGTGCAGACCGTGATGCTGGTGGCCACTTATTTTGGCGAAGGCGAGATCCAATGGGAAAGCAAATCGCAAAGCCAAACCGGACTCATCATCTGCATTTTGCTCATCCAACTCGTGGCGGTGCTTGGCGCAGTCCTGACTTCGCGTGCCTCGGCGCGGTTCGGGAACATTCCGGTACTGGTCGTGATCAACGTATTTTGGATGGCGCTATGTGTTTCTGCGTGGTTCATGACCAAACCCACTGAATTTTACATCATGGCCGCGCTTGTAGGATTGGTCATGGGCGGCGTTCAGGCGCTGTCTCGGTCGACGTATTCCAAATTGCTGCCCGAGACACAGGACACGGCGTCATTTTTTAGTTTTTACGATGTGTCGGAAAAAATTGGTATTGTGATCGGGATGTGCGTTTATGGCGTGATCGACCAATTTCAGGGGCCTCGTTTCGCAATTGTGTTCCTGGCGCTGTTCTTTGCCATCGGGGTGGTGCTGCTGCTTCGCGTTCCCAAGAAAGGCGTCCTGGATCAAAGCGCCCCCTGAATTATTCTTCAGGCTTTGTTGATGCCCCCCGATCCCGATACTTTGTTGTCCGTTTTACGCGGATCACCTTTGTAATGGATGTCGCCCGATCCGCTCACACGGCCCTGGAGTGCGCCCAGGCAAAACACTTTACAATCGCCCGATCCGGTCACTTCAGCGCTCACATCTCCGGCTTTGAGCCCGTAAGCGTTCAAATCGCCCGATCCGGTCACCGTACAATGAAACGTATCGGATTTACCGCGGAGCACCATGTCGCCCGATCCGGTAATATCGGCTTCAAGCGTGCGCGCCTCGACATGGAGCGCGACATCGCCGGATCCGGTAAGCGTGGCTTTAAAATGGTCTGATCTGATCGCATCTTTCGTTTTTACATCGCCCGATCCGGAAAGGCTTACGGCACTCAGTTGCTCCACAGGCACGGTAATGGTAATGCTTTTGCCGTTTCCTGTACTGATTTTCCTGCCGTGTTCGGTGGCGATCTTCAGCGTTTTGCCATCGGATTGGATCGCGATATGCGCTATCAGGTTCGATTCGGCCTCGATTGTGATTTTGCCTTCAACGCCCGAGACGAGCACCACATCGTAGAATCCGTTTACAGAAATGTTGTCATAACTTTCGGTCGCAATGGTTTTGGTGACCATATTGCCGTTGCCTTTGATCCTGCCTTGTGCGCAGACGAAATGCCCGGACAGCAGCAGTGCGATGGAGAGAATTGATTTCGTCATGATGATTGAAACTTAAGGATTGGTTTTATTCAAATGGACATTGCCGTACGCCGATACCACGGAAATTTTGTTGATACCTTGTTTTTTGTAATGTCCGGAGTAATTTTTGCTAGTAGCGGTTTCGTTTTTGTGGGCGACTTCCAGATCGGAGTATTTAAAGTTGGCATATTTGATCCTGACGTCGAAGTCGAAAGCATATCCGGGATTGTATCCGATGTGGACCGTAGTGTAATCGGCGTTGACCACGATATTTCCTGCCTTTGCCGACACCTGGTCTATCAGTATTTTGCTGTAGTTGGTGTTGACGTTAAACTGGCCGGAAACGGTCTCGACCGCTACGGACAGATAGTCGCCGGAGCCTTCCAAATTAACTATATTCCCGATTTTTACCGATCCGTAACTGCAGTTGTACTTTAACTGGCCGCCATTTCTGAAATTGACATCGGTGTAATCGGCATTGAGCGCGATGGTGCCAAAATCATTCATGGATATGCCCGAGTAATCAGCTTCGATACGGGCCGTTTTGGCGTATTCGATCGACGATTTCGAGCAGTATTCAATGTCGATCGTGTTGCTGGCCGAATGAAGCTTGCCCAAAAGGATTTTGCCGTATTTGCACTTGATGTTGGTAGGGCCGGCCAAATCCGTAGAAAGGATCTGGCCATATTTGTTGTCGATCGTTACGCCGCCGGCTGCCGGAATCTTGATCGTATAATTGACCTCGATGCTGTTGTTTCTCGTATTGACCTTTCCCGCACCGTTGGCAAACGTGGTTTTGGCTGTGACCAGATGTTTGAGCGCCGTGATATCGACGTTGATGTCGTTGAGTTTTTTGATGGCCCAATCTTCTTTGTCGCTCGAGACTTTGATCTGGATGTCGAGTTCGATTTTGTCCTCGGCCCAAGTGGTCACGTAAACATTCCCGTAGGCGTTGGTAATGTCGATGCCCGCATCCGGATTGACGATATAGGCTTTTTTGATTGTCTTTTGCTTGAGGTGTTTTTGCAGGTCGCGCTCGCGGGCCGGGGATACCGTTGGGATCAGCAGCGCAAGCAGTATACTAAATAGTGTTTTCATGGGTGGTATTGTTTCGTTTTTCATTGTTTTCGATGTGTTCCAGAACGTCTTCAAGAAAGGCAATCCTGATTTTCAGATTGCGTATCATGGCCTGGATGATTTGCTTGCTTTCGCCGTTGCGGATGAGTTCCTGCTTGATCTTCTCATAATCTTTGTCGAGCTTTTCCATCTGCGCCAGTGCGTCGGAGACGATTTTCTCGTTGAGCGGTGAGTTCTTTTGCTCCACTTTATCGAGTTCGAACCGGATCATGGCCGTAAAAATCGAATCTGTTTCGCGGGTCTGCTTGGAGGCAAAATGCAACCCTGATTGCGGTGGCGCAGACTTGAGGTTGTCGGCAAAAAAGGTAAAGAAACCTACCACAAGCAACACTGAGGCGGCAATCGAGAATCCATACCACCGGTTCGCGCGGCCTTTTTTTCGCGACTGCCGGGCCAGGAACCGGTCGTAATGGTTTTCGTCGGGTTCGTGGATGTCCCATTGTCCTTGTAGCCGGTCAAATAAATCCTCCATCGGGTCATTGTTCTTTTTCATGCGATTCAAATTTGCTGTAATTGTTTTCGTAAACTTTCCTTGGCGCGGCTCATCGTCGTACGGCAATTGGCGTAGCTGATGTTCAGTATTTCGGTGATTTCCTCATGGTCGTAACCTTCGATGTAGAACAGCGTGAGCACCATGCGGTAATTGTCCTTGAGCCGGTTCATCGCGCTGAGCACCTGATCGGTCTTGAGCTGAGTGAAATCCGGTTCCGACTCTGCAGGTTCGTCGGCCACTTTGTACATCACATTTTCGATGTCATCGGCTTTGTACGCATTGGTCTTCTTGAGATAGTCGATGCTGTAATTGATCACAATCCGCTTGAGCCACGCGCCAAAAGCCACTTCCTGCCGGTAATCGCCGATTTTGGTAAAGGCTTTGAGGAAACCTTCCTGCATCACATCTTCTGCATAGTGTGCGTCCTTGACGATCCGTAAAGCCACATTGTACATCGCCTTGCAATAGCGGTTGTACACCTCAAATTGTGCCTTTTGGTTGCGATCGCGGCAAAGTGCGATCAGTTCTTCGATATCGTGTTTGGCGAAACTCAAGTAAGTTGATGATGATTTAAGCGAAGGACGTAAGGTTGGTGTGCAGTGTTACACTTTGGATAAAAATAATGTAATTTTTTTTTAGCCAATCAAATGCGGTTTAATTATATTTGGAACGTTCTAAAAAAAAACACCTCAATCATCCACCCATGACTAGATCAACAATAGTATCGGCAATTTCGTTGGTTTTCCTCGGATTGCACTTTGCTTCATGCGACAGCGAACCGGTCGATCCGGCGTTGTTCAACACGCAACCAACCAACACCTGCGCCGCACCACCGAGCTTCGAAGCCAGCGATTTCATTGCCGGATCGAGCGTCAATTTAACCTGGAGCGCCGCCGCGGGAACAGGATCGTGGCAAATCCAGTACGGACCTGCCGGTTTTGCGGTAGGATCGGGCACCCAGGTGGTTTCCACCAGCAACCAGGCAACGGTCAACGGGCTTAATTCGTCCAATAATTATGAATTTTACATCCGTACGGTTTGTGACGCCACAACGTTCAGCGGTTGGGTGGGACCAATTCCTGTAGGAGGCGAGATCGGCAGTTGCGCACAACCGGCCAATGTGGTGGCCACGCGATCTGCGGGTAATACCGAAATTACTGTGACATGGGATGCTGCCGGCGCTTCGGCATGGCAGGTACAATATGGCGCCGCAGGATTTGCGCTCGGATCGGGTACGACCGTATCGACCACGACGCCCACGCGCACCCTTACCGGTGTACTGGCCAATCAGGGCTATAGTTTTTACGTTCGCGCCAACTGCTCGGGCACCAGCAACAGCAACTGGACCGGACCAATCACCGTGAACCCCGTCGGAACCAATCCCGGTCCCGGACCTGGCCCTGTCACCTACGGATTTTTGAATGCTACGGTTGATGGCGTTGCCTACACCGGACTAAAGCCGTATTTTTTTCCATTCACGGGCACCGCAGCCAAGCTCGAAACGCTGTCGGACAACCAGGGCCGCGTACTCTGGATCCAGGGGAATTCGACGCCAACGGCTTCTCCGCCAAACGGCATCGAGATCAACATCCGCATCCACGAGAATTTCTGGCAACCTGGCGCGGCGCAAACGCTCACATCGCACGATGCTATTATCTGGCCGGGCATATCGGTCAACCATATCGATCTGAGCAATGATTCGCCGACACTCGTGTCGGAAAACGATGAGACAGGAACCATTACGATCCTGGAATTCAATGCTACCACGCGACGCATCCGGGGCACGTTCAGCTACTCGTTCATGAAGAGCGGCGACACAGTGACCGGACCGTTCCAGGTAACCAGCGGAACCTTCGATTTTGAGGTTCCCGCCGAGGCGTTCTGAGTTCAAACCAAACCAATACAAAGCCCGAAACATCGACGTTCGGGCTTTTTTATGGCATAAAAGTTGACCCGTGTAAAATGCAACGAATTAATTGGTTGTACATCGATTTTAGCATCGCTTTCACAGGATGTTACCGTATCTTTGTTTTTCCATTAACAAACTTTATGTCAATTTGACCCCTTATTTTGAACTATGCCACATTCAAAAATCTTTAGTTTTGACAATTTGTCATTGCACGAATTTGATTCCGATGCCGAGCTGATCCCACTGCTCACGCCTGAGGATGAAGAGGAGATGCTCAACGAGGAGTTGCCCGCCTCGCTCCCGATTTTACCGCTTAGAAATACCGTTTTGTTCCCCGGCGTGGTCATCCCGATTTCTGCCGGCCGCGACAAATCCATAAAACTCATCAACGACGCCAATGCTGCCGGTAAAATCATCGGTGTGGTGGCCCAGAAAAATGAGGAAGACGAAGATCCGACCAAAAACGACATCCACACCATAGGGACCGTAGCGCGTATCCTGCGCGTGCTCAAAATGCCCGATGGAAACATTACCGTGATCCTGCAAGGTAAAAAGCGCTTTGAAATCGACGCCGTTACTGCCGAAAGGCCTTATCTGATGGCCAGTATCAAAGAGGTTGAGGAAAAGCGTCCGGGCAAGCACGACACTGAATTCCTCGCCATTCTGGAATCGATCAAAGAGCTGGCAATTCAGATTATCAGGGAAAGTCCGAACATTCCTACTGAGGCGACCTTTGCGATCAAGAATATAGAAAGCCAATCGTTTTTGATCAATTTTGTGTCTTCAAATATGAACTTGCCGGTCAAGGAAAAGCAAAATCTGCTCAGTATCAATGCGCTCAAGGAACGCGCACTGGAAACACTCAAGTTCATGAATGTCGAATTCCAGAAACTTGAACTCAAAAACGATATCCAGTCCAAGGTGCGTTTCGATCTGGACCAGCAGCAGCGCGAATACTTCTTGCACCAGCAAATGAAGACCATCCAGGAAGAGCTTGGCGGCGTGTCGCACGAACAGGAAATCGACGAAATGCGCACCAAGGCCAAATCCAAGAAATGGGACGAGAAAACGGCCAAACAATTCGATAAAGAATTGTCCAAACTACAGCGCACCAATCCGCAATCACCTGATTTTGGGATCCAGCGCAACTATCTCGAATTGCTGCTCGAACTGCCTTGGGGCGAATATTCCAAAGATAATTTCGATCTCAAGCGCGCCCAGAAGATTCTCGATAAGGATCATTTCGGGCTTGAGGAAGTCAAAAAACGCATGATCGAACACCTGGCCGTGCTCAAGTTGCGCAACGATATGAAATCGCCGATCATTTGCCTGACAGGACCTCCCGGCGTAGGTAAAACGTCGATCGGGCGTTCTGTTGCCGAGGCATTGGGCCGCGAATATGTTCGCATTTCCCTTGGCGGACTGCGCGATGAAGCGGAGATACGCGGACACCGCAAAACCTACATCGGCGCCATGCCCGGGCGTATCATCCAGAGTCTCAAAAAAGCAGGCACCTCGAATCCGGTTTTCGTACTCGATGAAATCGACAAACTATCCAGCAGCAATCAGGGCGATCCGTCGTCGGCGCTGCTGGAGGTGCTCGATCCGGAACAGAACAGCGCCTTTTATGATAACTTCCTGGAAATGGGTTATGATTTGTCCAAGGTCATGTTTATCGCGACATCCAATAACCTTGGTGCGATACAGCCGGCACTTCGCGATAGGATGGAAGTGATCCGGATGTCCGGCTATACCATTGAGGAAAAAGTGGAAATTGCGCGGCAGCATTTGTTTCCCAAACAGCTTGCGGCCCACGGATTGACATCCAAAGACCTCACGATCGGCAAAAAACAGCTCGAGAAAATCGTAGAAGGCTATACGCGCGAGTCAGGGGTTCGCGGACTTGAGGCCAAGATCGCGCAGGTCATCCGAAGTGCGGCCAAATCCGTTGCGATGGACGAAGAATACAATAAAAAAGTCACCGATGAAGACATTGTAAAGATTCTCGGCGTGCCCAAAATGGAGCGCGACAAATATGAAAGCAACGATGTGGCAGGGGTGGTGACCGGATTGGCGTGGACCTCTGTGGGCGGCGATATTCTGTTCATCGAGTCGCTGATTTCCAAAGGCAAAGGTTCTATGACGATGACGGGCAACCTCGGTACGGTGATGAAGGAATCAGCAACCATTGCGCTCGAATACATCAAAGCCAACGTGGATCGTTTGGGCATCGACCAGGAATTGTTCAGCAAATACAACATCCACATCCACATTCCGGAAGGTGCCACCCCAAAGGACGGACCGAGCGCCGGTATTGCGATGCTGACTTCGCTTGTGTCGCTGCTCACACAAAAGAAAGTCAAAAAACATATTGCGATGACGGGCGAGATCACCTTGCGCGGGAAAGTACTTCCGGTGGGCGGCATCAAAGAGAAAATCCTCGCGGCCAAACGCGCGAACATCAAGGAAATCATCATGTGCGCTGAGAACCGGCAGGATGTTGAGGAAATCAAACGGGAATACCTCGAAGGTTTGACGTTCCATTATGTCAAGGAAATGAGCGAGGTGCTTAAATTTGCATTGACCAACGAAAAGGTCAAGAATGCCAAAACGCTGTAGCCGATTGTAAAATCCCGAAGGTTTACCTGCAAGCCGAAATCGGCTTGCAGTAACACCGCTGCGGCGCTGCCGGATTGTTGCCGGGCATCTTTTGAAACTTCACAAAAACGGTCAAATTAATTGGCCGTTTTTTTATGAAAAATAATATCTTCGCATTTGCGTTATAACTCGCAAACGCCGCAAAGCATGACCCGAAAACTCCTTTTCTTTTTAACGTTGCTGATGGTTTCCGCTGGATACGGTCAGATAGGAGGTAAATCGGTGTACCGCTTTTTGAACCTGACCACTTCGCCCCGTCAGGCGGCTCTTGGCGGCAAAGTGCTTACCATTTACGATTACGACGTCAACCAGGCGCATTTCAATCCGGCGGCGATCAATCCGGAAATGGACAACAGGCTGTCACTCAATTACGGCAGCTATTTTGGCGAGGTCACGTACGGCACGGCATCGTACGCCTATGTGTATGACCGGCATGTACAAACTTTTCAGGCCGGCATCAACTACGTCAACTACGGAAAATTCGACGGTTACGACGAAAACGGCTCGCAAACCGCATCGTTTTCAGGAAGCGAGATCGCACTCTCGTTCGGATATGCGTACAATATTCCCTACACCGATTTTCACATCGGCGCCAGCGGAAAACTCATTTCGTCATCGCTAGAAAGCTATCATTCGTTTGGCGGCGCGGTCGATTTGGGTGCCATCTATATCGATGAGGACAACGACATCAACTACGCCCTTGTGGTGCGCAATCTCGGGATGCAGTTCACCAGGTACGAACAGCAGAACGAGAACCTGCCGCTCGAGATCATGGCCGGCATTTCACAGGAAATGGAAAACGTCCCCATCCGATGGCACCTGACGCTCGAGAACCTCCAGCAATGGAAAGTTTCGTTTTCCAATCCCGCGCGCGCCGAGAACAACATCGAAGGCGGATCCACGCCTGAAAAGGTCGGGTTCTTCAACAACGCATTGCGACACGTGATCATCGGGGCAGAATTGTTCCCCAAGCGCGGGTTCAATTTCCGCGTCGGCTATAACTTTCGGCGTGGTGAAGAGATGCGCATACTCGAACAGCGCCATTTCTCTGGCATTTGCGTCGGACTCGGTTTAAAGATGGGACGCCTTAAATTTGATTATTCCTATTCGCGCTATACGCTCGCGGCCAATACCAGCTTGTTTGGCCTGACGATCAATTTTGCCGAAGATATTTATTAGCATTTGAAAAAGATTACCATTGCCATTGACGGATTTTCGTCCACAGGAAAAAGTACATTAGCCAAAGAATTGGCCCAACACCTCGGTTTTGTCTATGTCGATACTGGAGCGATGTACCGTGCCGTAACGTATTTTGCGATGCAGAACGGCTACATCGGGGCTGAATTTTTTGACAAAGACAGCCTGATTAACAGCTTGCCTTTCATTACGTTGGAATTCAAATTTAATCCCGATCTTGGCTTTGGCGAAATGTACCTGAACGGAACCAATGTCGAAAAGCAGATCCGAACCATTGAAGTGTCGGGTTTTGTGAGCCGCATCGCCGAAGTGTCGCAGGTGCGCGCCAAACTCGTCGAGCAGCAACAGCAAATGGGCAAGGGCAAAGGCATTGTGATGGACGGGCGCGACATCGGGACGGTAGTTTTTCCCGACGCCGAGCTCAAGATTTTCATGACCGCAAGCCCCGAAACGCGTGCACGCAGACGCTATGACGAACTGCTCCAAAAAGGGCAGGATGTATCTTTTGATCAGGTGCTTCAGAATGTGATCGGGCGCGACCACATCGACTCGAACCGCGAGGATTCACCGTTGCGCAAGGCGTCGGACGCGGTCGAAATCGACAATTCCAACCTCACGCGCGAGCAGCAGTTTGCCAAAGTGCTGTCGCTGGTCGAGAAGATTTGAGCAAAAATCGTTTTCGTAAAACTTTTTTGCTAGATTTACCGCCGCTTAAAATCAATACCGATGGGAATTAAATTCAGGCTCACATTAATGAGCTTTCTGCAGTTTTTTGTCTGGGGCGCCTGGCTCATTACAATTGCAACGTATTTCTTCAACAGCCCGATGGCCGCCGGGGAAAATGCCGGAGCCAAGTTCGGGGCCATTTTCTCTACGCTTGCACTTTCCTCACTGTTCATGCCGGCAATCACGGGTATCATCGCCGACAAATGGATGAATGCCGAAAAACTGTACGGATTACTGCACATTTTGTACGGTATAGTGTTGTTCTACGTGCCGCAGGTCACCGACGCCGATACGCTTTATTACGTGATTTTTGCCGCCATGATTTGCTACATGCCCACTATTTCGCTGTCCAATTCGATTGCGTATACCATCTTGAAAAACAACAATTTTGACGTGGTGAAGGTTTTTCCGCCGATCCGCGTGTGGGGAACCATTGGTTTTATTGTCGCGATGTGGGTTACGAACCTTTCCGGAAGCAAGGCCAATACAGACCAGTTTCTGATTGCGGGCGCCTTTGCGATCCTGCTCGGGATTTTTGCTTTTACGTTGCCCAAATGCCCGCCGCAAAAGGCCATTGCTGCCGATGCAGGATTCGCCGACCAGATGGGACTGCGCAGTTTCAAATTGTTCGGCAATTACAAAATGGCACTGTTCTTTTTATTTTCGATGTTGCTGGGCGGCGCGTTGCAACTGACCAATATGTATGGCGATACGTTCCTGGACGATTTTAAGGACAATCCGTTGTATGGGCCCGATTCGTTTGTTGTGAAATATTCGACGATCATCATGTCGATCTCGCAAATTTCCGAAACCGTATTTATCCTGACCATACCGTTTTTCCTGCGCCGTTTCGGGATCAAGAAAGTCATGCTGTTTTCGATGCTCGCCTGGGTATTGCGTTTCGGGCTTTTTGCCTATGGCGATCCGGCCGAAGGATTGTGGATGATCATTGTATCGTGTATCGTATACGGGATGGCGTTCGACTTTTTCAATATCTCGGGATCGCTGTTTGTGGAAACCACGACAGATTCGTCCATCAGATCCAGCGCACAAGGCTTGTTCATGATGATGACCAATGGCGTTGGAGCGTTCCTGGGCAGTAAGATAAGCGGCTATGCGATCGACAACTTTTACACCACGGCCGCAGGACACAAAGACTGGCACGGCATCTGGCTTGCCTTTGCGGTATATTCGCTTATTGTCGCCGGACTTTTTCTGGTACTGTTCAAGCACAAACACGATCCAAGCCAGATCGAAAGCATCTCGCATTAACTTACATACAGGCCGCTTCCGAGCGGTCTTTTTTTTACCGTTTCATCGCAAAGTGCCCCCGGTGTTCCGTGCCGTCTTCGCGTACCACGAGAAACCAGTAATCGGTGGAGGGCAATGCGCGGCCATTGTAAGTACCGTCCCATCCGCGACTGTCGGATCCGAATCCGGTCAGCAATTTGCCATATCGGTCAAAAATATAGACCCGCAGATTGGGTTCCTCCTTGGCGAAGTACACCTGCCAGAAATCGTTGTATCCGTCGTTATTGGGCGTAAAGAACCGCGGATAAGAAAGCAGATAGATCCTGCGCGTGTCCATGCCGCAACCGTTTTGGTCCTTTACATAAACGGTATAAATTCCAGGTTGGAGTCCATAAAAAGTACTGTTTTGCTGGAAATTCACATTGTCGAGCGAGTAAGCGTAATGGCCCGGCTGACTGAGAACTACATTGATCGTATTCTGGTCGTTGGTCCAGTCCATGGTGTCGATGTGGTCGATGGCCGGTGCCTGCGATCCGGTCACGGTAACAGAGAATTCGGCCGTGCAGGTAACGCCGTTGGTGGTTTGGCTGACCTCGAGGGTGTAGGTTCCGGGATTGTCAGTGGTAAGGGTAGGCGTGGTATGGCCGGTGGACCACAAATACGAGTCATATCCCGCATCGGCGGTAATGGTAACCTGCTGGCCGTGACAAATTCCGTATGACAGGTCCATCGTCAGTTTGGGATAGGGATTGACCATCACCTCAAACGATGTGGTCTCAAAGCACGTGGCCACGCTGTTGTATTGCATACGCACGAATATTTCGTCCGATGCGCTTTCGTATGCGGCCGGCAGCGGATTGTTTCCGGTAGCGGCATCCTGTGCCGACAAATGGTAGGTCACCGTAAAATTAGACGGATTGGCACCGCCGAGCACCAGCGGTGTTTGCGCACCCAGATCGAACAGCGCTTTGCCGTTGTCGTCTGCGCCATCGCACCCGACCAAATCCCCGGGATCGTGGATTGCCACAAGCGACGGAAGCAGCGCCACATCGGTCAGCTCATTGATGATGTTGCCGCAATGGTCGGTCACCAGAAAATTGTAAACCGCCGGTTGCAGGTTTGTAAATAAGTTGTTGTTTCCGTTGTTGACCGCATACGGCGCACCGTTCATGCCCGTGATTTCGTAGGTCATCGGCGGTACGCCCACAGCCGTGATGGAAACGTTGGAATTGATACCGTCGCATGTGGTTTTGACGATGTCTGTGATCTGGATCTCGTTGAACACGCTGAAAGTGTAAATTTCCTCAACGCATATCTTATACAAATCTGTCCCGCCATCGCCAAAGACCTGGAAGCGGTTCAGGATACGGAAATCGCCCAAATACGGAGTGTTGTAGTTGATTGCGTTGCGGAATGGCAACGGATAGGAATTGGTGTTATTGGGCGTATCTCCCGGGTTGAACACCACGCCGGTTTGCGGGTGCTGCCACGTATTGGTAACCGGGTCATACCGCTGCAGCCAGAGTGTGGACAACGTCACGGCCTCGGCAGACGACGGCATAAAATGGATCTCGAGATCGAATGAACCGCAATGGCGGATGACGTTATAGGTGTCATCCGTAATGGGTTCGTAACCGCGCACCGGAATGACAAGCTCGCGTACAAACCCGCAACTGTCGCGTATTTCGAACGTATAATCGCCTTTTGGGAATGAGCCCATCGAGAAAATATCGGGGAAAGCAGGGCTGATGTTGTAAGAGAGATCGGAGGGAACCGCACCGGTATAGCCGTCCGGCGCGTCGATCAGGTGTACCGATTGGAGTGTCACGCCCGGCGTAGCGGTAATGCGCAGCGATCCGGCCCCGGGGTCGCACCCTACGAGCATCATCCAGTGCATCGGCGTTCCGGGATCGACGACGACCAAATCGTAATTGTATGTATTGCCGCACATATCGGTCATAGCGATGAGGTACGTGCCCTGATACATGTCCGGGATTTCGATGTGGCCGGCAACCGGGTCGATCAGGTGTCCGACATCGATTGGATAAGCAGTGCTGTAAGTAGAAGGGCCGCTCATGATAACAGCCGAATTTAAGACATAACCCGAAACCCTGATGGTGACATCGCTGATGTTGGAATCACAACCTTCATGCACTTCAAAAGACGGGCTGGGCTCCGGGTCGCGGTATTCGAGCGTGGCCTGGACCGATACCGAATGGCCGCAGGAATCGGTAATCGTGGCGGCATAGGTTCCGTAGGGGACGCCATTATTGCTGTTGCCATAATTGACCATGTCTGTATAAAACGGCCCCGGATGCCCCGGATTGTACGCCGCGGGGTCGAATCCGGGCGGCATTTGTGTAAAGGCAACGGTAACCGGCGGCAAGTGGTGCTGCAAGGCGAACGTGAGCATGTATTCACCACATTCGGCCGGCGGTGAGCGCAGTTCGACCAAAAGATTTTTGTTGATCAGGATGTTTTCGAAAATGTAGCCGTTTCCGCAGCCGTCGGTCACGCTCACGGTATAATTGTAGACCTGGTTGCTGTAATACGGGATGACCGTCACAAATTCCTGCTCCGATACATCGCCGCTGGTCATGGTCGTGGTTTGTACGATTGGCGTGCCGCCGCCGGGAGGGAAAATGGTATAGGTCAGGGTGATCGGGAAGGACAGCGTTTCATTGATTGCCGGCGAGAGCGTGTTGGTGATTGTCATCTGGTTGCAGTCAACGAGCACGGCGTCATCGGTTTCGGCCCAGTTGAGAGAATTTCCGGAGGATTCGAGCAAAGTATGCGTGATGACCCAACCTTGTCCGCAAGTGTCAAATACGCGAACCTGGTAAGCTCCTGCAGCCAATCCGGAGAAAAAGTTCGAGGTTTGCAGCGGCGCAGTCATCGGGCCCGACAGGATTTCATACGAAACGGCCGTCCCTGAGAACGGATTAATCGTCATTGTGCCGTTGTTGCCGCACGATACATTGGTCCCGGCGATCGAATACAGTAACGGAACGGTTTGATCGGTGATGGTTTCTGTCCAGGTTTGGGTATTGGATTGGGTTCCGAGGAGTTGCGTGGCCACGATCAGGTAATCGCCTGCAATGAGTCCGCTGATTGTATTTCCCGTGGGAACCGCAATGGGCGAAGTGGTGTTGGGCAGCTGGAATACGGCCACTGTGACCGTGGCAGAAGGGTGTGTGCCGGAGACTGAGAATGTGATCGAACCGTTACCCGGGCAGGTTTCGTCTGTAGCCGAATCGACCGAAAGCGTAAAGGCAGGCAGTTGTGCATGAACATGCCAGGCGGCGCAAAAGCACACCCACAGCGTCAACAGGCATAGCCGTCGGCCGGATACACTAGCGGAGGATGCGTTGGCATTCACGGGGTTGTTACTTTTTGGCAAATTGATTCTAAATGTAGGCAATCTTTTTCAAATAACAGCGTTGGGCGCATAAACCCTAATCGGGCCGAATGATTATTAACTGGCTGAATGTTTGCGCGATTCAAATAAAAGTTATACTTTTGCACACCTTTTGGCGGAGAAGTATTTCCATCAGGCCCAACAAATTAAACGTAACAGCTTCTGTTTTTTGATCCGCGTAAGAAATTAGAAAAGAGCAGAATACAAATTAAATTATCAGCATGTCTGAATTATTGAAAACACAAGAAGAGTTTTTGACCAACTTTAACTGGGACAATTACCAGGAAGGAATTGACGCAGTAGACGAAAAACACCTCAAGGAATTTGAGGACATGGTTTCAAAAACCTTCATTGCCACAGACCAGGAAGAAGTTGTTGAAGGAACTGTAGTGAGAATCACAGACCGTGACGCTATCGTGGACATCAACGCTAAATCGGAAGGCGTTATTTCATTAAATGAATTCCGCTACAACCCGGGCCTGAAAGTGGGCGACAAAGTGGAGGTATTGATCGACGTTCGCGAGGACAGAACCGGTCAGCTCGTTTTGTCACACCGTAAAGCACGTACCATCAAATCGTGGGATCGCGTGATTGCTGCCAATGAAACCGGCGAAATCGTAAACGGTTTCGTGAAGTGCAGAACCAAAGGCGGTATGATCGTAGACGTATTTGGAATCGAGGCGTTCTTGCCAGGTTCACAAATCGATGTCAAGCCGATCCGCGACTACGATGTTTACGTGAACAAAATGATGGAATTCAAAGTCGTGAAAATCAACCACGAATTCAAAAACGTTGTCGTATCGCACAAAGCGCTTATCGAAGCGGATATCGAAGTTCAGAAAAAAGAGATCATCGGGCAATTGCAAAAAGGCCAGGTATTGGAAGGTGTTGTCAAGAACATCACTTCTTACGGTGTTTTCATCGACCTGGGCGGCGTAGACGGGCTCATCCACATTACAGATTTGTCTTGGTCGCGCATCAACCACCCAAGCGAAGTTTTGGAGCTGGATCAAAAACTGAACGTTGTTATCCTGGATTTCGACGACGAGAAAACACGTATCCAATTGGGCTTGAAGCAGCTTAACGCACACCCTTGGGATGCACTCGATGCAAACCTTTCTGTAGGCGACAAAGTGAAAGGCAAAGTAGTGGTTATTGCTGACTACGGCGCGTTCATCGAAGTGGCTGAAGGCGTTGAAGGCTTGATCCACGTTTCTGAAATGTCTTGGTCTACGCACTTGCGTTCGGCTCAGGATTTCGTAAAAGTGGGCGATACAGTGGAGGCACAAATCCTTACGCTGGACCGCGAAGACCGCAAAATGTCTTTGGGTATCAAACAACTTTCTCAGGATCCTTGGACTGACATCACGTCCAAATATCCTGTAGGTTCACGTCACACCGGAATCGTTCGCAACTTCACCAACTTTGGCGTTTTCGTTGAACTCGAAGAAGGAATCGACGGATTGATCTACATCTCTGACCTGTCTTGGACCAAGAAAGTGAAACACCCGTCTGAGTTCGTGAACGTAGGCGAAAAACTCGATGTAGTGGTATTGGAGCTTGATGTTGACGGCCGTAAACTTTCGCTCGGTCACAAACAAACTACTCCAAACCCTTGGGACAAGTATGAAGACAGCTTTGCTGTTGGAACCGTTCACACCGGAGAAGTAGCTGAAATCGTAGACAAAGGCGCTACAGTTGAATTTGGTGACGACATCGTTGCTTTCATCCCTTCACGTCACCTTGAAAAAGAAGACGGTAAGAAATTGAAAAAAGGCGAAACTGCCGAATTCAAAGTAATCGAATTCAACAAGGAGTTCAAAAGAGTAGTGGCATCGCATACGGCCATCTTCCGTGAAGAAGAGGAGAAAAATGTGAGAAACAATTCTAACGACAACATGTCATCGACCAACAACGCACCTGCTGCGACTTTGGGCGACAACAATGACATCCTTGCCGGTTTGAAAGCTAAAATGGAAAAGAACGAGAAGAAATAATCTCGGATCTTGATAAAAGGAGAGCCTCGTAGAAATACGGGGCTTTTTTTTGCATTTTAATGGAGCCGTCGCGTTTTGGTTCTCCGTTAGCAACAAGCGATCAATATACTGAAAACCGATAAAATAAAATACGTATGCTTAGGGCGCGTTAAGGTAAATGAATTTTTTTGCGTACATTGGAGTAAAGCGATACCATGAAAAATACCATACTGTCTTATTGGCGAAAAACATTGGAGCAACACGGAATAGATATTCTCAGGATATCGGTTGGGATTGTGTTTTTCTGGTTCGGGGTTTTGAAATTTTTTGACGACAGCAGTCCGGCCGAGGAAATTGCGACCCGTACCGTCATGCTGATCTCAGGCGGCGCCATTGAGCCGGAGGTGTCGCTTGCGATACTTGCTGCGATTGAGTGTATTATCGGCCTTGGCATACTTGTCAAACCTTTTATGAAATATGTGATACCAATTATGTATTTTCAAATGGCAGGTACACTTTTGCCGTTGGTTTGTTTTGCGGATGAGACTTGGGAGATTCCCCCGATTGTGCCTACTTTGCTTGGCCAGTATATTATCAAAAATGCGGTATTGATTTCGGCCGGAATCATTTTAGGGGCGGCTTCAAAAGGGGGTGAGCTGATTGCGGACCCGGAGATTGCACGGAAAGCAAAAGCATTGGAGGCGGAGAAGGGTGGGGACTCCGGACTTGGTTCGGAGTCTGGATGAGTCAGACAAAATTTTCTTTAACCTGTTTAGAATTGATAGTGGGATAACCGGGAAGTGATCGCGTACCAAACCAGACTCTGAAACAAGTTCAGAGTCTCAAAACCTCCCGTCAACAATTCAACCCCGCTCCCCAATCCAGACTCCGAACCAAGTTCGGAGTCCCAACCCAACTCCAAAAACCCTTTCCCACCTCACACATGCCGTTCCCCAATCTGTTGTCTCCACATCGCATAATACAACCCGTTGAGTTCGAGCAATTCTGAATGGGAGCCACGCTCGACTATTTTGCCGCGCTCCAGAACGAATATCACATCTGAATGCATAATGGTCGAGAGGCGGTGTGCGATCGAAATCGTAATTTGGCGTTTGTTGGCCGAAATCTCCCGAAGGGTTTGCGTGATTTGCTGCTCCGTAATGGAATCAAGCGCCGATGTGGCCTCATCAAAAATCAATAACCGCGGTTTACGCACCAGCGCCCGCGCAATCGACAAACGCTGTTTTTCACCACCGGAAAGTTTCCTTCCATTTTCGCCGAGCACCGTATCGAGTCCTTTGTCAACAAGATGATGCGCCGACGCCTTTTTCAACGCGTCGAGCAATTCGTCGTCAGTTGCATCGGGTTTTGCATACAACAGGTTTTCTCGGATCGTACCGGAAAAAAGCTGCGTATCTTGCGTCACAAACCCCAGCTGCCTCCGGACCCTGTTGTACCGGAGGTCGTTGATCGAAATGCCATCATAAAAAATATCGCCTCCGATGGGTCTGTATAACCCCACAAGCAATTTAACGAGTGTGGATTTTCCTGCGCCCGACGGTCCGACGAACGCAATCGTATCGCCCAATTTTGCCTCGAAAGATATGTTGTCGATCGCCTTGAATGCGCCATTTTTGTGCGTAAAGGAAACATTGTCAAATTGCAGCTTTTCAATCGGGCCAACCTCTACCGGTTCTTCAGGGCTGAATTCGATGTCTTTTTTCATCAGTTCCTCAAACAGCTGCAGCGAGGTCTGGGCTTCCCGATAGGACAAGATAATACCGCCCAAATCCTGCAACGGCCCGATGATCCCCGAGGATATGAACTGCATCGATATCAATTCGCCTGTGGTAAGAATGTCTTTAAAAATCAGCCACAGCAGCATAAATAAGATCGACTGCTTGAGTAAAATCAAGATCCCGCCCTGAAAAAATGAAAGGGCGCGCACTCTCCGCACTTTAGCCATTTCCAGGTGGTAGATTTCTTCTGTATGAACGCGCAACCGTCTGATTTCCGGATAGGTCAACCCTAAACTTTTTACCAGTTCGATGTTGCGTAAACTTTCGGTGATCGTGCCGCTCATTTGCCGGTTTTGCCGGATCAGCGAACGCTGCAATTCTTTGATCGATCGGCTCATCCTACTGGTGAGTCCGCCCAGGACAACCACGCCGACCACAAAAATGGGAATCAGCGCCCAGTGTTTTGTAAATGCGTACCAAAGCAAAAATCCGATACCTACCAATGAAGAAAATAGAATGTTGATCAACGAGGAGATGAATCGCTCGGTGTCCGTACGTACTTTTTGCAAAATAGAAAGAATTTCGCCGCTGCTCTGGGTTTCAAATTCCTGATACGGCAAACGAAGGGTTTGGCGCAGTCCGTCGTTGAAAATCTGCAGTCCGAATTTTTGCACCACCATCCTCAGATAATAGTCCTTAAAAGAAAGCAATAGCCGCGACGCCAGCGCAATCCCGACGGCCAGTGCCAAAAGCCTGTAAGTGTCGCTCAGCTGCGCATTTTTGTTGTCGGGGTTTGTTTGGAGCGTGTAACGGTCTATGATTTTCCCAAAGATGATAGGATCGTAAAGTGCCAGGATCTGAGCCAGGCCGGCCAATAGCAGTGCGATCACGACCCATTTCGAATAAGGGCGCATGTATTTCCAGAGTAATTTCATAAAGCGGAGCGTATCAGTAGAAGATACGCAAATTTTGCCGGGTGGGGCGCTAAGTTTTGAATTTTGTGCCTCCGGATCAAAAACCGGCTCAAACGATGCTGGTTATTAGGTTTTTAGTTTTTGCCGATGTTCGGTTTCGGCCCAAAAAAAGCCCTGGTTTCCCAAGGCTTAACTTTTAATGATCGCATTTGCTATTTGAGGCTCCCAACCATTTCTTCAGGTTTTACCCACGCATCGAAATCTTCTGCCGATACGTAACCCAAACGAACAGCCTCTTCCTTGAGCGTCGTGCCGTTTTTGTGGGCGGTTTGCGCAATTTCCGCCGATTTGTAATAACCGATCCTGGTGTTGAGCGCCGTAACGAGCATCAGCGAATTGTCGACCAATTCTTTGATACGCGCATAATTCGGCTCGATTCCCTGTGCGCAGTGCTCGTCGAACGATACGCACGCATCCCCGATCAGCCGGGCCGATTGCAGGAAATTGGCCGCCATAACCGGTTTGAAAACATTGAGTTCGTAATGGCCCTGCATCCCACCGACGGCAATCGCTACATCGTTGCCCATGACCTGTGCGCAAACCATCGTGAGGGCCTCGCACTGCGTAGGGTTGACCTTGCCCGGCATGATCGACGATCCCGGTTCGTTTTCCGGGATAAAGATCTCGCCAATGCCTGAACGCGGTCCGGAGGCCATCATGCGGATGTCATTCGAGATTTTATTGAGCGAAACCGCCAGTTGCTTAAGCGCGCCGTGTGCCTCCACAATAGCGTCGTGCGAAGCCAGTGCCTCAAATTTATTGGGTGCGGTTTTGAACGGATGACCCGTGAATCCGGCAATGTATTGCGCGACTTTTACGTCATAACCTGCCGGGGTGTTCAATCCGGTGCCCACTGCCGTCCCGCCGAGGGCCAGCTCAGACAAATGCGACAGCGTGTTTTTCAGCGCCTTAATGCCGTAATCGAGTTGGGCAACATAGCCCGAAAGTTCCTGTCCGAGTGTTAGCGGCGTGGCGTCCATCAGGTGCGTACGGCCGATCTTGACCACATCCATGAATTGTGTGGCTTTCGCATCAAGTGTATTTCTGAGTTTTTCGACGCCCGGGATCGTGATCTCGACAGCCGCTTTATAGGCCGCGATGTGCATGCCGGTAGGGTAGGTGTCATTGGACGATTGCGATTTGTTGACATCGTCGTTGGCTTTGACCACCGGTTCGCCTTCACCTATCCTGAATCCGGCCAATACCTGGGCGCGGTTTGCGATGACTTCATTGACATTCATATTGGATTGGGTTCCCGACCCGGTTTGCCAGATCACAAGCGGAAACTGATCGTCGAGTTTACCGGCCAGGATTTCGTCGCACACGGCGGCAATCGCATCGCGCTTCACGGAAGAAAGCACGCCAAGGTCGCAATTGGCGTATGCGGCGGCTTTTTTCAGATAGGCAAAACCCTCGATAATTTCCTTTGGCATCGACGCCGACGGGCCGATCTTGAAATTGTTGCGCGAGCGTTCTGTCTGGGCGCCCCAGTATTTGTCTGCGGGAACTTGTACTTCCCCCATTGTGTCTTTTTCGATTCTGTATTCCATGGGTGTTTGTTGTTTAAATTCAAAGGTCTGTTGTGGCCAAAGCCCTAGCCCGGATGGGAGCGGCATCCTTTTTTGCGGCATGCAATGAAGCAAAAAAGATACAGCGGACAGCCGGAAAAAGCTCCTGAAAAGCCTTCGCGAAAATACGCATAAAAACTATTTTATAAAAATCACAGGCGCGATATTGCCGTGAAAAAATAAAAAACTACATTTGCGTATAATTCAAAAAAATTCCGGAAAACATGTTTGAATTTCAACAGTATTTGGGCTTTTTGCTGTTCTTGACCATCCTTACGATGGGTTTCTGGCTTATGATATTCCTGATCAACTTCGTAATTTACTGGGTTTTTGGGGCAAGTATCGAGCTTTGGAAAGAAAAAAGAGCAAAGCGAAAGCTTGAAGAGCAACAGTCGACTTTGAATTAGTCGGTTGAAAAAAAGGAAGCAAGTCGCTTCCTTTTTTTATGCTGTTTATCCCGCGAACTCGCCGCCGTCGTCGTCATTGCGTCGTTGCGGGCGTTCTTTTTCATTCTTCTTTTTGTTGAAACGGTAGGTAAAGGACAGCGTCACGGTGCGCTCGCGCCACTGCATCTCGCTGTACGCGTCGGAAACGCCTGCAATATAGGTTTCATAAATGCGCTTTCTTGAATTGAACAAATCCTGAACGTTGAGCGCGAGCGTGGCGTTTTCTTTAAACAAATCCTTGCTCAGACCTAAATTGGCGCTCGCAATGCCGCGGCTTTTGCCCTGCGCGGTCTTTTGCGGCGCATTGTACGTAAAGTTGGTCTGCCAGTCGATCTTGTACGGCAATGTCACTTTGGACGTCACGCGTGCAAACCACGACGTAGCCTCATTGTCCAAGTCGATGACCTCGATGCGCGCTGGCGCGAAGCTGGTCGCGGGTTGGATAAAGGTGTACTGGCCGTCGGTCTGGTTGCGGAAAAAGTTGAAGTTTCCGTTCAGGCGCCACCACTTGGCTGGCGAATAGTTGAGCGTGAATTCAAACCCGAAGCGCAGTTCGGTGGCAATGTTGACCGGCGTGCTTTCGATGACCGGAATCCCGTTTGCCCTGAGGCCGGAATCGCGTCGGATAAACTGCATCGCGTCATGGGTCGCATTGACATAGGCCGATGTGCTCAACGTAAGTTTCCCCCAGCGTTTGAGATAACCAAGGTCGATGGCATCGGTCAGCGACGGATCCAGGTCCGGGTTGCCGCGGAAGATGTTGATGTTCGACGAGTAATTCGAAAACGGGTTGATCATCCGTCCGCGCGGACGCCAGATACGTTTGCTGTAGCTCAGCGACAGGTTGCTTTGTTCGGCCAGTTCGTAGGTCAAAAATACGCTCGGGAAAAAATGGCCATATTTTTTGTTGTTGTATTGGCCGGTGGACCATTGGTTGATGTCAATGTCCGAGTTTTCATACCTAAGCCCGATCAGCCACGAAAATTT
This sequence comes from Bacteroidota bacterium, assembly GCA_023457535.1. GTDB lineage: Bacteria > Bacteroidota > Bacteroidia > Flavobacteriales > Flavobacteriaceae > Flavobacterium. The sequence goes on from JAEWLN010000149.1 coordinate 28,111, forward strand.
GTTGTACTTGGTCCCGAACTGCGAATAGAACGCATTGATTTTCTCCTTATATTCCAGCGTGTTCGTAAAACCGTAATGCACTTCATAGCCGCCGGTGTTGACGTTGAGCGTGTCTACTTCAAAGGCTGTGACGAGTTTGTTGAAATCGCCTTTGTAGCCGGCTTCAAACTGGCTTTTTTCGCCAATAGGCAAAACATAATCGGCCTGGATGATGTTGCGGCCCTGGGTTTGTTTGTTGAAGGTGAGTTCCTCCACGCCGTTGATCGTCGAAAAATCGTCGTCCTTGTTTTTGGAAAACGCGCCGTCGACCGTTAGCTTGTGGCCGTCTTTTTTGAAATTCTTGACAAAGTTCGTCGCATATTCCACATTGATGTCGTCGTCCTGCTGGTCGTTGAAGCGGAAATCGGTGCCTTGGTGCACGCGGTCCTGGTCGTAGTAATCGAACGTGACGCGGTCCGGGTTTTGCCCTGAACTTTTGCGGATGTTCATCGTATTGGTCCAGGTTGCAGACGGGGTCAGGTACCAGTCAAAGCCAAAATTGGAATTGAGGCCTTTGCTCAAACGCTCGTTGTTGCGGCGCTCGTCGATAAACGTACGGTTGGGGTCCGATGGGTTCAGGTAATGACTTTCGGTCAATGCATTCCCGGGATTCGTGCGGTAATTGTAACCCGTGGTCGTAAAGAGGTTGAATTGGTCGGTCTTGTAGTTGATGTTGCCCGACAATCCGTAATTCTCCGGGTTTCCTGCCGATGCGATCACCGTTCCGTTGACACCCTGGTTCTTGCCTTTTTTAAGGATGATGTTCAAAAGTCCGCCGCCGCCTTCAGAGTCGTAACGCGCAGACGGATTGGTCACCACTTCCACCTTTTCGATCGCATCGGCGGGAATCAGACGCAGCGCTTCAGTAATGTTGATGGCGTTGGACGGTCGTCCGTCGATCAGGATCCTGACGTTTTCATTCCCGCGCAAGGCCACGGTTCCATCTGCATCGACGGTCACCGACGGAATGTTGTCCAGCACATCGCTTACCGTTCCGCCTTTAACCATCAGATCCTGCCCGACGCTGTACACTTTTTTATCGAGTTTGATTTGCACCGTAGTGGCTTCGGCGCGTATGACGACATCTTCGAGCTGCGTGGCACCCTCGGCCAGTTGGACCGTACCGAGACTGGTGTTTTCTGTCAGGCTGCGGTTGGTGATTTCAAACGGTTTGAACGATATGAATTCGATCGCAATGTTGTAGATGCCGGGATTGACCTCTACGTCAAACTGTCCTTTGGCGTCCGTGATGCCGCCTGCGATGGCTTTCGGGTTGTTGGTATTGCGGAGTGTGATCGTTGCGTACTCAAGCGGTTGACGGCTTGTTTTTTCGATCACGCTTCCGGTGATCTTGATTTTTCTGGCTGGCGCGTCCTGCGCAAAAGTCCAGAAAGAAGTACAAATCAATAAGGCGGTGAAAAGAGAAGAAAGGATTTTCATATAAAAAAATTACCGGCGTTCGAAGGCAAAAATAGGTTTTGGTTTAAGGGCGGCGTCACAAAGGTTTGTTAAATGAGCCGTCCAGTATATCCATGGCGTGTTCGACAGGGCGCGCGATAACCGCTTTGTCGCCGTTGATCACAATAGGGCGCTCGATTAGGACCGGATGTTTTGACATCGCGCGCAACAGTTGGGCGGGAGCCATTTTTTTACCGGCAAACTTTTCTTTCCTGAGCGGTTCTTTTTGCCGGACAAGATCGATGGGTTTAAGGCCAAGCTTCCGGACCAATTCGCGAAGGACTTCATAAGTTGGGGCATCGTTCAGATAATCAATGGTTTGGTAAGAAACCGCCGCGTTGTCCAGAAAGGCGAGGCAGTCACGCGATTTTCCACATCGCGGATTGTGGTAGACCTGAATCATTTTTTAAGCGTATTTTTTTACAAAGTAACCGATTTAAATGCTAAAAATGCGCTAAATTAGGCCAAACCAAACGTAAAATTTGCTGCTATGTTTATTGAACAGGCCCTCAAACCCGGTATGGGATTCGGCGATTACTTGGTCCGGTACGCGGTGGGCATCATCCTGATCGCGCTCGGTTATGTGCTCGGTCAGATTCCTTTTACAGTAGCTGTTGTGGCCCGATCGGTCCGGGACGGCAAAGGCATCAACATCGATCCGGCGCAAATCATGTCCGTGCTCGAACCCAATTTATCGCTGTTCCTGGTCATGCTCACGTTTGTGGTCGCGATGGCAGCCATTGTGCTGACGGTTAGGTATGTGCACAAACAGTCGTTCCTTTCCTTGACTACGGCAAGGGCGCGCGTGGATTGGGGCCGTATATGGTTTTCGTTTTCAATTTGGGCCGTGCTGACGGTAATGTCTACCGTTGTAATGTATGCGATGTATCCGGAAGAATTCGTCGTCGCGTTCCAACCCGTTCCGTTTTTGATCCTGTTTGTCATTGCCACGATCATGATCCCGATCCAAACCTCGGCAGAAGAATATATTTTCCGCGGCTACCTCATGCAGGGCATAGGCGTAATGGCCAAAAACCGGTGGGCACCGCTGCTGATCACCTCTGTTTTATTCGGCGCCATGCACCTGATGAATCCCGAGGTCGGAAAAATGGGTTATATCATCATGGTGTATTACGTCGGGACCGGACTTTTTTTGGGAATTTTGACGCTCATGGACGATGGAATGGAACTCGCACTTGGCTTTCATGCGGCCAACAACTTAATAACGGCGCTGCTCGTTACGTCCGATTGGACGGCGTTCCAAACCCATTCTATTTTAAAAAGTGTCGCCGAGCCTGACGCCGGATTCGACGTTCTTTTTCCGGTGCTCGTGATTTTCCCGATTCTTTTGTTTATCTTTAGTAAGCGATACGCCTGGAAACACTGGCAACAAAAACTGACCGGCGTACTATCGGCCAACCTTCCTAATCCTACATCCGATGCAAACGATGACCATCCCAACCTATCATAACGTCCACGCGCGTTTCAAGCTCAACGGCTTCCATCTCGACAAAGAGGACATGTGCCGTCTGGCGTACAGTTTTATCAAAGAAGGCGAGGATTTTGAAAGACCTGTAGGGCATTTTCTGCTCGATTGGTTCGATGACCTGCCGTACATTCAAATGACGACTTCCGGAACGACGGGCAAGCCCAAGACGATCCGGCTGGACAAACAGGCAATGGTCAATTCGGCACTGGCCACAGGCGATTTTTTTGACCTTCAGCCCGGCGACCGCATCATGCATTGCCTTCCGGTGAAATACATCGCCGGCAAAATGATGCTCGTGCGCGCCTTTGTGCTCGGGCTCGATACAGATTTCGTAGAACCGAGCGCCAAACCGTTTGCGCCTAACAATAACCAATCGTATGACTTTACAGCGATGGTTCCGCTGCAGGCCCAGCAGTCGATTGAGCAGTTACAGCGCGTCAAAAAGCTTATTATTGGCGGTGTGGGCATTAGCAAAGCCCTGGAAAAGGCGCTTAAAAATCTGCCTACGCAGGTTTGGGAAACATACGGCATGACTGAAACCATTACCCATATTGCAGCCAAGAAAATAGGCGAGAAAGCCTTCACTGTTTTGCCCAATGTAACGCTTTCGTATGACGAGAACAATTGCCTGGTCATCCATGCACCGCGCATATCGGCGGACATCATAAGAACCAATGACCTGGTCCAGCTCACCAGCGAAAACCAATTTCAGTTTCTGGGCCGATTCGACAATGTGGTCAACAGCGGCGGCATCAAACTGATTCCCGAGCAAATCGAACAAAAACTGGCCGCTTCCATTCCCGCGCGTTTCTTTGCCGGCGGATTGCCCGATGAACACCTTGGCCAGAAACTCGTGCTTGTTATTGAAGGCCAACCGCCTGCCGAACCGCTCACCTTTGACGGTCTGGACAAATATGAAAAGCCAAAAGAGGTGATCTATCTTTCGAGGTTCAAAGAAACCGAAACCGGAAAAATCATGCGCCGGGAAATGTTAAAGGAACTTTCGCGCAAATAAAAAACGCCCGTTTAAGGGCGTTCTTTTTTGGGTTATCTGAAATCATTGCTGCATTTTAAAAAAATAATCCGCGGAATGCTTGCCACTGCCGTAAACAAGGAAGAACAGGCAAACGGCCAGTACGATCAGCGCAGTGAGTAAATTGCGCAGGCTGAATTCGCCGATGAAATTCACCACTACCGCGCCGAGCAAAATCGGCAGCTGTGCGATGATCGCCCATCGCGTGAGCAGGCCGAGAGCAATCATGATTCCGCCCACGATGTGCGCGGCTGCTACATAGTGAAACGTGATCATTCCGCCAGGAAAGTAGCTGACATTGGACAAAATGTTGTCCAGATAATTCGTATTGGTAATGAATGACGCGCCCTTGAGCATCAGGAAAACCCCGAGCGCGATCCGCAAAATGTCGAGCGGATAGTAGGTGTGGGCGTTGGCCCATTTGTTCCATTTTTTTACGCTGTCCATAATCGTTTGGTTTTAAATTCCTAACTAAATTACGGATAATTTATTGAAAACGATTGATTTAGAGTCGATTTATCGATGCACTTCGATAAAAAAACGGTCGGTTGCGACCCCTACATCTGACGCCTTTCTCACCCTCGCATCGGATTGCTGCCACTGGTTTGTGCCTTCAAGCCGCACGGTTTGCTTATTGATCACGACGTCTACCGGCATGCGGAAATGAGGTTCATCGGTGACCCATCGGTATTCGAGCCGCTTTTTGGACACGCGCAACTCAAGCACCGGAATGTTGCGGTAACGCAGGTATTGGTTGAACACAGGGGTAAGGTCGCACCCGGATTCGCGGTTGAAAAAATCCACGACCATCTGGTGATCGACGATCCGGCGTTTGAATGTATTGGAATAATCGAGCAGCAATTTCCACCATTTTGCGTCGTCGTTAAGGATGTTGCGCATCGTGTGCAGCATCAGCGCGCCTTTGTAATACATATCGCCCGAACCTTCGTGACCCACGCCATATTGCCCGATGATGGGCTTGTCATTGGCGACATTGCGTTTGAGTCCGTTGATGTAGGTGTATGCTTTTTCTTTCCCAAATCCACATTCGACAAAAACCGACTCGCTGTAGCACGTGAAACCTTCGTGTATCCACATATCGGCCACATCGGCGCTTGTGATGCTGTTGCCAAACCACTCGTGACCGCTTTCGTGAATCGTGATAAAGTCGAACAACATGCCGATTCCCGTGCCTGAAAGGTCATTTCCCATATAGCCTTTTAAAAACTTATTTCCGTAAGCCACAGCGCTTTGGTGTTCCATGCCTAAATACGGGGTTTCAACAAGTTTGTAGCCATCTTCGGCAAACGGATAGGTGCCGAATTTGAATTGGAAGCAGTCCATCATGGGCTTGACTTCGGCAAAATGCTGTCGTGCTTTTTGCTCGTTGGCGCGCAACACATAATAATCGAGGTCGAGCCCGTTGTGCTGGTCGTGCAGATGTGCGTAGTCCGCGATATTGACAGAAATGTTGTACGAATTGATCGGACTTTTGACTTCCCAATCCCAACGCGTGTAGCCATCTTTGAGATCTTGCTGTCCGATGAACCGCCCGTTGGATACATTCATCAACCCGTTGGGAACAGCCACTTTGACCGATGCGCCCCAATCCGGCTCGTCCGTTTGCGTGTCCTTGACCGGATACCACAAACTCGCCCCGACGCCCTGTACAGCCACGCCAATCCATGGTTTGCCGGTCGTATCGTGGCTGAAAACGAATCCGCCGTCCCAAGGAGCGCGCCTGGCTACAATGGGTTTGCCCGAATAGTAAAACCGCAAGATATGCTGGGTATTTTTGTTCAGCACCGCGCCCGCATCGATAAAAACAGCGTCGAACTCGCGCCGGTACTGCAATTTTTTTCCATTGAGCACAATGCTGTCGACATTCATGTTTTCAAACAGGTCGATCTGGATTTTTTGGGTTGGGTCAGTGGCTTTGAATGTAATGTCGTTGTAGCCCACAATTGACTTTTGATCCGGATCGACGCGGATGTTGAGGTCATACCGGAGCACGTCAAAACTCGTGCGTTCATGGCGCAAACCACCACGCAGTGAATCTTTGCGGGTAAACGGTTGGGCGTGGGCCTGGAGAGCGGCCAGAAACAAAAGCAGCGCGATCTTTTTCATCGGAAACGGATTTGGGGGTTAGTTGCACGAATCCCGTTTTGGTTACACCTGGATGACGCCCAGATTGAACGGTTTTTCAATCGGTGCATGGTTCGCTGCTTCAATGCCCATGGAAATCCAGGTACGCGTATCGAGCGGATCGATGATGCCGTCCGTCCAGAGGCGTGCCGCGGCGTAAAACGGAGAAACTTGCTCGTCGTAGCGCGCTTTGATCTTGTTGAAAAGCTCGGTTTCTTTTTCAGCGTCTACCGCTTCGCCTTTTGCTTTGAGCGCTGAGGCTTCGATTTGCATGAGTACTTTGGCCGCCTGCGTTCCGCCCATAACGGCAAGTTCGGCACTTGGCCATGCGAAAATGAGCCTCGGGTCGTACGCTTTTCCGCACATCGCATAATTGCCTGCGCCATAAGAATTGCCGACGATGACCGTAAATTTAGGAACGACCGAATTCGAAACCGCGTTGACCATTTTTGCACCGTCCTTTATGATGCCGCCATGTTCGGATTTGGACCCGACCATAAAGCCGGTCACGTCCTGCAGGAAGACCAGTGGAATTTTCTTTTGGTTGCAATTGGCGATGAACCGTGTGGCCTTGTCTGCCGAATCCGAATAAATCACGCCGCCAAATTGCATTTCACCTTTTTTGGATTTGACCACTTTGCGTTGGTTGGCCACAATCCCGACGGCCCAACCATCGATGCGCGCATAGCCGGTGATGATGGTTTGGCCGTAACCGGCTTTGTATTCGTCGAATTGGGAGTTGTCGACGAGCCGTTTGATGAGTTCCATCATATCGTATTGTTCTGAACGCGCCTTGGGCAATATGCCGTAAATTTCTTTTTCGTCCAATGAAGGTTTTTCCGGTTTGATCCGATTGTAGCCGGCTTTGTCGAAATTGCCTATTTTGGAAACGATGTTTTTGATCGTGTCGAGCGCATCTTTGTCGTCTTTGGCCTTGTAGTCCGTCACGCCCGATATTTCGCAGTGTGTGGTAGCGCCCCCGAGCGTTTCGTTGTCGATCGATTCGCCGATGGCCGCTTTTACGAGATAGCTTCCGGCAAGGAAAATACTGCCGGTTTTGTCTACGATCAGCGCTTCGTCGCTCATGATCGGCAGATAGGCGCCGCCGGCCACACACGAGCCCATGACGGCGGCAATTTGCGTGATGCCCATGCTGCTCATGATGGCGTTGTTCCTGAAAATGCGGCCAAAGTGCTCTTTATCGGGGAAAATTTCATCCTGCATCGGCAGATACACGCCGGCTGAATCGACAAGATAAATGATAGGAAGTTTGTTTTCCATGGCGATTTCCTGGGCGCGCAGGTTTTTCTTTCCCGTGATCGGGAACCAGGCGCCGGCCTTTACCGTAGCGTCATTGGCGACGACGATGCATTGTTTGCCGCGGATGTATCCGATTTTTACCACCACGCCGCCGGACGGGCACCCGCCGTGCTCGGTATACATGCCTTCACCTGCAAAGGCGCCGATTTCAATGCTTTTGGCCTTGGCGTCGAGCAGATAATCGATGCGTTCGCGGGCGGTCATTTTGCCTTCGGCGTGCAATTTTTCGATGCGCTTTTGCCCGCCGCCGAGTTTGACTTTGGCTTTGCGCTGTTTGAGGTCTGATAGTAAAAGTTTGTTGTGGTCTTCGTTTTTGTTGAAGTTCAGGTCCATATATTTGTGATTGTTTCGGGCTTTTTTGCGTCGCTAAAATACGAAATCGTTTGAGATTTTGGGCGGGTGTTTTTGAAAGGGTGGGACCCTGGATTTATTTCAGGGTCTGAGCACAGATGCTGAAATGAATTCAGCATCCCCTTCCAAACAATCCCCTTCAAAACTTAATGTTCTCTTAACATTGAAATCCTACCTTTGCACCATCAAAAAAAACCACATGAACCTAAACAGTATCTTCCAGTTTTTAGTACCAAAGGACAAGAAGTTTTTCCCGCTTTTTGAGCAAGCATCAGCAAATTTAACATTGCTCGCCGAAACCTTGCACGAGGCCATCAACGTTCCCAAAGCAGAGCGCGAAGCTTACTTTATGAAAATTGAGGAATTGGAAGGCAAAATCGAGGAAATCACCCATACTACACACCTGGAACTCAGCCGCAACTTCATCACGCCGTTTGACCGCGAGGACATCCATGCGCTGATCAAAGCCATTGACAATGTAGCCGATTACATGCACGGTGCCGCGAGTCGGATGCGTTTGTACCAGGTAGAAAAAATCACCAAGTCAATCCGCAAGCTCACTGAAATCAATCTGGAAGCATGTCAATTGATTGGCCTTGCGATCAAGCACCTCAAAGATTTGGACGGCAACCACAAGCGTATTGCCGACGTTTGCAAAAAGATCAACAAACTCGAAAGCAAGGCCGATACGGTATTTGACAAAGCCGTTGCCGATATTTTCGAAAACGAGACCGACGCCAAAAACATCATCAAGTACAAAGAAGTGTTATCTGCACTCGAATCTGCATCGGACAAATGCAAAAGCGTGTCAAACGTTCTCGAACAGATTTCCGTAAAGCACTCGTAAAACCCCGAAAAACAAGCTATGGATTTTACGTTGCTCATCATCATCATCGTACTGGCGCTCATATTTGACTACATCAACGGATTCCACGATGCGGCCAATTCAATTGCCACCATTGTCGCCACCAAAGTCCTCACGCCGTTCCAGGCGGTTTTATGGGCGGCGGCTTTTAACTTCGCGGCTTATTTTATTTCCAAATTCATCATCGGGGAATTCAAGATCGGAAATACGATCGCAAAATCGGTCGAGGAGCATTTCATTACACTCGATGTAATTCTCGCCGGACTCATTGCCGCGATCATCTGGAACCTGCTCACCTGGAAACTCGGAATCCCGTCATCGTCTTCGCATACTTTATTAGGCGGATTTATGGGTGCGGCGCTCGCGCATGCCGGTGCTCTGTCGGCCATTATCGACGGCAAGGAAGTAGATGTGATCAATTACGCCAAGGTGCTTCCGACGTTTCTGTTCATCTTTATGGCCCCGCTGCTCGGTTTGGTCATCGCCTACCTGCTCACGGTGATTATTATGTGGATTTGCCGCAAAGCCAATCCGTCCCGTGCCGATAGATGGTTTAAAAAGCTGCAACTGGTGTCCTCCGCGCTCTTTAGCCTGGGCCACGGTGGCAACGATGCCCAAAAGGTGATGGGTATCATTGGGGCGGCCGTCATCTGTTATAAGATGGATATGGGCGATCCGATCTATGCGGCGGCAGATTCAGCGGACCGTTTCAAATTATTCGTGAGCGACGAATTCTGGTGGTGGGTGCCACTGGCGAGTTTCGTAGTGATTGCACTTGGAACGCTGTCGGGCGGATGGAAAATCGTCAAAACGATGGGTTCCAAAATCACCAAGGTAACACCGTTGGAAGGCGTTGCGGCAGAAACTTCGGGCGCAATGACGCTCTACCTGACCGAGCACTTTGGCGTTCCGGTATCTACCACGCACACCATCACCGGTAGTATTATCGGGGTGGGAATTACCAAACGCGTATCGGCCGTTAGATGGGGCGTGACGATCAATTTGCTTTGGGCGTGGATTCTTACCATTCCGGTATCGGCTGTGATTGCAGGGATTTTCTACTATATATTGAAAGTTATCATTTAACAGACGAGCCGCTTTATCGAGCGGCTTTTTTTATGGGATTTGATCGGCCAGTTCGAGCAGTTTGAGCACGGTTTTCCAATTGCGCGCCGTGGAATCGAGTTGCAGCTTTTTTTCGATCACGGCATTGCTGAGCTTGGTTTTTCCAGCGCCGTCCGCATAATGGATGTAAATATTGTTCCCGATGATTTCGAATCGGTCATTTCCAAAATCCATTGATTCGAGCACCCTTGCGTTTTCAGGTTTCGGTCTTTCCGACAAAAATGAAACATAGGGTTGCGGCAGCGCGATACTGTCTTTCTGAAACGGGTTCAAGGCGACAGTTTGCCGCAGCGCATCAGGCGTTACCACAAGCACGCGTACGTCGAACCCAAATTGTTTTCTGATCAGATCGTGTATCTGCGTTTCGAGCTTTGCCGTAGCTGAGACCGCACTTTGAAACAGGATGTTGCCGCTTTGGATGTACGTCGAAACGTTTGTAAACCCGAGTTCGCCAAGGGCGTTTCGCAGCGCTTCCATTTTGATGAGCTTTTGACCCGAGACGTTGATTCCGCGCAATAGGGCGATGTAGGTTTTCATGTTAAAAGGTGTAGCCGATTCTAAAATTGATCGTAAAGTTATAGAACCAATCGGTGCTTTCGCTTAAATTATGACTTTCCTGCCCAAAGATATCGTGACTGAACGTCGACTCATCAACACGGAGGTCAAAATTTCTTTCAATGTTGCTTACGTTGCGCCGCAATCTTCCCACAGCAATCGATGGTTCCATTATAAATCGACGGCTGAAATGGTGCTGGTAACCTGCCGTCAGGTTCATTCCGAATACTTTTCGTTTTACCCCGAACACATCGCTGTATCGGCCATTAACCGTGTCCTGCGGATCACTTTTGACGTAGAAAATAGTTGTCGTAAACCGGTTTTGTCTGTAAAATGGCTGAATCCCCAAAAATAGTCCTCCGGGTTTTGTAAACCACGCGGCTTTGAATAGTTGCAGCAGATAGCCGCGCAGTTCGACGTTTGCTTTAAAGCCCTTTGATTTGTAGTACAATGTGTCCGGCTTCCCATTGACATCGTACAACTGTGGCCCGCCCTCGACCAGCAAGCTTATTGCAGGCAAGATTTTTCGTTCAATTGAGAACTGAACCGTAGGGAAATTTGCACCGTCAACCAATTGGGTACCATTTATTTTTACATTCCACAGCTTATCGTGAACATTTTGGCCATTTACGCAGCAATTCGCGAAAACAAATACAATCCAAAAATTTTTCATCTATTTCAAGATTAATTCTGCGTACACCGGCAAATGGTCCGATGGATACCTGCAATCCTTAGAATCGCTCAAAACCGCGTGTTTTAAAACCGCAATGTCTTTCGAGACGAAAATATAATCGATGCGTTGCGTGACGGGCTCGTGAAATTTAAATCCGTTGAACGTCCCCGATGGCCCGAACGGCGTTGATCGGCACAACGGTTTCGCGTCGTTCAGATGATCCAAAATCGCACGATAAGCCGGACTATCCGGCAATGAATTGAAATCGCCCGTAAAAATCACAGGCAGATTTTGCGCGTTGACCGATTTGATTTTTTCGACAATCAGTTGCACGCCATTGACCCGGGCCATTTCACCGATGTGGTCCAGATGCGTGTTAAAAACATAAAACCGATTTCCGGAGGTTACATCTTCTAACAATCCATACGTACAAATGCGCTCGTAGGCCGCATCCCAGCCTTTGGACTTTTTTTCAGGCGTTTCTGACAGCCAGAATGTCGATTCGGACAGGCATCGGAACTTTTGGCTGTTGTAGAAAATTGCGCAGAATTCGCCTTGGGTCTTTGAACCGTCACGGCTGGCGCCGATGTAGCGGTGATGCGCCAGTTGCCCGGCAATGAAGTTAAGTTGGTGCGCTTTGCCTTCCTGCGTACCGATGATGTCCGCATTGTAAAAAGCGAGCTGGCCGGCCAGAAAGTCGCGCCGGAATTCCCAGTTGTTTTCCCCATTGCCGCCAAAATCCACACGCAGATTGTAGGACATGACCTTCATTTGCTGCGAAAACATTGTGGTAGTTAGCAAAACCAATAAAAATGCCAGTGGTCTCATTGGCCAAATGTAAGCAAGTTTACGGTCAATTGTGTAACAACGTGCTGCAATCGTGTAAGTCGGTGCGCCCGCTTTGCGCTAAATTCGGTTGGCGAAATAAGAACGATAAACGATAAAAAAATGGACAGCATCAACAAAAACCAACCGGAAGACAATTTCAGGAACCTGCTGGGCGAGGAAGCACTGGAAAAATTAAAAACATTGGCAAAAAAAGGCGGATCGTGTTTTTTTTGCACCAAGATCAAAACCGGCGAGCATTTCTCGACACGCCCAATGGCGCCCGAAAAAATCGACGACAACGGCCATTTTTGGTTCCTGAGCGCAAACGACAGTCATAAAAACCTTGAACTCGGGCAGGATCCCGCCACGCAATTGTTGTTTCAGGGATCCAGTTATTCAGATTTTTTAACCCTTTATGGAACCACGAAGATTTCCCGCGACAAGGCCAGAATAGAGGAATTATGGGACGATACGATGAAAACCTGGTTCACTGAAGGCAAGGACGACCCGCGCATCACCGTGCTCGAGTTCATCCCGACCGAAGGATATTACTGGGATACCAAACACAATATGCTTGTCGCGATGGCCAAACGGTTGTACGGCGCCGCAGTAGGAGAGACGTATGACGATTCCATTGAAGGAAAAATCAAGCCTTAAGTAAACTAAAATCCCATCAGTAAAATTCCAGGTTCCAAAGCGGCAAGATTAGTTTGTCGGGTTGGGATTTGGAATTTTTTTGGGATTTTCCCGACGATTTAATCTTCTTCTTTTTGACCCATCATCATCAGATAGGCTTTGAGAAACGCATCGATTTCGCCATCCATCACCGCATCGACATTGCTTGTTTCATACGATGTGCGCACGTCCTTAACCAGTTTGTAGGGCTGCATGACGTAATTGCGGATTTGCGATCCCCATTCGATTTTCATTTTCCCGGCTTCGATATCGGCGCGTTGGGCCAGGCGTTTTTTAAGCTCGATTTCGTACAATTGCGAGCGGAGCATTTGCATGGCACGCTGGCGGTTGTCGTGCTGCGAACGCGTTTCAGAACATTGGATCTGGATACCGGTGGGCTTGTGCACGAGCTGGACCTTGGTTTCGACCTTGTTGACGTTTTGTCCGCCGGCGCCGGAGGAACGCGCCGTGGTGATCTCAATATCGGCGGGGTTGATCTCAATTTCGATCGTATCGTCGACCAGCGGATAAACATACACCGATACAAATGAGGTGTGGCGCTTGGCGTTGCTGTCAAAAGGCGAGATGCGCACCAAACGGTGCACGCCGTTTTCGCCCTTGAGCCACCCGAATGCAAAATCGCCTTCGATCTCGAGCGTGACGGTCTTGATGCCGGCCACGTCGCCTTCCTGGAAGTTGAGTTCGCGGATTTTGTATCCTTGCCGTTCTGCCCACATCAAATACATGCGCATGAGCATTCCGGCCCAATCGCACGATTCGGTACCGCCGGCGCCGGCTGTGATTTGAAGCACGGCGCTCAGTGAATCCCCTTCATCAGAGAGCATGTTTTTGAATTCGATGTTTTCGATAAGCGTATTGGTTTTGTCGAATTGTTCGTCGAGTTCCTGCTCAGTGAGTTCGCCTTCTTTGTAGAATTCGTAGGCCAGCTGCAGCTCGTCGGCCATTTCGGTGGCTTTGTTGTAATCTTCGACCCAACTTTTTTTGGTGCGCAGGTTTTTGACAATAAGTTCGGCTTCGCGGGCGTTGTTCCAAAAGTCTGGCGCAAAGGTTTTCTCTTCTTCGTTGGCAATTTCGATGAGTTTGGCGTCGATGTCGAGGTACTTTCTAAGGGCCGACAATCGTTCTGCAATACCTTTGATTTGTTCGGTATTTGTCATAAATAGTTTTTATTTTTGCGGGACGTGGTTGGATTCGAAAAAGCCCTAGCCCTGATGGAAGCGGCATCCTTTTTTGCGCTTCTTCAGCGCGAAAAAGATACAGCGGACAGCAGGAATAAGCTCCTTTAAAACCACACAAAAATAGACATCCTTTTGCGATTATGGAAATAAATTTAGTCAGCGACACCGTAACCAAGCCCAGCAATGAGATGCTGCAGGCGATGTTCAGGGCCAAGGTGGGCGACGACGTATATAAACAGGACCCTACGGTCAACGAGCTCGAGGCGCGGCTGGCGCATTTTTTTGGGATGGAAGCGGCACTTTTTTTTCCGTCCGGGACGATGGCCAACCAGGCGGCGATCAAACTTCATACACAGCCCGGGGAGCAGCTCATCGCCGACAAATACGCGCATATCTTTAATTATGAGGCCGGCGGCGTGGCATTCAACAGCGGGGTTTCATGCCAATTGCTCGACGGCAACCGCGGCATGATCAATGCTGAACAGGTGCGTGGCGCGATCAACGATCCGGAATTTTACCATGCGCCGATGACCTCGCTGGTTTGCGTCGAAAATACGACCAACAAAGGCGGCGGGGCATGCTACGATTTGGAGGAACTCAAAAAGATCAGGGCGGTGTGCGACGCGCACGGTTTAAAATTTCACCTTGACGGCGCCCGGATATGGAATGCGATGGTGGCCAAAAACCAGCATCCGAGTTGGTTTGGGCCTGTGTTCGATACGATATCGGTGTGTTTGTCCAAAGGGCTTGGCGCGCCGGTGGGATCGGTGCTGTTATCGGATAAAAAGACCATTCATAAAGCGCTGCGCATCAGAAAGGTACTGGGCGGCGGAATGCGTCAGGCGGGTTATCTTGCGGCGGCCGGGATTTACGCACTCGAGAACAACATCACGCGTTTGGCCGAAGACCATCGGCGGGCGAAAGAACTGGCTGTTGCGTTGCAAAAATGCACCTGGGTTTCCCATGTGGAACCGGTGGAAACGAATATATTGATTTTTTCAGTCCATCCGTCGTTCAATCAGGCCGACATCATTCAAAAACTCAAAGAGAAAAGCATCTTCATCAGCTCGATGGGTCACGGCAAACTGCGCATCGTGACGCATCTGGATTATAAGGAAGTGATGCATTCGTATGTTTTGGAGGCGTTGGGGAAGGTTTTTTAGTCGTAAAGTCGGAGAGTCGTAAAGTCTTAAAGTCGTAAAGTCTTAAAGTCGTAAAGTCGTAAAGTCTTAAAGTCGTAAAGTCATTCATAAAGGCGGAAAGGCGTAAAGTCGTAAAGGCGGAAAGTCGTAAAGGCGGAGAGTCGTGAAGTCGTAAAGGCGGAAAGTCATAAAGGCTTGGAGGCGAAAAAACGAACGGAAAATCGAGAGATATTCCTATACGGAGCGCGCGCCTTGGGCTTTTATGACTTTAAGCGTTTCGACTCTAAAAAATTCCCGGAATATTCGGCAATCCATCCTTAGCCGCCGCAGCCAATTCTGCCTCGTTGATGGCAGTTGCACGGTCGATGGCGTTGTTCATAACTAACACCAGGTAATCCTCGAGTTGCTCTTTGTCCTCGAGCAGCGCATCGTCTATGGCGATGGATTTGATTTTGCGATTGGCCGTAAGGGTGACCTTGAGCAAGCCGTCATTGCTTTGCTGGTCAACCAGTACGGTGTCGAGGCGCTTCTTGGTTTCTTCTACTTTTTTCTGGGCTTCCTGTAATTTGCCCATCATTCCCATCAGATCTCCGAACATGTTGATAATTTTTGTGATTATTGCAGGCCGAAATTACTAAATTGCAATGTGATATTCAACAAACAAATCAACGAAAAATGTAATCGCTTTAGCCTTGCATTGAAGTAGGTTTGCATTGGCGTATCCGAAAAACAAAATCAATTTGATGCCTATCGCTACCATTCCAATTGCCGCTAAAAAGCCCGTGATACTAGAAAAGCACGGAGACCGTCGCACCGACGATTATTTTTGGCTGAGCGACCGCGACAACCCCGAAGTTATCGATTACCTGAACAGGGAAAATGCCTATTACCAGGCCATGACAGCGCACACCCAATCTTTTCAGCAGCATTTGTTTGAAGAGATGAAGGCGCGCATCAAGGAAGACGACGAATCTGTTCCGTACTTTTACAACGGATATTACTACATCACTCGTTTTGAGACCGGTAAGGATTATCCGATCTATTCGCGAAAAAAAGGCACCCTCGACGCCGCGGAAGAAATACTTTTTGACTGCAATGAATTGGCCAAGGGCCACGATTATTTTCAGCTCGGCGGACTCAGCATCAGCCCTGACAACCGGCTTGCGTCTTTCGGGACCGATTTGGTGGGGCGCAGGATTTATACCATTGGCATCAAAAACCTCGTAACAGGCGAAATCCTGCCGGACCGTATCGAAAATGTAACGGGCGGCTCTGTTTGGGCCAATGACAACCAGACGATTTTCTACACGCGCAAAGACATGGTTACGCTGCGTCCGGACAAGGTGTACCGGCATAAGATCGGGCAGGAGGTAGCGCTCGATCCGCTCGTTTATGAGGAAACCGACGATACGTTCGATGTATCGATCAGCAAGGAAAAATCGCGAAAATACATCGTAATCGGGTCTTCGAGCACGATGACAACGGAATTTCGCATCCTTTCGGCCGATGATCCTGAAGGCGAATTTCGCATTTTCCAGAAACGCGTACGCGGACTCGAATACCACATGGCGCATTTTGGTAATCATTTTTACATCGTCACCAATAAAGATAGGGCGACGAATTTCAAGCTGATGAAAACGCCTGAAGCCGCGACAGGCATGGAAAATTGGACAGACATCATCCCGCATCGCAACGACGTTTTGCTGGAGGATATTGAAATTTTCCGAAATTTTCTCGTCGTCGAAGAACGCTCAAACGGATTGAACAAAATCCTGATTCGTCCGTGGGATGGTTCGGACGAATATTATCTGCCGTTTGAGAGCGAGACCTATACGGCCTTTACGACGTCGAACGTGGATTTTGACACCGATATATTGCGCTACAGTTACCAATCGCTGGCCACGCCGTCATCGGTTATCGACTTTAATATGAAAACCCGGGTCAAGGACGTCAAAAAGGAGCAGCAGGTTTTGGGCGGCACCTTCGACAAGAACAATTATACCGAGGAGCGCATCTGGGCACCTGCGGCCGACGGAACCAAAATTCCGGTTTCGATGGTATACCGAAAATCACTCCAAAAAGACGGGACCAACCCGATGTTGTTGTATGCGTATGGTTCTTACGGTGCGTCGATGGATCCTTATTTTTCATCGACACGGCTGACTTTGCTGGACCGCGGGTTCATCTTTGCCATTGCCCACATCCGCGGTGGCGAAGAGTTGGGGCGCGCGTGGTATGAAAATGGCAAATTGCTCAAAAAGAGAAACACATTCACTGATTTTATCGATTGCTCCAAATATGTCATTGCGCAAAACTATACCTCGCCACAACATTTGTATGCGGAGGGCGGTTCGGCAGGCGGTTTGCTCATGGGCGCAGTGGTCAACATGGCGCCCGAATTGTACCATGGCGTGATCGCACAGGTTCCGTTTGTGGATGTGGTCACTACGATGCTTGATGATAGTATCCCGCTTACAACGGGAGAATACGATGAATGGGGCAACCCGAACGATGAAGAATATTACCGCTACATGAAATCGTATTCGCCTTACGACAATGTCAGGGCGCAGGATTATCCCAATATGTATGTTTCCACAGGCTTGCACGATTCGCAGGTGCAATACTGGGAACCTGCCAAGTGGGTTGCGAAATTGCGCGCGCTTAAAACCGATGGAAATTTACTGTTTTTGGATACCAATATGAAGGCCGGACACGGCGGGGCTTCTGGAAGATTTGAGGCGTTGCGTGAGGTAGCAAAGGAATTCAGTTTTTTATTAGATTTGGAAAAAATTAAAACCTAGTTCGTTTTTTTTTGTTAAATTTGCAAGGATTTAAGGGCCGTCAAAAGCGGAATGCCACCTTGATTAACTATTTTTTTATGAAAGAAAAGATAAAAGCCTACAATAATGTCTTGGAACTAATAGGTAATACGCCGCTGATCAGGCTCAACAAGGTTACTGAAAATCTGGAAGGCAATTTCTACGCAAAAGTAGAAGCTTTCAATCCCGGACATTCCACAAAGGACAGGATTGCGCTTTATATCATAGAAGAAGCCGAACGCAGAGGCATTCTTACCCCCGGGGACACCATTATCGAAACTACATCAGGAAACACCGGTTTTAGCCTTGCGATGGTCAGCATCATCAAAGGCTACAATTGCATTCTTGCTGTAAGTTCCAAATCATCGCGCGACAAAATCGATATGTTGCGCAGCATGGGCGCCAAGGTGTATGTTTGTCCGGCGCATGTCTCGGCCGATGACGATCGTTCGTATTACAATGTCGCCAAAAGGCTTCATGAAGAAATTAAAGGATCGGTGTATATCAACCAATATTTCAACCAACTCAATATAGATGCGCATTACAAAACGACCGGGCCAGAAATCTGGGAGCAAACCGGCGGACAGATCACGCATCTTGTAGCGTGCAGCGGAACAGGTGGAACGATTTCCGGTGCGGCCAAATACCTCAAGGAAAAAAATCCGAATATCCGGGTGTTGGGGGTGGATGCATTTGGATCGGTGCTTAAAAAATACCATGAAACCAAGGAGTTCGACAATAACGAAATTTATCCTTATCGGATTGAAGGGCTTGGTAAGAACCTTATTCCATCGGCCACGGATTTTGATCTGATCGACAAGTTTATCAAAGTCACCGACGAGGGAAGTGCTCATGCCACGCGTGAGATTGCCAAAAAGGAAGGTTTGTTTGTAGGATATACGTCAGGTGCTGTCATGCAGGCCGTCAAGCAATACGCCGAAGAGGGTGAATTTGACCAGAACAGCAATGTCGTTCTGATTTTCCCGGACCACGGTTCGCGCTATATGAGTAAAGTTTTCAGCGATGAGTGGATGAACGAGCAGGGATTCTTTGACAGCGTCAATGTCGAGGAGGCGCAAAAGATTGAATTTATTAAGTAGATTTTCGGTTGTCCGATTTTTAATTATAGGCAATCAGATCATGATATTTGAGTAAGTTAGACTCCGGAATTTATCCGGAGTCTTTTTTTTTATGGAGGTTCAAATGTTTTTGCGGCAGAAGCCGGATTGCACGATTGCTGACAAACGATCATATATCCCGGATCTGACCGGTTCGCCAGAATTTCCGCCGATTAACTTTGAATATAATCATCCGATTGTTTCCACTTTGAGACCGACAGATTTTAGTTAGACTCCGGATAAATTCCGGAGTCTTCAAATCGTCACCTTTTAAACCAGACTCCGGAAAAATTCCGGAGTCCCTACCCAACCCCCAAAAAAAAACTCCGGAATTATCCGAAGTTCATTCTATTCCTACCAAAAGTCAGTTCCAAAGAATCGTCGCCTCATGCATCTGGATTATACCTTAGTTAATTCTCCTCCATCGTATGATAAACATTCTGCACATCATCATCCTCCTCAATCTTCTCGAGTAATTTCTCTACATCGGCCACTTGTTCCGGCGTGAGCTGTTTGGTTACCTGCGGGATACGCTCAAACCCAGACGACAGGATTTCGATCTTACGGTTCTCCAACTCCTTCTGGATTGCGCCATAACTGCCAAACGGCGCATAGATCAAGATGCCATCCTCATCTTCGAACACCTCTTCGGCCCCAAAGTCAATCAGTTCCAGTTCGAGCTCCTCCGGATCGATGCCCGCAGACGGAATCCTGAAATTACACGTATGGTCAAACATAAATTCCACCGATCCCTGCGTACCCATCGTACCGTTACACTTGTTGAAATAACTGCGTATATTGGCTACCGTGCGGTTATTGTTGTCCGTCGCGGTCTCGATCAGGATCGCGATCCCGTGCGGCGCGTAGCCTTCGAACAACACTTCTTTATAATTGGCGGTGTCTTTATCGGTGGCCTTTTTGATCGCGCGTTCAACATTTTCCTTTGGCATGTTGGCCGCCTTTGCGTTCTGGATAACCGCTCTCAGACGCGCATTGGCTTCAGGGTTCGGTCCGCCTTCCTTGACCGCCATTACAATGTCTTTCCCGATTCGTGTAAACGCCTTGGCCATAGCCGCCCAACGTTTCATTTTTCTTCCTTTGCGGAATTCAAACGCTCTTCCCATTCCTGTTTATCCTTTATGTTTTATGGTTATTTTAATGGCGCAAAAATAGCTATTTCTTGTAAAAAGGCAATTTTACCACCTTGGCCGCGACATCTTTATTGCGGATGCGGATAAAAATCTCCGAATCCACCGCCGCGTTCTCAATGGTCACATACCCCAAACCAATCCCTTTGTTCAAACTCGGGGCCATTGTGCCCGATGTAACCATGCCAATCACGTCGCCGTTTTGATTCACAATTTCGTAATCGTGTCTCGGGATGCCGCGTTCGGTAAGTTCAAATCCGACGAGTTTTTTCAAAACGCCTTCCTCTTTTTGCTTTTTCAATTGCTCAGAATTGACGAAATCCTTAGAAAATTTTGTAATCCACCCAAGCCCGGCTTCAAATGGCGACGTGGTGTCATTGATGTCGTTGCCGTACAGGCAAAATCCCATTTCCAGGCGTAACGTATCGCGCGCAGCCAGTCCGATAGGCTTGATCCCGTATGACGCTCCGGCTTCAAACACCCTGTTCCAGATCGCTTCCGCCTGCTTGTTCTTGCAATAAATCTCAAATCCGCCAGATCCGGTATAGCCCGTTGCAGAAATGATCACATCGTCAAATCCGGCAAAGGTCCCAACTTCAAAATGGTAATATTTAATGTCGGACAAATTCACTTCGGTGAGTGGCTGCATCGCCTCAACGGCTTTCGGACCCTGGATGGCAAGCAGCGAATATTCATCCGAAGCATTGGTCAATTCCGCACCCATGTCGTTGTGCCTGGAAATCCACGCCCAATCCTTGTCAATATTGGACGCATTGACCACGAGCAGGTATTTTTCCCCGGCCATTTGGTAAACGATCAAATCATCGACAATCCCACCGGTTTCATTCGGAAGGCAGGAATACTGTGCGCGGCCCGGGGTGAGTACAGCGGCGTCGTTAGAAGTCACCTTCTGGATCAAATCCAGCGCTTTTGGCCCGCTGACGAAAAATTCGCCCATGTGCGACACGTCAAAAACACCCACGCCGTTGCGCACGGTTTCGTGTTCGGCATTGACACCTTCATAAGTTATGGGCATATTGTATCCGGCAAACGGCAGCATTTTAGCGCCAAGACCTTCGTGTATGTGCGTAAGGGCGGTATTTTTCATGGATTGCGATTGTAAATTTGAAGCCGCAATTTAGCACAAATAGTTGCAATCTGAAAGCAGATGATTCTAATTTTTAGGAGCTGTTTCCCGCTTTCCGCAGTAGTGCTGCGCAGCTACTTTGCTGCAATCGGGGCTAGGGTATAGCGGTAAGTAGAGTATCCGGATGATTGTATACTGTATCCGCGGCCGAAGTCCCGATCTGGTGTCAACCCGCTAAAAATCCAAGTCCACCAAATTTTAAAACTTTAACAAAAACGACAGATTTTCTGTATTTGCTTTCCGGGCCGATTTCGTAGGGAATACCTTCATTGCCCCCTTCCCTGGGCAAGTTAGGCTTTTAACCATCGGCCTATTACAGAAAGTCTGTAAAACCGCGAATTTTATTGCTGTCCGGTCCAGGATTTTCCCCGCTCGTAAAATTTCCGTATCTTAACATTTACAACGCTCCTAAAAGTTTTCGTATGACACCCATACCCATCGACGCCGCCAATGCCCGGAATCTGTATCAACCCGTTCGCCCAAATGCGCACAAAGGCTCGCAGGGCCATGCGCTGCTCATTGGCGGCAGCTACGGCAAAATAGGGGCCATGGTGCTTTGTTCGCGCGCGGCACTGCACGCCGGGGCGGGACTCGTAACGGCATTTGTCCCGGGTTGTGGCTACACCGCGCTGCAATCAGCCGTGCCGGAAGTCATGGTCCTTACCGACGAGAACGAGCGTCAATTGACCAGCTTTTCGATCGATTTTGAGCCCCAAGCCATCGCGATCGGTCCCGGAATGGGGCAGGAGCCGGCCACCCAACGCGCGCTGCACCGCTTTTTGCTACACAATAAACTGCCGCTCGTACTTGACGCCGATGCGCTCAACATATTGTCAAAAAACCCAACCTGGCTCGGGTTGCTTCCGGCCGGAACCATTCTGACGCCGCATCCCAAAGAACTCGCGCGACTCACAGGACCTTGTTCGTCCGAGGAAGAAACCATACAACAAACCCTCGCATTGGCCCAACGTTACGGGCTTGTAATCGTTAAAAAAGGCGCGCCTTCACAAATTGTGCACAACGGACAGATCTTCGAAAATACAACCGGCAATCAGGCGCTTGCCACCGCAGGATCGGGCGATGTGCTTACCGGCATCATCACAGGACTGCGCGCGCAAGGGTATGCGCCGGTCCACGCCGCGCAATTGGGTGTCTACCTGCACGGGCTTACCGCCGATCTGGCTTTGCCGCAAACCGGCCACGAATCATTTGTGGCTTCGGACATCATCCATTGGCTCGGCCCCGCGTTCCTGACACTGAAACCCAAAGGCGCAGGAATCGGTTTCAAATAAAATAGTAAGTTTGTAACCGATGAAAGATCCAATCCAACTCCGCACGGTAAACGTGACCCGCTATATTACGCCACTTCGCGAGGGCGGTTCGCTGCCGGCGCTGGCTGAGGCCGACGACGATTTCAAATACGTGCTCAAATTCCGCGGTGCCGGGCACGGCGTCAAAGCGCTGATTGCTGAGCTTATTGGCGGCGAAATCGCACGCGTGCTCGGACTTCCGGTACCCGAACTCGTATTTGCAGAACTCGACGAAGCCTTTGGCCGCACGGAAGCCGACGAGGAAATCCAGGATTTGTTGCAAGGCAGTCAGGGTCTGAACCTCGCGCTGCATTTTTTATCCGGGGCGATCAATTTTGATCCTGTCGTAACCGATGTGGATTCGCAACTGGCATCTCAAATTGTTTGGCTCGATGCATTCCTGACTAACGTAGACCGCACGTTCCGCAACACCAATATGCTGATCTGGCACAACGAACTGTGGCTCATCGACCATGGAGCGTGCCTGTATTTTCACCATGCATTCACCGATTGGGAAAGCCACGCCAAAGTGCCGTTCACGCTCATCAAAGACCATGTGCTGTTGCCGCGCGCCTCCGAACTGACCGCTGTCGATGCCGTTTTGAAATCAGTACTGTCCGATGAGGCGCTGCAGCAAATCGTCGCACTGATTCCTGACAACTGGCTCAAGTGGGAAGAATCAAATCTGGATCCGGACGAGATTCGCCAGGTGTATCTCAATTTTTTAAAGACGCGGCGCGACCATTCGTCGGTCTTTGTAAATCAAGCCAACGATGCCAGACAAGCAACTTTATGAATACGCCGTAATCCGCGTCGTGCCACGGGTCGAACGCGAAGAATTCCTGAACGTCGGGCTGATCCTGTTTTGCAAGCGCGCGCGAAAAATCCACGTGCGGTTCGAGGTAGACCATACGCGGCTCGCAACGCTTTTTCCTCAAATAGATCTGGTGCAGTTGCGGCACAACCTCGACGCCTTCGTCAAGATCGCCCACGGAATGAAAACCGGCGGCCCGATCGCGCAATTTGAAGTGGCCGAGCGTTTTCGCTGGCTTACCGCCATTCGCAGTTCGGTCATCCAGACCTCACGTCCGCACCCGGGGTTGTGCCGCGATCTGGACAACACTTTTGAGCGGCTGTTCACCGAATTGGTGCTGTAAATCCGAACCTAAAAAAAGCCTCGTTGGAGGCTATTTGATATTGCTGAGCAACGTTTGCAGTGCAGGATCGGAGGGTCTGGGCGCGTCGGCGTTTACGATTTTGCCGTCCGGATCCAGCAGTATGAACCTCGGAATGCCCATGATGCCGTAATCCTTTACAAACTGGGAATTCCAATCATTGTCGGCGATCAGTTGAATGCCGCCCATTTGTTTGTCGGACACCATTTT
Source organism: Bacteroidota bacterium (assembly GCA_023457535.1). Classification (GTDB taxonomy): domain Bacteria; phylum Bacteroidota; class Bacteroidia; order Flavobacteriales; family Flavobacteriaceae; genus Flavobacterium. The sequence continues at coordinate 51,935 of JAEWLN010000149.1, forward strand.
TTTCCACTTTTCGTAGTCTTTGCGCGCATCGATCGAAATACTCACAAATGCAATATTTTTGCCGTGGTATTGCTGCTCGATTTGTTGGAGCGCAGGAATTTCCCGGATACACGGCCCGCACCAGGTGGCCCAAACGTCGATATAGACGTATTTGCCTTTAAGGCTTTCAAGCGAGGTGGTTCCGCCTGTATGGTTTTCATAGGTAAACGCCGGCGAGGGACTGCCCGCTTTAAGCGCGCTCATCTTTTCGTATTGTCCGGCCAGTTCTTTTTTGAAATACGGGTTGGTCGACAAGGCGAGCAATTCGTTGTACAACGTTGTGGCATCGGGGTTGGAAGCGCTTACTTCTACGGCCAATGCGTAAGCAAGTGCATTTTTGATGCTCTGGCTTTTGTATTTTTTGATCTCCGGCAAGGCCACTTTCCACAAGAACTGATCTTCAGGTTTGAGCGCCGCTTCGAGTTTTTGGTTGAAGTCGATGTTGATCAGTTGTTTGTACGGGTTGGAAAACAAATAATCGGCTTCATTGTCAAGGTTGATCTTGGGGTCGATCTTCGGAAATGTATCGGACGGCCTGAAATCCGGCAACTGCGCGAAATGAGCGTGGTTTTTTGCGTAGTTCAGCACAAAAAGCTGTATCAGGTAGTGGATGTTCTTTTGCTCGCGCTCCTGAAAGATGCCTTTTGGGAACTTGCCGTTTTCGAACAGTACGAGCACGTCTTTTTTGATCGCTTCGACCTCTTTGAGAAATTCCGGCTCGCCCAAGACGTAAAGTTTTTGTTGGTTGATCGCATTTACATATGCGTTTTTGCTGACGATATATTGGTTCTCCATGCTGCCTTTGCCAGAGAATTTGATGGTTTTATAAAAATCATTATTGTCCGCATTCATAGCCAACGTCATGCCTTGCGTCAGATAAACCGCCGCGCGATTGTTTGCCGTGGCCACCAGGTATGAGCCGTTGTAAGCTAAATTGAGCTTTTCGGAAAAGCTGCCGTCGGGTTTGAGCTTGATGTCTTTTTCGAACGATTCGCCGCGTATTTTGAGCATACCGTCCGGCGTATTGGTGACTTTGCCCGTAAATACGATTGTTTGGGCCCCGGCCGAAAACATTGAAAATATGGTCAATACCAATAGAAGCAGCGCTTTTTTCATGAAATTTATTTTAGGTACGCCAAATGTATATATAAAATCCAACGGCCCGGATTATTTTAAATATTATTAACAAACCTTGCATTATCGCGGCAGTTTGCGCAATTTTGGCTTTCAATAAAACAGCATGGACCATACCCATTACATCTCCTCCGATGTGATCTCTCTTGAAGATTTACAACGGATTCTGAGCCACAACCAAAAGCTTGAATTGTCGGAAGAGGCCAAAATCAACATTGCCAAATGCCGCGAATACCTCGATCGGAAAATGGCGCAGGATCAGGCCCCGATTTACGGCATCAACACCGGATTCGGCTCGCTATATAAC
>JAEWLN010000150.1 GCA_023457535.1 Bacteroidota bacterium
AAGCGCACCTGATCCTGCCTACGCACCGTTTGCTCGACGCCGCATCTGAAGCAGCAAAAGGCAAAGCCAAGATCGGCTCTACGCTCAAAGGTATCGGCCCGACGTACATGGACAAAACCGGCAGAAACGGGCTGCGCGTGGGCGACATCGAACTGGCTGACTTTAAGGAGCGCTACCGCGCACTGGCCGACAAGCACGAAGCCATGATCGCGTTCTACGACGTGGCCATCCAATACAACTTACCCGAACTCGAAAAAGAATTCTTCGAGGCGATTGAAGACTTGAAAAAACTTACTTTCATCGACAGCGAAGATTATTTGCACAATGCGCAAAAAAAAGGCAAATCCATTTTGTGCGAAGGCGCGCAAGGCTCACTGCTCGACGTTGATTTTGGGACCTATCCGTTTGTGACCTCATCCAATACGACGGCCGCAGGCGCCTGTACAGGATTGGGCATCGCGCCCAACAAGATCAAGGAAGTATACGGGATTTTCAAAGCGTATACCACACGCGTGGGAAGCGGGCCGTTCCCTACCGAGGATTTTGGCCAGGCCGGCGACATCATGGCCAGAGTGGGTAACGAATTCGGATCGGTAACCGGGCGCAAAAGACGCTGCGGCTGGCTCGACCTTGTGGCTTTGAAATACGCGGTACGCATCAACGGCGTCACGCAACTGATGATGATGAAAGGCGATGTTCTGAGCGGATTTCCGACGCTTAAAGTCGCGACGGCCTACCAATACAACGGCCAACCCATCGATCATTTGCCGTACAACATCGAACCGGAGAACGTTCAACCCGTGTATACTGAATTCAAAGGTTGGCAAGCCGATCTGACCGGCATGTCCACTTATGAGGAATTGCCGTCGGAACTGAAAGACTACATTGCCTTCATTGAAAAAGAAGTCGAAGTGCCCATCCGGATCATATCGGTAGGTCCGGACCGCAAACAAACCATCATGAAATAAGAAAAGCCCCAAACCGGGGCTTTCTTTTTGGATGGCCCAAGCCATTTATTTTCGTAAGGTTACAGCTGCAATTCAAAAATGAACGACTCGAGCGGCTTTACCGTCATCACGGCGGTGGCCTTTCCGTTGGCAACCTTAAGCAGTACGGGTTTGCGCGCGTACAGGCGCTCGCTGAGCACATAGTTGCCGTCGCGAAGTCCCCACGCCGATACCAACTCGTCCGGGATGCGGAGTTCGAACATGCTGGTGGCCGTTGGCGAAAAGTTTGTCACCACGACCAGTTTTTGCGCATCGGACCAACGCGCAAAACTGTAGACCCAGCCATCGTAGCCTTGCACGGGACGGTTTTCCTTTTGGAAGTCCCGGAATTTAGACGGTGCGGCGGGACTCTGGATCGTAAAGTTGAGCAGGCGTTTGTAAAAATCGCGCAATTCTTTTTCCGATTCGCTCAATTGACCGCCGTCGAACTTGCCGCCGTTCATCCAGCGCTGGTGGTGCGGCACGCCAATGTAGTCAAAGATCGACGTGCGCGAATGGGTGCCAAAACCGGCGTCTTCCTTGCCGGGCTCGCCCACTTCCTGACCAAAATAAATCATCGTCGGGGCGCTCGAAATCATTGCAGAGACCACCATAAGCGGCTTGCTTTTCGCTGTCGATCCGGCAAATTCAGGGCTCGCCACGCGTTGTTCGTCATGGTTGTCGAGAAAATGCAGCATGTGTTGTTCGATGTCGGACAGCGAAGCCTGAATATCGGACAGTGCATCAGGAAGGGCGTTGCCGCGCAGGATTTCCTTGAGCTTGTCATACGTTCCTACTTTGTCGTACAGGTAATCCATCTTTCCAAGGTGGATGTAATTTCTGTATTCCTTAGGATTGTACACCTCGGCGAGCAAAAATGCATTCGGGTTCCTGGCCTTGATGGCCGAGTTCATGTAACTCCAGAATTCGACAGGAACCATTTCAGCCATGTCGTACCGGAATCCGTCGACACCTTTGGCCGTCCAATACAGCGCAATGTCGCGGAATTTTTTCCACGAATCCGGCACGTCTTTGTCTTTCCAGAAATTAAAATGGTCCTGGACCGGTTTGTTCGAAAAACCTTCTGGCAGCAAGGGAAAATCCTTGGTACCATCGGGCTTTACGCCATAGTTGATCTTGACCGTTTCATACCAGTCGTTGATGTCGGGGCGCGCGAGTTTGGATCCGTTGCCGGTCCATTTGGCAGGATTTTCGGCAAATTTCCCGTCAATCATCGGATGCTTCTCGCCATGAAGCGGTTTGTAGGTTTCCGAAGTCGGCACCTGGAACGGCACGCCCGGAATGTAGTAGAAATTATTGTCGCGCTTGTATTCGACCGATGTATCGTCGTCAGCGCCAAAATCGCGTACACCGGGCGGATTGGTCTTGCCTTCGTATTTGCGTGCGACGTGGTTCGGGACGATGTCAATGACCACCTTAAGCCCGGCCTGGTGCGTGCGTTCGATCAGCGCTTCAAATTCCTCCAGCCGCCTGGCCGGATCGACGGCAAGGTCCGGATTGACATTGTAATAATCCTTGACCGCGTACGGCGAGCCCGCGCGGCCTTTGACCACTTCCGGATCGTCGTTGGAAATGCCGTATTTGGTGTAATCGCGAACCAGTGCATGGTGCGGCACGCCGGTATACCAAATGTGCGTGACGCCAAGGTCTTTGATCTCGCGCAGCGCCACATCGGTGAAATCGTTGAATTTACCAACGCCGTTCTGCTCGATGGTTCCCCAAGGTTTATTGGTCGTATTCTTATTGCCAAATAAACGCGTAAATACCTGATAGACTACAAGCCTTTTTTCTGGTTCTTTAACGCGCTTTTGGAGCGTGGTTTTGGTTTGTGTCGCCAGGGTGGGTTTGGGGTTTTGGGCGTGCGAAGTAATCGTCATTGCGAGCACCGCCCCTAAGAATGCGTATTTCATGTTGCTGGATTTAATCTGAACCTACAAATATAAAGATTTGACAGCTGGGTTCGACCCGCGCATAAATAATTCTTAATGCCGACTTAGGTTGCACGGTTTTTCATAAATTTGCGAAAATTTGCGCGTTGAAGAAAATTTGGTTTTTGCTGGTCATTTCGCTGCTGTCGACAGGGTTGCATGCGCTTTGGGCACAAACGCCTAAAAAAAATTCGCCAAAATCACCTCCGGCGGTGGCATCCCCTGCGGCCGCACCCAAAAAAATCAATGTGGAACATGCCGACTTTTTCGACATCAATCAAGTCGAAATCCCCGATGCGGCGCTGCTGACCGGTAACGTACGCATTTCGCACGACGGTGTGGTTTTGAATTGCAACAAAGCGTATTATTTCCAGAAAGAAAATTATGTCAAGGCGTTTGGCGATGTACGCATGGTGCAGGGCGATACTTTGTTTTTGAACGGCCGCTACGCAGAATACAATGGCAATGTCAAGCAGGCCTTTGCTACCGGGAACGTAGTGATGCGCTCGCCGGACATGACGCTTGTGACCGACACGATCAACTTTGACCGCAACACGCAGGAAGCCTGGTACAACACCTATGGCACGATCACCAATAAAGAGAACGTGCTCAAAAGCAAATCGGGGCGGTACTATGCCGCGCAAAAAAAGTTCCAGTTTTTGACCGCCGTAACGCTGACCAATCCAAAATACGTCCTGAAGTCGAACCATCTCGATTACTTCAATAACTCCGGCCATTCTTATTTGTTCGGGCCGAGCACGATCACGAGCGAGCAGAATTTCATTTACACCGAAAAAGGTTTTTATGACAGCAAAAAAAACATCGGGCACTTTTTGCGCAAATCGTACATCAGATACAAGGACCGTTTGATTGAAGGCGACAGTTTGTATTACGACCGCAAAATCGAATTTGCATCGGCGACCAACAACGTAAAGATCACCGACACGATCAACAAAGGACTCGTCAAAGGCCATTACGCCGAGGTTTACAAGCAAAAAGACTCGATGTTCGTGACCAGGCGCGCCGTGGCGATCAATCTGGTGGAGCAGGATTCTGTGTACATTCACGGCAAAATCCTGATGATTACCGGAAAGCCGGAAAACCGCGTGATCCGCGCGTTCAAAAATGCCCGTTTTTACAAAACAGACCTGGCCGGTAAGTGCGATTCGATCCATTCGAGCCAGAAAACCAATATTACGCAGCTGATCGGGCGGCCTATTTTGTGGAATTTCGACAACCAGCTCACGGGCGATGTAATGCATCTGATTGGCAATGACCAGACCGAAAAACTCGATTCGCTCAAGGTGCTGAACAATGCGTTCATTATTTCAAAGGATACGATCGGGACGGGATACAACCAGGTCAAAGGCTTGAATTTATACGGCAAGTTCAGGGACAATAAGTTAGCCGAGGCCGATGTGGTCAAGAATACAGAGGTGATCTATTACATGTACAACGACGACAACGAACTGATCGGCATCAATAAAAACGTCAGCTCTAAGATCAACATGACCATGGACGGCAACCAGATCGATACGATGACGTTCTTTACCAACATCGACGGCGATATCTTTCCGGAAAAGGACCTGCCGGAAAATGCGCGGAAATTGCGCGGCTTTATATGGCGCGGAGACGAGATCATCAAAAGCAAGGACGATATTTTCCCGCCGGAAGAGAATGAATTGAACGACAAAATCACAGAAGCATCCAAAAAGGAAATGGAGCAGGAAAATGTGCCGATGGAAATACGGAAGGAAACCTTGGATTACGATAAGAACAATCCACAACCCAAGCCAAAGATTGAACCGGAAAAGCAGACGCCGTAGTTCTGACGGACTGCGTTAGCGGTTGCAGCGGCATCCTTTTGCGGCCGCAGCGCAGCGGAGGCCGCAAAAGATAAAGCGAAAAACGCGGCGCTGGCTAAACAAACCTTTTGTTTGCACCCATGTTCCTGCCAGCGCAACGCCCAAATATTAATTAGTCATTATTCCTAAATTATTTGAATTCAGATTTTCTAAAATACCAGGCCCAAACCTCACCCTACCCGCTCGGGATGGAAGTCTCGCATGCGGACGGTTCGTACATTTACGACACCTCGGGCAAGGCATATCTTGATTTTGTGGCGGGCGTTTCAGCGTGTACGCTCGGGCATAAACATCCGCGCGTGAACCAGGCGATCAAGGACCAGCTCGACAAATATTCGCATGTGATGGTGTACGGCGAATATGCGCAAAGCCCGGCGGTTGAGTTTTGCAAATTGCTCGTATCGCTTTTGCCCGATCCGCTCGATAAGGTTTACTTGGTGAATTCCGGCACAGAGGCTACTGAAGGCGCTTTGAAACTGGTGCGGCGCGTCACCGGGAGAAGCCAGCTCATTTCATGCAGGAACGCTTACCACGGCAACACAATGGGCTCGATGAGCGTCATGGGATTTGAGGAAAGAAAACAAATTTTTCGTCCGCTGATCCCCGATGTAGATTTCATCACGTTCAACAACGAGGCCGACCTGGAGAAGATCACTGAAAAAACGGCCGGGATCATCCTCGAGAGCATTCAGGGCGGCGCGGGGTTCATCCAACCTGAAAATGGTTTTTTGCACAAAGTCAAAGCGCGCTGCGAGCAAGTAGGCGCGCTGATGATCATCGATGAGATCCAGCCCGGATTTGGCCGAACCGGAAAACTGATGGGTTTTGAACATTACGATGTGGTTCCGGACGTAGTCATACTTGGCAAAGGCATGGGCGGCGGAATGCCTGTGGGCGCATTTGTTGCCAAGTCTGAATACATGGATCTTTTGAGCCACGATCCCAAACTCGGGCACATTACCACTTTTGGCGGACACCCTGTCATTGCGGCAGCGTGCCTGGCGACGTTGCGCGAAATCACTGAAACAGAACTCATTGCACAGACCCTCGAAAAAGAAAAACTGATACGGCAGCTTTTGGTACATCCTTTGCTGGCCGAAATTCGCGGCAAAGGCTTGATGCTGGCCGCGATGACACACAGTCCGGAAATCACCAACCGCGTGATTTTCAAGTGTCAGGAAAAAGGCCTGATCCTATTCTGGCTGCTTTTTGAAGGTTGCGCGATCAGGATGACGCCGCCGCTGACGATCTCAGAAGATGAAATCAGAAAAGGCTGCCAACTCATCCTTGAGGCGATGGACGAAGTAAAAGATGAGGGCAACTATTAAAAACACAGGTGGCAATTTTATACTAATCGATTGAAATCCAAAAACTAACAAATGGGTTTTGTTAATTAAATTGTTCACAAACTAATGCAGGTTATCCTGAGACCAATAAAACCGTTACCTACTTTTATTTCAGGATAATTTTAAAGATTTACAGTATGCATTTAAGCGACGAAGAAGACAACTACAATTTATCCTTATCACGATTCGAATCGATGTTGAAAACAAACAAAGTTTTCTTTTTCGATTCGGAGGAATTTGAAGAAATCATCCTTCATTACCTCGATATGGGTAAAGCCTCACTGGCCAAGAAAGCTCTCAAACTGGCGCTTGAGCAACACCCCAGATCGACCGGTCTCAAACTCGTACAGGTAGAAATGCTCGTATATGACGACAAACTCGACCAGGCTGAAAAACTGCTCAACGAGCTTTATGCGCTAGAGCCTACCAATGAAGAGATCTACATCCAGAAAGCCAATATCTACTCCAAGCGCGACAACCACGAAAAGGCCGTCGAACTTTTGCAGATTGCCCTTAAATATACAGACGATTTCGCAGATGTGTACAACCTTATGGGCATGGAATACCTGTTCATGGACAATCTCGAAATGGCCAAGGAAAGTTTCATCAAATGCCTTGAGGAGGATACCGAAGACCAGGCTGCGCTCTACAACGTGGTGTATTGCTTTGAATTTCTGGACCAGAATGAGCAGGCGATCGAATACCTGGACCGCTACATCGACAAAAATCCGTACAGCGAAATTGCATGGCACCAAAAAGGCCGTCTGCATTATGGGCTCAAACAATACGACGAGGCGTTGCGCGCGTTCGATTACGCGACACTGATAGACGATGAATTCCTCGGGGCATTCATGGAAAAGGCCAAATCGCTCGAGCGTTTGAAACGATATGAGGAAGCAATCCTGGCGTACAACCGCACGATCGAGCTCGACGACCCCACTTCGTATGCACTTTTGCGCATAGGGAAATGCTACGAAAAAATGGGCAAACCCGCCCTGGCACTCAAGTATTTCAACAAAACGGTCCATGAAGACCCGCTGCTTGACAAAGGCTGGATCGCCATTACCGATTTTTACATGCGTCAGGGCAATTTCCAGAAAGCGCTGTTCTATGTCAACAAAGCGCTCCATATCGACAATGAAAACCGGCTGTACTGGAAGCGCTATGCTGCGATCAACAAAGAGATGAACTTCTTTGAAGAGGCCGAGGTAGGATTTCGCAAAGCCGTCGAATTTGGCGATTATGAACTGGATACCTGGCTGTTTTGGATCGACATGCTGCTGCTGATCGGCGAATATGACAACGCCGCGCAAACGTTGCTGCAAGCCTCTGAGTATTTTCCGGAATCGGCTGAAATTGAATACCGTTTGGCCGGATTATCGTATCTGACGCGGGAATCGGAAAAAGGAAAATTCCACCTTGCCAATGCTTTGCGGCTCGATTTTGATGCGCATGTGATCCTTGATGAATTGTTTCCGGCGGTTTGGGACAAAAAATCGGTACAGCAGATGATTGCCAAATACCGCAGCTAGCCCACCATCGGCGAATAAAAAACGAATAAAAACCAATAAATAATCCGGTCCGTCAGGGCCGATTTTTATTTTAATATGGGAAGACTATTTGGCCTTGTCGGCAAAAATATCGGACATTCATTTTCCAGACGCTATTTTACCGGGCGTTTCGCGCGCGACAACGCCCCCGATGCGTACGTCAATTTTGGCCTGGCCGATATTTCCGAATTTCCGGAGATGCTCAAACAGCATCCCGACCTGGCCGGACTCAACGTGACCATTCCGTACAAGGAGGCCGTCATCCCGTATCTGGACCGCATGTCCAAAAAAGCGGCACAGATTGGTGCGGTCAACACCATCAGGTTTACGCGTTCGGGCAAGCGTAAAGGCTACAACACCGATTGGTACGGCTTTAAAAAATCGCTTGAACCGCTGTTGCAACCGCACCATAAAAAAGCGTTGATATTGGGCACGGGCGGCGCCTCTAAAGCCGTCGCGTATGCGCTGGAGAACCTTGATATCTTGTATACGTTTGTGTCGCGCGGGCCGGCCGGGAACACCATTGGGTATGATCGCCTCAATGCGACCACGTTCGACAATTACCAGATCGTCGTCAATTGTACGCCCATCGGGACAAGCCCGGATACCAATGCGTGCCCGCCGCTGCCTTACGAACATTTCACGCCCGGGCACATCGCCTACGATTTGATTTACAATCCTGAGCAAACGCTGTTTCTTCAAAAAGCAGGCGCGCACGGTGCGGTGACCAAAAACGGCTACGAAATGCTGCTGCTGCAGGCGGAAAAATCGTGGAAGATATGGAATCGTTAACTAAATTCCGTCGGTAGAAGAAAAACAAAATGCAATTTCCATGATTATTCCGATTGTTGTCCTGAGCGCCATTTTTGTACTGATTGGGTTTTTCGTCAATGAAAACAACGCCAACTACCTTCTTTCCGGCTACAATACGATGCCTGAGGCCGAAAGAAAAAATTTCGATTTGGTATCCTACCTGCGTTACTTTAAGAAATTCCACATCTTCTTAGGATCGACATTGCTGCTTGTTTCGCTGGCTTTATGGTATTTCGCCGATCCAGATTGGAGCGGGCTGTTTTTGGGAACTTATCCGCTGCTGGCGTATGCAGGTTTTATCTGGCGTTCGGATCGGTTTGTAAAAAATGCAACCCAACGACGCAAATGGGCCACCGCCATGGCCACGGGTGCCTTATTGCTGGTTTTTGGCGCCGTGGTTTACTCGTTTATGATCGGGCTGACCAACAATGAAATGATCGTCAACGACAAACAAATCGAAATAACGGGCGTATATGGCCTGGTCATCGATATGGCGGACTTGAAATCGGTGGAATTAGCGGAACTACCCCAAATTTCGCACAAAATACACGGATTCGCACTCGCCATGGCCAAAAAAGGAATCTTTTCGACCGATAAAAACCAACGTGTAAGGCTGCTGCTCATCACCGGCAAGACCCCTGTTCTCCGATTGGTCACCACCGAGGGAAGCCAGATTTACTACGCATCGGCCAGCAAACCGAACCAGCAGCTGTATCGTGAAATCCGGCTCAGGCTACCGCCCGGGCGATGAGCGGCTTCTTTGCCTTTTTTTGGGCAAACCCACTCCAACGGCCTTAATTTAGCCGAATTACTTTGAATTTTGGCGGCGCTTTATTAACTTACGCCCTCAAATTTTATCAACCTTACACATTTCATCAAATGTCAGAAGAAAAGAATGATAACCTGTCTCATCCGGTAGACGAGACAGACGGAACGCAACATACCGCAAACCCGCAAACGAACGCGCCTTCCGGGCCGCGCAACGAAAACGCCGAGGCCATGGCCGCAGAACATGAAGAAGCCGCCCAGGAAGACAATGCGCTTGTTACCCCAATCGATATGCCTGAGCCGGAACAGTCTGCAAGCCTCGCGCAAACCATTACACCTGAAAGTTCGGATTCGCAAATTTCCGAAACCGATAACGATACGGTGGTCGAACTGAGACCTGAACAAGTGGCAGACGATGCGATGGTCATTGAAGACAATTCCAATCTCGATGTGATGGAAACCATCGCAGAGACCAACGCCGAGGAAAGCGAAGACGAAACATTGCGTCACGATATTCCGATGCAGGATTACGACACATTGCCGATGGAGACGCTCGTGGCCGAACTCGAAACGCTTGCCGCCAATGATAAAGTGATGGCCGTACGCGACCATATTGAGGAAATCCGCAAGGCGTTTATGTCCAAGTTTCATCATTTCCTCGATGAGAAGCGAGACGAATGGCACGCACAAAACCCGGATTCGACAGAGGATTTCCACTACGAGTTTCCGCTCAAAAAACGTTTTGACCAAATTTATTCGCAGTACCGCGACCGCAAAAATGCGCACTTCAAAAATCTGCAGGGCGATCTTGAGAACAACCTCAAAACGCGTCTTGCGATTGTCGAGGAACTCAAAAATCTGATCAATCCGCAGGAGAACATCAAAGATACGCTCAAGCATTTCAACGAGATCCGCGACCGGTGGAAAAATGCCGGCCCGATCCCGAAGGACAAATACAATCACGTGTGGAACAACTTCCACTTTCACGTAGAGAATTTTTACGATTATCTGCACCTTGATCGCGAGGCGCGCGACATCGATTTCAAGCACAACCTGGAGCAAAAGCAAAAAATCATTGGACGCGTCGAGGAATTGGTCCACGAATCTGATGTGAACAAGGCGTTCCGCGAATTGCAGGATTTGCACAAAATCTGGAAGGAAGACATTGGTCCGGTTTCGCGCGAACACCGCGAGGAAATCTGGAACCGATTCAGCGAACTCACGCGCCAGATGCACGACAAACGCGAGCAATTATTTGAAAAGATGCGTGCCGGTGAAACGGACAACCTTGCGAAAAAGCAAAGCATCATTGCCCAAATCGAAACATTGGCGCAGGAAAAAGTCAATTCGCATGCGCTGTGGCTGCAGCAGATCGAAAAAGTCGAAGCGTTGCGAAACGAATTTTTTGCCACCGGAAAAGTACCGGCAGAAGTCAACGAACAAACCTGGCTGTCTTTCAAAACGGCCGTACGCGCTTTTAACGCGCTGAAGAATTCGTTCTACAAAGACATCAAAAAAGACCAGAACGACAATTTGAGCCGCAAACAGGCTTTGGTTGCCAAGGCGCGCGAATTGCAGGATAACGAAGATTTTGCGGCCACTACGCCCGTGATGAAGCAAATTCAGGAGGAGTGGAAGACGATCGGACATGTGCCGCGCAAATTTTCAGACAAGCTTTGGGCCGAATTCAAAGCGGCGTGCAACCATTATTTCGAAAAGCTCAAAGAGTCGCGCAGTGAAGAAAATGCAGAGGAAACCAAGGCTTTTGACGACAAAAAAGCCTATCTCGACACCTTGCGCGGATTTGAACTCACAGGCGACCACCGCACCGATCTCGACGCGATCAAAAAGCACATCGAAGCGTGGAAAGGTTTTGGAAAAGTTCCGTTCCCGAAACGTCATATCGAAGGGAAATTCAACAAGATCCTCGATGCGTTGTTCGAAAAGCTCAGTTTGAGCAAAAAAGAATCGGACATGATGCGTTTTTCCAATCGCGTGAGCCAGCTTGCAGAAAGCGACGACACGCGCAAGCTCGACAACGAGAAGATTTTCCTGATGCGTAAGATCGATGAAGTTCAGGGTGAAATTTTCCAGCTCGAGAACAACATCCAGTTTTTTACAAGCAAGGATAAAAATCCTAAAAAAGAAAACCCGATGATTGCCGAGGTGCGCAAAAGCATCGAAAGACACAAGGATGAACTGGCTACGCTCAGGGACAAACTCAAGCAACTGCGCAGCATGACGCAGGAATAGTAAAAGGCCTCCTTTCGGGGGCTTTTTTGTTGCCCACCCCGATTGGTTTGCCTATATTTGGAACGTGAAGCAACTCAGGTACATATTAGCCTTACAGGCCCTTTTCGTGGCATTGTTTTTCTTTGCGGAAAGACCGGCGCCTGCCATCGTCGACCTGCCTGATCTTCCCGCGCCTGAACTGTCACAGCAAGCCATGCGGGCGGTGGCCTTTATCCAGCCCGAGACGGCGCGTCAGGTTGTTTCCCATGTAAAAACGTTTTCGTTCTCGTCAGGCCATCTGATCGATGGTTTCGAAACGACAGGCGCGCAAGGCAGGGTGCTGCATGGCGGCAAAAAGCTGTGGAGCCAGGACATCAACCGGTGCCAGCGTGTTTCGCTGCTGATTTTTCCGCACCATCTTTTTTGGTAATGAATTGCATCTGACATGCACAGACAGACAATCGTCTGATTTTTTATTCATTCCCAAAAATTTAACCATGGATACATCCGTAATCCTCATCGGTCTTGCCATTACGGCAATGATCGCCATTCCGCTCTACTTTGCAATGCGGTCCAACCAGATTAACAAAAATAAGCTCAAGGCATTGATGGCGCAACATCCGGCCTATCAGTTCGAACAAGTCGAAACGCAAAACAAGCGCACTTACGCGCTCGATACAAGCCGTAAAGGTTTTCTGCTCGTGGACTTTCACCACAAGCCTGAGAAATCTTCGTTTGTCGATTTAAAAAATGTAGCGTCCTGCCGTTTGGTATTGGCGACCGATCATTTTTCAGGCGATACGACAAAGATTGAACTTGAATTTGTTTATAAAGATACCGCACGCACACTTATGGCGGTGTATGATATCGCATTCGACCAGATTACACAGGTTTGCCTGCGCGAGGACCACGAGTTGGCCAAGCGTTGGCAGGAACAACTTAGCGCGTTGCTTACGAAGTAGTTTTTAGTTTAGTTGTAGTTGTTTTTATTAGTTCGGAAGGAGGCTTTAGGGTCTCCTTTCTTTTTTGGGACAGTGTAACGATTACTGCTTTTTGGCTTCCTGCCAATACACGTCCATTTCCGCCAGTGTCATTTCTGACAGCGGTTTGCCAAGTTCGGCGGCGCGCTGCTCGAGATACTGGAACCGCTTGATGAATTTTTTGTTGGTACGTTCGAGCGCATCCTCCGGATTGACCTTTAAGAACCGCGCGTAGTTGATCATCGAGAACAGCACATCGCCAAATTCCGCTTCGATATGGTCCTGATCGCCGTGCGAAACCTCGTGCTGCAATTCGCCTAATTCCTCCTGCAATTTGTCCCAAACCTGGTGTGGCTCCTCCCAATCAAATCCGACGCCTTTTACCTTGTCTTGAATTCTGAACGCCTTTACCAGCGCAGGCAAACTGCGCGGAACCCCTTCCAGCACAGATTTTTTCCCTTCCTTCAATTTGAGTTTCTCCCAATTTTGTTTGACCTCCTCCTCGTCTTTGACCTCCACATCGCCGTAAATGTGCGGATGGCGGTGAATGAGTTTCTCGCAAATCTCATTGCAAACGTCGGCCATGTCGAACGCATCGGTTTCACTGCCGATTTTGGCATAAAAAACAATATGCAACAATAAATCCCCAAGTTCTTTTTTGATCTCGTTCAAATCGTTGTCAAGGATCGCGTCGCCCAGTTCATAAGTCTCTTCGATGGTCAGATGGCGCAGCGACTGCATCGTTTGCTTTTTGTCCCAAGGACACTTTTGACGCAAATCGTCCATGATGTTGAGCAATCTGTTGAACGCATCGAGCTGGAGTTGTCTGGAATTCATCGGAAAATGTTTTTATAAAAATAAGAAATCCTGTCGTGAATATCGTTCAGACAGGATTTGTTGCAATGCATTTTGTACTTATTCGGCCTCGGCCTGCGCTACCTGGCTTTTTTCCGATGGTGCAGCTGGCACTTCCTTAGAAACCATCCCTTTGGCCTGCAGGATGTTGTACCAGTTCAGCACTTTTTTGATGTCCGACGGATATACGCGGTCTTTGTCGTAATCCGGCAGAATTTCGCCAAAATACGCCAGCAACTCGTCGTTCGAAGCTTTGTGCGAAAGCGCAGGACCATTGTCTTCTTTGGCCGCGATGGCGCGCATGACCTCGGCCAGCGGCTTTTCTTCTGCATTGGTATACATCGAGATTTCAGACAACAGGCTCACATTGCTTCGCAAACCTACCGTTACTTTTTTGCCGTCCACAAGCGATTCGGCTACAAAACCAGAACGCGTCTGGATCTTCAGTGCATACAAACCCGGTTTTCCGGAAATGGCTAATATTTTCTCTAAATTCATAGCGTCAATTTTTATAATTGGTTATTTGGTTTTTCCTATCAGCGGCTTTTTTTAGGCGCGACAAAACGCATTTTATAGTCCGGGCGCGACTTGCCGTCCATGATATTTTGCAACTTCTTTTTGATGAGCTGTTTTTTGAGCGATGAAATACGGTCTGTGAATAAAATGCCTTCAATGTGATCGTATTCGTGCTGGATCACGCGCGCGATGAGTCCGTCGAATACCTCTGTCTTGCGATTGAACGCCTCATCGTCGTATTCGATCGTGATGCGTTCGTGGCGGTAAACGTCCTCGCGCACCTCGGGAATGCTCAGACAACCTTCGTTGAAACCCCATTCCTGGCCCTCTTCATGGGTGATCCTCGCATTGATAAACGTTCTTTTAAAACGCTTGAGTTGTTGTTGCTCGTCATCAGATAAGTCCTCATCCTCGCCAAAAGGCTTGGTGTCGATCACAAAAAGCCTTATCGGCAGTCCAACCTGCGGGGCCGCCAACCCGACGCCATACGCATTGTACATGGTTTCATACATGTCTGCGATGGTTTGCTCGAGGTTTGGATAATCGGGCGCAATCGGCTCGCATACTTTGCGCAGAACCGGATCGCCATATCCTATAATGGGTAATATCATCAGATTCAAAATTTCGGGGAATTCCCTGGTGGATGGCAAAAATAAACAAAAAATAAACATCGCGCCGGCACGTGGCGACATTTGGCTTTTTTTTACAATTTTATCACAAAACCGGGCGTCCTGAGGCCAATGCTGGCGTGCATTGCGTAACTTTGCTTACAACGTTTTTATGATCGACAAATTACGCACCTTTGCCGACAGCACTCCATTTACCAATGCGGTCAAAGTCACCGTGGCGGCCGTCATTCCGGTACTGTTTTTTTCTGCGATGCAACAATTCGAGATCGGGTTTACCGTGGCCCTTGGCGCATTCCTGACCTACCCGAGCGACATCCCGGGCAACCTCAAACGCAAAATGACCGGCGTACTCATTGCCGCACTCGTCGTGGCCGGATGCAACCTGACGGTCAATGTGTTGCACCCTTATCCGCTCGTACTCTATCCTGTGGTGGGCCTGCTGATCTTTTTGTTTTCGATGATTGCCGTGTACGGACACCGCGCCAACATGCTTTCGTTTTCCGGATTGCTTGCCGTTTCACTGACGTTCGGGCATTTGCAAAGCGGCCCGTCGATTTTGGCCAATGCCGCGCTGATGTTGGGTGGAGGCATATTTTACCTGATTGTTTCGCTGTGTTTTCACTTTGTGCGGCCCAATCGGTATACAGAATTGCAATTGGCCGAATGTACGCGGCTTACGGGCCGATACCTCAAATTGCGCGGCGATCTGTGGAATACCGATGCCGACCGCGCGAAAATCATCGAAAAGCAACTCCATCTGCAGGTGGAACTCAATGCCATCCATGAGAACATCCGCGAGATCCTGATTCGCAACCGACCCGATTCGGGCAGTTCAAACCACCATCGGCGTATGCTGCTGATGTTCATATCGCTTGTGGAAATACTCGAGCTCGCGCTTTCCACGCCGTTTGACCATTCGAAACTCCACGATCGGTTCGCCGCGCACCCATCGGTTCTGAAAACCTATCAAAACATCGCCTACCATCTGGGCGCCACGCTCAAACAGCTTTCCAAAGCCGTTGCCGGACAAACAGCTTACCGCGCCAAACACCAACTATTTCGCGAGCTGGAACAACTCGAAGGCGTGATCGCCGGATATGAACAACAAACCGCTGACGCCGACGGGGTGCGGATGCTCACCAACATGCTCCATTACGTAGAAAAGCAAATTGAAAAGATTTCTGTTGTTGAACGCGCGCTGCTCGAAACGGTAAGCGCACAGGATTTTCGCGGCAGCGACCGGGAACTCGACAAATTCCTCGCCCCGCAGTATTATTCGTGGCATACTTTTGCAGAAAACCTGAGTTTTTCATCGACCTTTTTCCGGCATGCGCTGCGCCTGACAGTGACGATCCTGATTGCGTTTGGCATCGGGGCGCTGTTCCCGCTGCAAAATGTGTATTGGATTTTGCTGACCGTTGTCGTGATCATGCGGCCCGGATATGGCCTGACCAAAGAACGGTCTTGGCAGCGCATTTTTGGAACGGTGCTTGGCGGATTGATCGCCTTTGGGTTGTTGCTCTTTATCGACAGCCCGGCAGCCATCGGGATTTTGACCGTCGTGGCGTTGGTACTTGGGTTTACCTACACTACGATCAATTATAAGGTAGGTGCGACATTTGTCACGATCTATGTCGTCTTCATCTACGGATTGCTCACGCCCGATATCGAGAACGTGATCCAGTTTCGCATTGTAGACACCGTCATTGGCGCAATGCTTGCATTTTTGGCCAATTATTTTCTCTGGCCGTCCTGGGAATTTTTAAATGCGCCCGCCCATCTGAAAAAATCGATACGCGCCAACGGCGAATACCTGGCGGAAATCTCGCGTTATTACAACGAAAAAGGCAATGTAACAACTGCCTATCGGCTTTCGCGCAAAAACGCTTTTATTGAAATCGGCAACCTGATCTCGTCGTTCCAACGCATGTCGCAGGAACCCAAATCAAAGCAAAAATCACTGCCGCAATTGTACAAACTCGTCGTGTTGAACCATACTTTATTGTCTTCGTCGGCATCGCTCGGGACTTACATCCAGTCGCACAAGACCACTTCAGCCTCGGAGGCGTTCAACGTGGTGGTATCGGGCATTATCAAAAACCTCGATCGCGCGGTGGCTTTGCTCGAAGGAAAAAATGAGATCGGGCCATCTCCCGCCGATGAAGTCGCGCCGCGTTTTACCGAACTTAAAAACATCCGCGAAAAAGAGCTCAAAGAAGCGCATTTGTACGATTCTGAGGCGCTCGAGCTTAAAATGCAGGAAGCGCAGCTGGTGATCGGGCAATTGATCTGGCTTACCAATTTGTCCGAAAATATCGTCAGCACCTGCGCCAAACTCAGCCGGCTTTAACCGGTTCCCCGGCCAGTCCGAGCGCGCGAATGGTTCTGGTCACGCCGCAATCATTGTTGTCCCAGGCGGTAATGAACGCCGCGGCTTGCAGGATTTCCGGATGCGCATTTTTCATCGCATAGCTGTAATCGGCCGCGTGCATCATTTCAAGATCGTTCAGGTAATCGCCAAACACCAGCGTTTGCGAAGGCCCGATCCCCAATCGCTGCTGCAATTGCCGCAAGGCGTGCCCTTTGTTGGCCGACAGCGTCGTGATGTCCAGATAACGCTCGGCCCCGACGGTGACCTTGAACCGGTCAGAAAAACGCTCAAAGTGCGGCAGGCTGTTGAATTCGGCGTTGCGAAAATCGCACAACGTCACTTTGAGGATCTCCCCGCTGACTTTGGTTAGGTCTTCGACGATTTCAAGCCTGCGGAAATATTGCCGCGCTTCGTTCAAAAACCGAACGCTGTTGTCCTGCACATAAGCGCCGTCTTTGCCGCAAAGAATAAAATGGGAATCCGGGACATTGCGACCGTGGCCGAGCAATTCCAATACCGCCTGGCGCGGCAGTGCATCGAGGTGCAGCAATTCGTCTCCGTGGGTCATGTATGCGCCGTTCTCGGAAATAAAGTAGACAAACGGGCGCACATCGGACAGCTCGTGCTGCAAAGTGTACATCTGGCGTCCGCTGGCCACGGCAAAGTGGATTCCGCGGCGCTGCAGATCGGCAAAAACAGTAAAAAAATCGGCGGGCATTTGTTTGGCATCGTTGAGCAACGAGCCATCCATATCGGTTACGACAAGTTTGATCATTTGGGGCTTATTGAATGGCAAAGGTAAGCCAACGGCGCTGCAAAACCCCTGGAAATACCTGAAAATTGACTATTGGCGTCAGATCATTTTACGCGATAGGTAATCCTGCAACATGATGGTCGCGGCAATCTGGTCGATCATTGCCTTGTCCTGCCGCTGCTTTTTTTTGAGTCCGCCGTCTATCATGGCCTGGAACGCGAGTTTGGACGTAAACCGTTCATCGACGCGCACCACGGGCATGTCGGGGAACGTTTGTGTGAATTTTTCGACAAATTGTGCGATGAGTCCGGCGCTTTGCGAGGCTTCGTTATTCATCTGGCGCGGCTCGCCAATGATCACCTTAGAGACGTCTTCCCTGTCAAAATAATCTTTTAAAAATTCGAGCGCCTTCTCGGAAGCAATTGTCGTAAGTCCTGATGCGATGATCTGCAATTCATCGGTCACGGCAATCCCGGTGCGCTTTTGTCCATAATCTATAGCGAGTATTCTGGGCATAATTACAGGGTGTGATTTTGGTCGTAGATACGTTTTTTGAGCCAGCTGATATTTTCCCTGACGACTTTTGCAGGAATGCCCGCGGCGATGCAATTGTCCGGCACATCAGAAGTTACAAGCGATCCGATGCCGACAATACTGTCGTTGCCCACGGTCACGCCTTTCAAAATGATCGCATTGGCCCCGATCCAGACGCGATTTTTAACCACTATGTCCTTGGCGTAATTGATCCGCAAACCGGTGGTGTTGTCAATGATGCTGTGCGAATCGCCGGTGCGCAGCTCGATGCCCGTAGAAAACATGCAATGCGTTCCTATGGCAATGCTTCGGCCGGGTTCTGTAACGGCAAAATGTGCCGATTCGACCGTGGTATGGGCGCCGATTGTGACGCTACACCGGTCATCCTCAAAGTAAAAATCCCCCCCTTTTAAATGGCAACGCTCGCCTACGGTCAAGGTGTGGCCGCTGCCGCGCATGAAAATCCGCATGTTTTCCAGTACCGCGCCCGGCATGATTTCCACTGTATTTTGGTCGCCTTCGATGTCAAGTGTGCAGTGGAGCAACACGCCTTTGTTTCGCACGGTGTTCCCGCTTCCGCGAACCGGGTTACGGTAGCGCGTTTTCATGCTGCGTATCTTGGTTTTGAGGTACAAAACCTGCTTGTTGTTTTTAAATCGTTTCTTCATTTGGAGCCATAATGCTGCAAATATAGTATTTAAAACCTTGGTCGGACGCCGATTTCAGCTAATGTTTAAGTAAGAAAAATCACTTTAAAATTGCCAAAACATGCCGTTAATCGATATTTTCTACACAAAAATTACAACACGTTCAAAATAATTGCGTTATTGCGGTACTGAAACCCAATTGATGAAACTCCGACAGCAGCTATTTATATTGGCCTTTTTGATGTCAGCCACCGGGTTTTCACAAATCCGGACGTTCGCATTCAGCCAGATTCAGGTGCGCAATGAAAACCGGCAGTGGGGCAATACGCAATACGTGGGTTCGCAATTGGCACAGTTTTCCGATTCAAAAATTGACGTGCACGCAGACCGCGATTACCACCTCAAAATCATTTCCAAAACAGATTTGCCCGACAATGGCGTCATCTACCTTTGCCAGGACGAAAAATCCAATGCAGTAACGGTAATGCTGATCGATAACGTGCGCATGTACCTCTACAGCCAAACCAAGCGTTTTTTGATCAACTTCGACGCGTTTGCCTCCCATGCGTTGATGGCCAACAGGGATTGACCCGGTTTGCGGTCGCCCACTCCATTGCCCACCAAACCAAAAACCGTGTTTTGCTTTCGATTGCTCAAAAATTAGCGGTGCGCAAGGTTTCATTTTTGGAAAATTGCGGCTATCTTTGCTTAAAATTTACGTATGAACCACTTGCGCGCCACCATTGAACAAGCCTGGGAAGACCGTTCCCTGTTGCAAAATCCCGACACGATCAATGCGATCAGAAAAGCCGTTTCGCTGCTGGACGAAGGTACTTTGCGCGTCGCAGAGCCCACGCTCGACGGCTGGCAGATCAACGAATGGGTAAAAAAGGCTGTCGTGATGTATTTCCCGATCCAGAAAATGGAAACCTTTGAAGTAGGCATTTTTGAATACCACGACAAGATCCCGCTCAAAAAAGGCTATGCAGAAAAAGGCATCCGCGTGGTTCCGCATGCTGTGGCGCGTCATGGCGCGTATATTTCCAAAGGGGTGATCCTCATGCCAAGTTACGTAAACATTGGCGCTTACGTCGATGAAGGAACCATGGTCGATACGTGGGCCACCGTGGGCAGTTGCGCACAAATAGGAAAAAACGTGCACCTTAGCGGCGGCGTGGGTATTGGCGGTGTGCTTGAACCGTTGCAGGCAGCCCCGGTAATCATTGAGGACGGGGCGTTCATCGGGTCGCGTTGCATTGTGGTGGAAGGCGTCCGCGTGGAATCTGAAGCGGTGTTAGGTGCCAATGTATGCCTGACCGCATCGACCAAAATCATTGACGTTACAGGCAATACGCCCATAGAAATGAAAGGTGTGGTCCCGGCGCGTTCTGTCGTGATCCCGGGCAGTTACACCAAGAAATTTGCGGCCGGTGAATACCAGGTGCCGTGTGCGCTCATTATCGGTAAGCGCAAACCTTCCACAGATCTGAAAACCTCGCTTAATGACGCTTTGCGCGAATACGACGTAGCCGTTTAGCCCTCGCGCATGAAGATATTGGTCATCCAGCAAAAAATGATCGGCGATGTGCTCGTGAGCAGCATCATCTGCAATAATTTGCGCAAGGCTTATCCCGAGGCGCAAATCGATTACCTCGTTTACGAATCGACCACGCCGGTGCTGGAGGGCA
>JAEWLN010000151.1 GCA_023457535.1 Bacteroidota bacterium
CCGCGTCGCGCATTGTCATGGGCGTGTTGTCTGTGCCGTTGATGGCCGGGCTCATCCGGTTGTGCCGTGATGCCGAATCGGGTCAGGGTGCCAATCTGGGGACGGTTTTCCAGTATTTTAAGGGACATTATTTTTCAGACTTATTTGTTGCCGGGCTGCTGATCAACCTGTTTACGTTTGCGCTCGGACTTGGCGCGGAATACATGCTTGAGATCAGTGTGGCAGCGGCCGCCGCTTTGATGGTACTCACCGTAGTGGTCTCTGTGCTGACCACGTTGTTCGTGCCGTTTATTGTTTTGGGCGATCTTCCTCCGTTGGAGGCCATCGGCGCGAGCATAACGGTTGTGGGCAAAAAATTCGGGACCATCTTTTTGCTGTTGCTGACCTCGGGAATCATGGCGTTGTTTGGCCTTTTGGCTTGTTGTGTCGGGGTTGTGTTTACCCTTCCGATCATCGCAGCGTGCCAGTATGCTGTTTACGCGCAATCGGTCGGGGTGGCCAACACGCACGGGCCGGGTTAAAGAAATGTTAATAACTGGTGCTATTTTTCTTGCTGTTTTATTGCGGCAAACGCTTGACTTTTGCTATTTTAGCTTTTTTATGCCACCACATGCTCGCCAGTTTACCCGTGTGTTCTCCTTTTTTATCGGCCATCTGTACGATGTCTGAGCCATTTTTGTCAGTGTGTTTGCAGGCATCGGCGGTTTCGCTGTTCGACGTCAAACTGATCATCCTGATCGGGCTTGTGCTGCTTGCGATCATTTTGTTGCTGGTTACACTCAACAAAAACTCCAAGTACAGCAAAGACTTCGACAAATTTTTGTTCACCAACGAAATCGTCCACAAAGGCAATTCGCTGACCATCGCCACCAATAAAAAAGGCGAAGTGACTTTTTGCAGCGAAACGATCGAATCGATCCTTGGCTACACCGTGGCCGAATCGCTCGGACTTGGGTTTTGGCAACTCACGGAAGACCCCGAATTCATCGGAGAGGCCTATCACGACAATTACATTGACCAGCGCTTGCACACGCGCAAACTCAAGTGCAAAAACGGCGATTACAAATACATCCAATGGAAGGACAAAAAGTACAATGACGATCTGGTCATTGGCATCGGTCAGGATGTGACGCAGCAAATCATGATGCAGGACCAGTACAAAAGCCTTGTGCAATCGGCCAACGACATTATCTTTGAAACCAACAAACGCGGACAATTTACCTTCATCAATGAATTTGCCGAGAAAACCCTGGGCATCACGCAAAAGGAAATGCTCCACCGCCATTTTTCAGAATTTATCCGCGCAGACCACGCCCAACGCGTCATCGATTTTTTTGCCGATATCGACAGTCAGAAAACAATTGAATTTCCGGCCATCAAAAGCAATGGCGAGGAATTCTGGCTGTCGCAAAAGGTCAATACGCGCAAGGATTCATCGGGTGAGATCATCGGGTATTCGGCCATTGCGCGCGATATCACGCTGCTCAAGAACATCGAGAACGACCGCATCAGACGACAGGAAAAATCCCAGCATTACAACGAGACGCTCAAAGCCTTTGCCACCCGCAGTTATTCCGGGATCGGGCTTGATGCGATCCTGCGCGACATTCTCGAGCGGTCTACCAAAACCCTTGACGTGGAGCGCGCGAGCTACTGGACTTATGCACACGACGGCATCCGCTGCCAGAATCTGTACGAACGCCACAAGGACAAATTCGAAAAAGGTTTTACGTTGCGCCGCGCCGATTATCCTTATTATTTTTCGACGATCGAAAGTGAAATTCAAATCGTAGCTCCCGATGTGCGGCTGAGCCCGATGACCAAAGAATTGTGCGCCGATTATGTCCCTAAAAACGACATCCGTTCCCTGCTCGACACCCCGGTGATGATCAACGGACGCCTGCGCGGCATCATCAGTTTTGAAGCCACGGGCAGCATTCGCGATTGGGATACTGAAGACATTACCTTTGCGCGGTCGATATCGGATCTGATCGTGATCGCGCTTGAATCGCAGCGGCGTCTGGATGCCGAGAAAACGCTGGCCTACAAAAGTGAACTGCTTTCGGCCATGGCGCTCTGTACGGAGAAATTCCTCAACAGCAAGGCCAAATCGGACATCTTTCGCGACACCTTCCCTATCATTGCCGAGGTCACGGGCGCCGACCACATGTATTATTACGAAAATGACACAGAGACCAACCTGATCCGCCAGCAATACAAATGGGGCAAAAACGATTTGGTGCTGCAAATTACCCCGTTGCAATCTTTTACGCACGAAAAACTTGCCGAAGTGGTCGAGAACGTCATGCAAAGACAGCCGTTTACGTCATTTACGCGCAAGCTCGGCGATACGTTTTTTCGCAAATTACTGCTGGAGAATGAGATCCAGTCCATTTTGATCCTGCCGATTTTTATCAAAGACGAATTCACCGGATTTATAGGACTCGACGATTGCAGCGCAGAGCGCGTGTGGTCTGAAGATGAAATCAAGATCCTGCAAACACTCGTGGGGAATTTTGCCGCCACCATTGAACGCCTTCAAAACGAGCAGGCCATTTACGAAAGCGAGGAAAAATTCCGGTTGCTGGCCAACAACATTCCCGGAACGGTTTATTTGTCCCGATATGACGCGCGATCGACCAAAATTTACCTCAATGACGAAATTGAGCGGCTCACCGGTTATCCCAAAGCTGACTTTCTTGAAAACCGCATTTTCTTCATCGACCTGATCCATCCTGATGACAAAGCGCGCGCGCTTGAAGAAGACCGCCAGGCCATAGAAAACAACAAACCGATCCATTCCGTATACCGTATCCTGCACAAAGACGGACATGTGGTTTGGGTGGAGGAATTTGGCGAACCGATTTACAAAGATGGCGAGATTGCATTTATTGAAGGCATTTTTATCGATATCACTGAGCGCAAACTCACTGAAACCGCGGTCAAGCAAAAGGAGATCGCCGAGGCCGCGAACAAAGCCAAATCCGAATTCCTGGCCAATATGAGCCACGAAATCCGCACACCGCTCAACGGCATCATCGGTTTTACCGATTTGCTGATGAACACTAAGCTCGAAGATTTCCAGAAACAATACATCGACACGGTCAACCAATCGGCGCATCTGCTCATGGAAGTCATCAGCAACATTCTGGATTTCTCTAAAATCGAATCGGGAAAACTCGAGCTTGACATCGAAAAATACGATATCTTTGCTTTAGCGAGCCAGGTCATGGAACTGGTGTCGTATGAATCGAACCTCAAACAACTTGAACTGGTATTGAGCATTGACGATGGGGTGCCGCCATTTGTATGGACCGATTACATCCGCCTGAAGCAAATCCTGATCAATCTGCTCAGCAATGCAGTCAAGTTTACGGACCACGGGAAAATCGAGTTCAACATTCAACTCGTATCGCGGATGAAGCATGGCGCCACGTTGCGCTTTTCAGTGAAGGATACCGGAATTGGCATCAGAAAGGCCAATCAGGAAAAAATTTTCGATGCGTTTTCTCAGGAAGACAGCTCGACAACCAAGAAATTCGGCGGTACCGGTCTGGGGCTGTCCATCTCGAACCAGTTGCTCGCCCTGATGAACAGCAAATTACAACTGGAAAGCCAGTACGGCCAGGGCAGTGAGTTCTTTTTTGAGGTAACGTTCATGACCTCTGACTATGCCGATGAAATGCCTCCGGACGACGTCCCGGCCACGCCCGAGCAAATGGAGCACACGATCGAGCATGAAGGTGTCAGAGTACTGGTCGCAGAGGACAACAAAATCAATATGTTGCTCGCCCGGACGCTGATCCGGCAAATCAGGCCCAATGCGGTCATCATCGAGGCCTGCGACGGCAGGGAAGCCGTTGAAATGTTCCGCAGCCAATGCCCGGAGATCGTATTTATGGACATCCAGATGCCGGTCATGAACGGTTATGAAGCAACGGTTGAAATACGCAAGATCCAAACCGAGCACGTGCCGATCATTGCCCTTACTGCCGGTACGGTTGTAGGCGAACGCGAAAAATGCCTGGAGGCCGGAATGGACGATTACGCGGCCAAACCGATTGTCAAACAAACAATCGAACAGATTTTAGCCAATTGGATAAAAGTTTAAATTCTACGATATGAAATGGTCAGGCAGAAGAGAAAGTGGAAACGTTGAGGACCGTCGCGGCATGTCCGGCGGTAAGATCGCGTTGGGTGGTGGCGTAATCGGGATCGTCGCGGTGTTGATCAACCTGTTTATGGGCGGCGATTCATCGCAGCTGCTGGAACAGGTACAACAGCAAATGCAACAGGGACAAACCGAACAGGTACCGCTGAGCCCGGAAGATCAGGAAATGGGCCGATTCGTGAAAGTGGTGCTCGCCGATACAGAAGACGCCTGGCACGCGATTTTTCGCGAGAACGGCATGACGTACCAGGAACCGCAACTGGTGTTGTTTCGAAGCAGCGTCCAGACGGCCTGTGGCGGCGCATCCTCGGCATCGGGGCCATTTTATTGCCCGGGCGACCGCAAAGTATACATGGATCTTGCATTTTTCGAAGAACTGCAAACGCGGTTCGGGGCAAAAGGCGGCGATTTTGCGATCGCTTACGTCATCGCGCATGAAATAGGACATCACGTGCAAACGCTGCTCGGCACATCGGCCAAGATGCGCGAACGCCAGCAATCGCTGTCTGAAACAGAAGCCAACCAGTTATCTGTAGCGCTCGAACTCCAGGCTGACTTTTACGCGGGGGTCTGGGCGCATTACGGCCAGCAAAAAAACCAGTTCCTTGAACCCGGCGACATCGAAGAGGCGCTCAGTGCCGCACATGCCGTTGGAGACGATGCGATCCAGAAAAAAATGCAGGGCCATGTCGTACCGGACGCTTTTACGCACGGCACTTCTGAACAACGCATGTACTGGTTCAAACGCGGATTTGAATCGGGCGATGTAAAACAAGGCGATACGTTTGCGCAAATGGGCATCCGGTTGTAACGATTAGATTGACGCAACTTTTGTGTATCTTTACGCAAATCCCTCCCCAATGAGACGACTCTTTATCTGGCCTGCGTTGCTGTTCGCGCTGGCCGGCCAATCCCAGAACGAACTGCCCGAAAGATCGGGTTTTACGCTTAATGTCAAGCGCAACGCAACGCAAACTTTCGTACAGCAAATCAATCCGGGGCCGTATTTTCCGCAAACGGGAGCACTCCAGCTTTATCCGAATGAAAGAGTTTTTGTGGAAGTCGAAATAAAAGCCGACACCATCTTTTCGATGAAAACCGTTCGCGAGAACCTGCATCCGCAGCGTACGCTCGAAATCGAATTTTGCCAATCGGAAAGCAAAACCGGCGCGCGGCCTTCCGAGCTATGGGTCAAAAATCCGCTCGCAACCAGGGTCAGCTTCAATGTCCTTGCCCACTCGGTGACAGAGAGCGCCTGGCAGAGCCGCGCGGAGCACGTGCTGCCCGTAAGGACCGGACACGCGCTCTGGAAAAAAGAAATCGTGAGTTCGCTCGTGCTCAAAGATTGGAAACTCCCATAGCATCTTTGCGACCGACAAATTATTCCTCGTCGTCGAGCATGTTGAGTTTGGAATAACCGCGCCACTTTTCGATCAGCGCCTGCATGTCCTGGGGCAATTCGGTGTCAAAGCGCATCAAATCGCCGGTTTGCGGATGCACAAAACCGAGCGTCTTGGCGTGCAATGCCTGGCGGGGCATGATTTTAAAGCAATTGTCGATGAATTGCTTGTATTTGGTAAAAGTCGTCCCTTTAAGGACCAGATCGCCGCCATACCGCGCATCGTTGAACAGCGGATGACCAATGGATTTCATGTGCGCACGTATCTGGTGCGTCCTGCCGGTTTCGAGCACGCACGCTACCAGCGTTACATACCCAAAACGTTCCAGCACGCGGTAATGCGTCACAGCCGGCTTTCCCATTAGCGGATCGTCGTAGAGTGCCATTTGCATGCGGTCCTTGACGTGCCGCCCGATGTAGCCGCCAAGGGTACCGTGGTCCTCGGCGATATTGCCCCATACCATCGCGACATATTCGCGCTCTGTGGTTTTCTTCTCGAACTGCAGCGCAAGATGGGTCAGCGCAGCTTCTGTTTTGGCCACGACGAGCAATCCGGTGGTATCTTTGTCGATGCGGTGCACGAGTCCGGGACGGTTGCTCGAGTTCATCGGCAGGTTTTCAAAATGGAATGCCAGCGCGTTGACCAATGTACCGGTATAATTGCCATGGCCCGGATGCACGACCAGTCCGGCGGGTTTGTTGATCACCAGTAGCGCATCGTCTTCATAAACGATATCGAGCGGAATGTCTTCAGGATCGACGCGGTTCTCAAACGGCGGATGCTCGAGCAAAATCCGGATCACATCATACGGCTTGACTTTGTAATTGGACTTTACCGGTAAATCGTTGACATAAATGTTTCCGCTGTCTGCCGCTTTCTGGATTTTGTTGCGCGTGGCATTCGGGATTTGCCCCATCAGGAATTTATCGATGCGCAACAATGCTTGTCCTTTGGCTACTTCACACTTGAAGTGTTCGAACAGGTCATCCTCCAAAAGTTCTTGGTTTTCAATTTCGTTATTCATCGCTTGCTGCTGCACTTTTAATCGAATCCTGAATTTTCTCGCTTTCTTCAAAGCTCACCTTGCCATCGCCGAGTACCAGGTCGATTTTGGAAGATTTGAACACTTTGTCGCCCGGATTGAGCTTTTTGCCATTGAAATACATCGCCAGCACCATGTCCCTTCCCAAATAAGGTTTGTACGTAATCTTGCCTTCTTCCAGCCCGAGCGATTTAAGCGTCGGTACGGCCTGACGGTACGTTTTCTCAATCAGGTTTGGGATGCGCACCGTAGTAAACCCCGATGAATTGATCTTGATGTAAATCTTACGCCCTTCCTTCACCTTGGCCCCTGCCACAGGATCCTGCTCAACAACCGAATGTTTCGGGAATTCTTTCCTGAAATCCACGCTGTCCAGCAACACATAATCCAAATCAACCTCATTGAGTTTGTCTTCGACCTGCTGCTCGCTGAGCCTGCGCAAATCCGGGACGGTGATCTCATTGCCGTGGTCTGTCGTATACGTCAGCCAATGCATCAGCAAATAACCGATCACCACAATAATCCCCAATGCAATGGCAAGCTGGATAAAAAAAGTTTTACTGGTCAGATAATTCCGTAAAGTCATAGCTACAATTTAAGCGCAGGGCGTTGTGGCAAAGATATAAATTGTAAAGGTTTCTCGTTTCAACAAAAAATGATAATTTTGGGTTGGTTCTGGATCAGGGAGCCTGATCCCGCTGTACGCTGTATCTTTTCCCTGCTAAAGACGCAGGAAAAAGGATGCCGCTGCCATCGGGGCTAGGGTTTGCCGTAAATTGCAACCTCCGGCGTCCATCAACCGGCAACACAACAACTTTAAACCTTAAACCTCAAACTTCCTTGAAAAATATTGCCATCATCATGGGCGGTTATTCGTCCGAATTTGAAATTTCGCTCAAAAGCGGCGCCGTGGTCCACCAATACATTGATCGGACCAAATTTTTCCCTTACCCCATTCACATCTTTCGCGAAAAATGGGTGTATGTCGCGCCGGACGGCTCGGAATTCCCGGTAGACCGCAACGATTTCTCAGTCACGATAGACACGCGCAAAATTACATTCGACTGCGTTTTCAATGCCATCCACGGCACCCCGGGCGAAGACGGGCTTATGCAAGCCTACTTTGAATTGCTCGGCATTCCGCAAACCTCGTGCGACTATTACCAGGCCGCCCTCACGTTCAACAAGCGCGATTTGCTGTCCGTGCTCAAGCCTTATGGCATTAAAACCGCCGTATCGTATTACCTGAACCGCGGCGATTCGGTCGACCCGCAGGAAATTGTCGGCAAAGTAGGGCTTCCGTGCTTTGTCAAGCCCAACAAATCGGGTTCGAGTTTCGGCATTTCGAAAGTCCGGTCAATTGAAGAACTTCCGTCGGCAATCGAGAATGCCTACCGCGAAGATTCGGAGATCATCATTGAAAGTTTCCTTGACGGCATCGAAGTGTCCGTTGGCGTGATCGATTACCGCGGGGCCGTTACCGTTCTGCCGATGACAGAAATCGTATCTGAGAACGATTTTTTCGACTATGAAGCCAAATACCTTGGCAAATCGCAGGAAATTACGCCCGCGCGCCTGTCCGACGAATTGACGCAAAAAGTCGCGGCCACGGCCAAAAAAGCATATGAAATTCTCAAAATGAAAGGCTTTTCGCGTAGTGAATTCATCATCGTCGACGGCGAACCGCACATGCTCGAAATGAATACCATCCCGGGCCTGACCACGGAAAGCCTGATTCCACAACAGGCGCGCGCGGCCGGCATTTCCCTGACCGATTTATTCACCAACGCGATCCAGCTCGCACTCACCTCCTGACATGGAACAGATTTTTGAATGGGAGCGCGTATTGCTCAACGAATTGCCGCTGGGTTTTTTGCTTGAAGTCGTGTTTCGCTCTGTCGTGATGTTCATCGTGCTGCTTTTTACGCTCAAGCTCACCGGAAAACGCGGCGTGAAGCAATTGTCGGTTTTTGAAACGGTGATCATCATCGCGCTCGGGTCTGCGGCCGGCGACCCCATGTTCTATGAAGATGTGGGCATCATCCCGGCCATTACGGTCTTTGCAGTCATTCTCGCAATGTATCGGTTTGTAACGTATCTGGTAGGCAAAAGCAAAAAATTCGAAGAGTTCATCGAAGGCAAAACAGAATGTCTGATCTCCGAGGGCAAATTTGCAATCGGCGCGTTTGAAAAAGAAAGTCTCGCGCAGGATGAGTTTTTCTCCGAATTGCGGCTCAATTCGATCGAGCATCTGGGCCAGGTACGCAATGCCTATCTGGAGACATCGGGCGAAGTCAGCGTCTTTTTCTATCCCGATGACCAGGTAAAATACGGTCTGCCGATCCTGCCGCATCTTTTTGGCAACAAAAGCAAGCATATTCGCGCCCAGGGACTTTATGCGTGTACGTTTTGCGGACAAACGCAAATGTTGCAACCCGGAACCGCTGAGTGCAAAAGTTGCCAACGCACCGAATGGGTCGAGGCCATCAACAGCTTGCGCGTAAACTGATTTTTGTTACATTTGATCAAAATCCATCATGAGAAAAGCCATTTTTCCGGGATCGTTCGACCCTATCACCAACGGCCATTACGACATCATTCTGCGCGCCATTCCGTTATTTGACGAAATTGTGGTCGCTATTGGCGTCAACGCCGACAAAAAATACATGTTCACGCTCGGGCAGCGCAAAAGCTTTATCGAAACGGCGTTCCGGGATTTCCCGAGCGTTTCGGTGGTAACGTATGAGGGCCTGACAATCGATTTGTGCAAAAAACTCAATGCCGGATTCATCCTTCGCGGACTGCGCAACCCGGCGGATTTCGAATTTGAAAAGGCCATTGCACACACCAACCGTTTGCTGTCCAAAATAGAAACCGTGTTTTTACTCACAGCGGCCAAAACGTCTTATATTTCTTCCAGCATTGTGCGCGATGTGATCCGGAACGGCGGCGATTATACGGTTTTGGTCCCCAACTCAGTGCGGCTGGAAAGCCAGGAACAAAAGAGCATTTGATTTGAAAAATACAGATTTTCTGTAAGGATGTTGCGTTTTAAAAGGTTATTTTTATCCCAGGGAAGGGGGCATTGGAAGTATACCCCAACAAAATAAAAACGACTTTCGTTTACAGAAAATCTGTACTTTTTGTTAAATTTTTACGTGACGCGTTCATCGGCGCAATGCATTCGCGTTTTGGCCCCGAAACGATCAATCAGCACTCGTGATGATTTTACGCGGGTTATGGTAAGCCCAACTTCACCCAGGACTTTAAACCACTTCTATTAAAGGACTTAGCAAGTGGCAGATGCCCCGGAATGTGAATTTTTTTTGCAAATTGAATCCTTATTCCACTTGTTTTTCCGACTCAAACAACAACTTGATATTCTCATAAGAATTCTCAAGCGCCTGCGGGATTTGCGAAGGGTTGAGCCATGCTACGCGGTCGATTCCCTCTTCTTGCTGGGGTTGCGGCGTGCCGTCGAATTTGGTGCGCATCAGGAACCAATGCGTGATTTTAAGTTTGTATTTGCCGTTGCGCCTGAAGATGTGGTAGGTTTTTTGGAGTTTTTCTTCGATCGATAATTTGCCGACACCGGTCTCTTCTTCTACCTCGCGCAATGCCGTATTTTCGATTTCCTCGCCTTTTTCGATTCCGCCTTTCGGGAGGTCCCATTTGCCGTTGCGAAAAATGAACAACACTTCGCCGCGCTTGTTATAGACCAATCCGCCACCGGCTTTTTGAACCGGAATTTTTTCCTTTAGTTTTTTGAGGATTTCCTTTTCATCCGGATAGTAGAGATAAGCCTTTTGGATTTTGTCGTTGAACATCTTTACAATAAGCTGTTCGATATCAATACTCTCTAGCAAAAACAACTGGAAATCGGTCTCTTTAACAATCTCATTTGTCAAAAAAAGTGGTTTGTCGTTTACAAAAACTTTATACATTTGTAACTATGATTTTTAATAAAGATACAGCCGAAAAAACAGCCGAATTGCTTTTGCAAATAAATGCAATTAAATTGAATCCGAAAAATCCTTTTACGTGGGCTTCGGGTTGGAAATCGCCCATTTATTGCGACAATCGGATGACTTTATCGTTTCCGCTGATCCGCAATTACCTACGCGACGAATTCTCCAAACACATCGAAAAGCAGTTTGGAAAACCGGATGTGATTGCCGGCGTGGCCACAGGAGCCATCGGTATCGGCGTGCTTGTGGCCGAAAGCATGGGTTTGCCGTTTGTTTACGTACGTCCGGAACCCAAGAAACACGGCCGCCAAAATCAGGTGGAAGGCTTTTTGCAAAAAGGACAGAATGTGGTGGTGGTGGAAGATCTGATCTCCACCGGTAACAGCAGCCTGATGGCCGTTGACGCGCTGAAGGCCGCCGGGGCGAATGTAAAAGGAATGGCCGCCATTTTTACTTATGGGTTTGACGTTGCCACTGAGAATTTCAAAAATGCGCACGTCGACCTTTACACGTTGAGCAATTACCAAAGCTTGCTCAAATTGGCCGTAGCCAAACGATACATTACTGAAGAAGAACAGGAAACGCTGGCGCAATGGCGGTTGCATCCCGATGCTTGGGGAGTTGAAGTAAATTAAGGCGTGAACAAATTTGCGATCACGAACCAAGTTGAAAATTCCAGATTCCAGATCGCGAACACGACGACGTTCACATCGTTTAATATGAAAATCCGAAGGTCTGAACCCGACCCGCTGAATTCCAAATAACCTAATCTTTAATAAACCAATGAACCTAGAAAGCCCGAAAGTGACCGTTGATCAATCTGCGCAATACCTGTTTGACCAATTGTCGGATGTCAAGAATTTTGAGAAATTAATGCCTGAGAATATCGCCAAATTTGAAGTGACGGGCGAGGATTCCTTTATTTTCGGACTTAAGGGAATGCCCGAGATCAAGCTCAGGATGAAAGACAAAACAGCACCAAACCGATTGCTCCTGGGCGCCGCGAGCGACAAGCTGCCGTTTGCGCTCGAAGCGAAGATTGACGCGGTGGCCGAAAATAAATCCGATGTGCAATTGTTGTTCAACGGCGAATTCAACGCCATGATGGCCATGATGGTCAAAGGCCCGATCTCGAAGTTCATTGAAACCCTTGCCGGAAACATGAACAAATTGTGAGGATTATAACGCATTTCAAAAGCCTTCCTTTCCGGAGGGCTTTTTTTATTGGTATAACATTTTGATTTCCTTGATTCCGAAGAATTTAAACGAGTCATCCTCGAATTGTACTTCGAGTCGCCCATCCTGCCCTACCGCGGTAATGACGGCCATAAACCGGCTGCCATCAGGTAGCTCGAACGCGGTGGGTTGCCCTTTGCGGAACAGTATTTCCAGGTATTCGCTCCATGCCTGATCAGGGTTGTCGAACCGCTGGACGATCGACTGCGCAATATCCAACGCAAGGGCATCGACATCGAACGTCTTGCCGGTGACCAGTTTTAGCGATGAGGCCTGCGGCAATGCCTCGAAATTGGTCTGGTTTACGTTGAGCCCTACCCCGGTGATCGACTCGATCCGGCCATCGGACCGGAAAATATTCTCGATCAGGATCCCGCCTATTTTTCGGTTACCTGACATTATGTCGTTTGGCCATTTGACGCTCAATGCCGGAACCGTCAGGGTTTTCAACACATCGGTAATCGCAATGGCCACGGCGGCGTTGTATTGGAATATGGACGCGGCATTCGAAGCATCCTTTCTGGACAACATACTCATGGTCAGGTTTTTGCCTTGCTCACTGACCCAGGAAGATCCCATTTGCCCGCGGCCATGGGTTTGCGCGCGCGCCGTCACGACGGTAAAATTATCGACCGTTTCTGACTGCGTCATTTTGCGCAGGAAATCGTTTGTCGAGTCAATGGCATCAAGTTTGACAATCCGCATCCGAAAATGTATTGTGAAAGATTTTAATCTTGTGTTAAGGTTCAAAATTAATCACAAAAAATGGTAACTTTGCACACTTATACAAAATTCGTAAATGACTAAAAAGACTATAAATAACGATGTTTTGCTGGCCAACATCATCAAAGGCATCGAAGAGGTAAAAGGCAATGACATCGACATTCTGGACCTTAGGGAAATAGATAACGCAGCTTGCGACTATTTCATCATCTGCAACGGAAGTTCCAACACACAGGTCAATGCGATCGTAAATTCGGTCCAGAAAACAGTTTCCAAAGAATTAAAAGACAAACCCTGGCACGTGGAAGGCGCCGACAACGCCGAATGGGTGCTGATGGATTACGTCAACATTGTGGTGCACGTGTTTCAGAAACACATCCGCGAATACTACAATATCGAAAGCCTGTGGGGCGATGCCAAAATCACCACGATACCAACCAAATACTAACGCACATTTCATCTGATGGATAACAAACCCAATCCCAATAGAATGAGGATCAGTCCATGGCTTATCTATGGCGCCATTTTTCTGATTTTTGCCTCGATATTTGTTAGCGGCGGCGGTTCAAATTTCAAGGATCCGGCCAAGACTACATCTTCAAAATTCAACACTTTCCTTGAAAACGGCGATGTGGCGCGCGTAACGATCTACAATAAGTCTGAGGCTGAAGTTTTTCTGAACGAAAAGTCGCTCGCCAAATCCGAGCACAAGGACGTCCCTAAAAAAGACGTTTTTAACCGTGCCAATTCCGGGCCGCATTATATTTTTGACATCGGGAACGACGAGATTTTCCAGAAAAAAATGGAAGATGCCGTCGCACAGGGAAAACTCAAAGAATTCAGTTTCCAGCAAAAAAGCAATTGGTCCGATTTCATCAATATTTTTTCAATCGTCATTATTTTTGGCCTCTGGATCTACATCATGCGCAAAATGAGTACGGGCGGTGCAGGCGGTGGCGGGCAAATTTTCAACATCGGTAAATCCAAGGCCAAGTTGTTCGACGAAAAAACCGATATCAAAACCACGTTCAAGGACGTCGCCGGACTCGAAGGTGCCAAAGAAGAAATCCAGGAGATTGTCGAATTTCTTAAAAATCCTGAGAAATACACCAGCATTGGAGGCAAAATCCCAAAAGGTGCGTTGCTCGTAGGTCCTCCGGGAACCGGAAAAACATTACTTGCCAAAGCCGTTGCCGGCGAGGCCAAAGTGCCATTCTTCTCGCTTTCCGGATCGGATTTCGTGGAAATGTTCGTAGGCGTTGGTGCATCGCGCGTTCGTGACCTGTTCAAACAAGCCAAGGAAAAATCGCCCGCCATTATCTTTATCGATGAAATTGACGCCGTAGGCCGTGCCCGTGGCAAGAACAATTTTTCCGGGGGCAACGACGAACGCGAGAACACCCTGAATCAGCTGCTTACGGAGATGGACGGATTCGGGACCAATTCCAATGTCATCGTGCTTGCAGCCACGAACCGCGCAGATGTGCTCGACAAGGCCCTGATGCGTGCAGGCCGTTTTGACCGACAAATTTTTGTAGACCTACCGGACATCCGCGAGCGCAAAGCGATCTTTGAGGTGCACCTGGCCCCGCTCAAAAAAGTGGAGCAACTCGATACGGACTTTTTGGCCAAGCAAACCCCGGGATTCTCGGGTGCCGATATCGCCAATGTTTGCAACGAAGCGGCGCTGATTGCCGCGCGTAAAGACAAAAAAGCTGTCGATAAACAAGACTTCCTTGACGCCGTTGACCGGATTGTGGGTGGGCTCGAAAAGAAAAATAAAATTGTTACTCCTGAAGAAAAGAAGGCCATCGCCATACACGAAGCCGGTCATGCCACTGTCAGCTGGATGCTTGAGCACGCCGCACCGCTGGTTAAAGTGACCATCGTGCCGCGCGGCCAGAGTCTTGGTGCGGCGTGGTATTTGCCGGAAGAGCGCCTGATTGTTCGTCCGGACCAGATGCTTGACGAGATGTGTGCCACCATGGGCGGACGTGCGGCAGAAAAAGTAACGTTCGACCGCATTTCGACCGGCGCGCTGTCAGACCTTGAAAAGGTGACCAAGCAGGCACGCGCAATGGTGACGATCTACGGTCTCAACGACAAACTTGGCAACGTGACGTATTACGATTCGACGGGCCAGAACGAATACAATTTTTCGAAGCCTTATTCTGAACAAACGGCGGAATTGATCGACAAGGAAATTTCTGAACTTATTGAAAGTCAATACCAGCGCGCCATTGAAATCCTCGAGAAAAATAAGGATAAGCTGAACCAATTGGCCGATATCCTGATCGAAAAAGAAGTCATCTTCAAGGACGATCTGGAGGCCATTTTTGGCCAACGGACCTTCGACAGCAATTTGCAGGAAGAGAAAGATTTGTAGGAAACATTGTCATTTTTAAAAAAAATCTTATTTCGCCCTTTTTGAAATAAGATTTTTTTATCTTTGGATGTTTTCAAAAACGTTTATTAAACCCACTGAGCCCATTCTATGAGTCTTTTCAGGAAATTTTTTGGTACAGGCAACGATTCGTCCGATGAGGAAAAAGAAAGCGAGTTCAACAACCTGCAAGCCCATCTTTCCGCTCCGGTCGACGAGAAATTCACCTTCAATTTTAAAAAAAACGGTGGGAAATTTCTTTATTGTGAAAACCTGAATGAGGTAAAAGAGCAGTTCGAGAACATTTTGGAAGAAAATGATTGGTTCGAGTCCGAAGCGATATGCTTTGAACCCAAGCTGTATCACCTGCTCGACGAGAACAAGCTCGAATATAAAAACGTCTCCAATCCCAAATTTTTGCTCGCGAGCTGTGAGAACCTGATCGCAGACGAGGGATCGATCTTATTCTCGTCCAACCAGATCAAACAAAACAAACCCAACGACTTGCCGGTCAACATCGTCATCATTGCCACCACGAGCCAAATCCTTGAGAGCAAGAGCGATGGTTTGCGCGTAATCAAGAAAAAATACGACAAGGACTACCCTACCAACATTACCACGATCAAATATTTCGAAAAAGCCAAGGAGGAAGATTTCCTGCAATACGGCAGCGCCGCCAAAAACCTCTACCTGCTGCTTTTAGAGGACCTTTAAGATGAACGAAACGCTCACGAGAACGCTGTCGGGTATTGTTTACATCGCGATACTGGTCACAGCCACTTTATATTTGCAGAGCTTTTTGGTGTTGTTTGGCATTTTCCTGCTTATCGCAGTAATCGAGTTCTGCCAGCTGGTCCATCTTCAAAAAACAACTCCGTTAGCCATTGCTGTCGCAGGCTACTGCCTGGCCGCGCTGTGGCCCATTTCAATTACCACCGGTTGGTTGTTGCTGGCTGCAGCGTTAGTAGTATCGGTCAAATGCATGATGTTTTTGTTCGGACCAGGGATGCGTCCGATCGACGCCACAGAGAAATACGTCTATCTGATCGGCTATATCATTCTTCCGATGGTGCTCATTACCAAAATACCTTGTATGGGCGCTGTTTACAATCCCCTGGTGATCATCGGCATTTTTATCCTGATCTGGGCCAACGACACGTTTGCATTTGTGGTTGGAAAAACAATCGGCAAACACAAATTGCTCGAGCGCATATCGCCCAAGAAAACCATCGAGGGCTTTTTAGGCGGATTGATTTTTGCCTTGATTTTCGCGGTGCTTATTGCAAAATATCTTATTTTTGAGCCAGTTTTACTTTGGGTGGGAATTTCCCTTATCGTGAGTATTTTTGGCACGATCGGCGATTTGACCCAATCCAAATTCAAACGGATCGCTGGCGTCAAGGACAGTGGCAAAATCATGCCCGGACATGGCGGTATCCTCGATCGGCTCGACAGCATCATATTTGTAGCACCATTTGTATTTTTACTGTACCAAATCCTGTTCTATGTTTCATAAAGAAGGCGCCAAAATTATTCTGATTTCCACTACGTTCACAGTTGTTTTACTG
>JAEWLN010000152.1 GCA_023457535.1 Bacteroidota bacterium
AGTTGAACGTTTGTTTTTCACGAACATTGTTTATCTTCGGCAGAGAGAACTCGGTCCGCTTTTTCGGCAACTTCGTGGAGCGGCCAAGCGTTACAAGCAATACCATGACGTACGAACTTAAAAATACAGATGTTCTTGATCTTGAAGATTTGATTCTTAAAGTCGAAAATTCATTTGGAATCAAATTTCAAGACACTGAACTTTCCCATATAAAAACATTCGGAGAATTCTGTGATTACATTGCAGATAAGATTCCATATACAAATGTTCAAAATTGTACATCACAACAAGCATTCTATAAACTGAAAAACGCAATAATACATGGTGAAGCAGTGAACTCGGAGTTAATTTATCCAAATACAAAATTGGAGGAAATTTTTCCCAAGCAGAATAGAAAACTTAAAATAAAACAGATTGAGGAGAAGCTCGGGTTTAAACTTTCTATTTTACAACCACCGACTTGGCTTTCTTCATTTTTAATAATTCTAGCTTTGACATCATTTGTTTATCTTTTTATAAACTTTAAAACAGGAGTAATTTCTTTCATAGTTTCGGTTTTGGCCATCAAAATCACGTATGAAAATGCAAATGAATTTAGTGTAAAAACTTTAAGAGAAGTTGCTGAAAAAATGACACGCGAAAATTACAGGAAATCAAGGCGAGATTCGAAAACATTCAATAAAGATGAAGTTGAAAACATTTTAACTGAATTATTTAAAGAAGAATTAGCATTAGATGTCTTAAATCGCGAATCTAGTTTTTAAGTTAGGTACTGCTTGTAACCGCCGCTAAGACGTCATTGCCGGGATTTCGGTAGCCGGAAGTTGTTATTTCACGAAGAAACATTTATCTTGGCAGAGAGAACTCCGCCCGCTTTGATCGGCAACGGCGCTTAGCGGCCTAACGTTGCCCGAAATGCTGAGAATCTATCAAAACATCAAAACTATGAAATACTTATTAGTAATATTTTTGATTTTGACAGTCAATTCTTATTCTCAAGAGAAAATCTATTCGAATAAAATCGAAGCTGAAAGAGAATTAAAGATTGCTCTGAATGGAAAAACACAGCACAATGTTATTGACAACAAAACTGTAATTCTAAAAGATAGAAATGTAGCTATCCTTATTGCCGAAACAATTTTGTTCAATCTTTATGGAAAAGAAAACATTCAAAGGCAAAAGCCTTACGCAGTTGACTTATTAGATAATTATTGGGTAATTTCCGGAAGTTTAGAAAAAGATATGCTTGGCGGAACTTTCTTAATCATTTTAGATTCGAGAAATTCTGAAGTTTTAAAGATAACGCACGGAAAATAAATTAGCACTTCGGGCAACAGCGCAACTAAGCAAGCGCTGGTTTTTCTTGGCCGGAACGTCTTGATTTCACGAAGAATGTTCTATCTTGGCAGAGAAAACTCAGTCCGCTTTTCCGCGCCTGCGTAGTTGCGCGAAACGTTATAAGCAATGCCCAGAAATCAGAACGTACAAATCACAATGATCAAATTTGAAAAATATAATCAGTCAAAAACAATTACAATTTCAACTTACGTTTGCGTTGCTTTGCTTCTATTGTTTGTTGTCGCAACTTTTGCTCAATATTATTCAACTAAACTAAATCTGACAAATCCTTTGATCCCAGAATATTTAGTTCAAATGTCAATAAAGCCTTATCTTATAAAAGGAGCTATATTAATCAGTGGACTTTTAGGAATTTTTGTTTTGAATTTTTATAAAAAGAATATGCTTGCTTTCGCGTTAGCAATCCTTTTAATTACATATTATATTTTTTTTAATCACCATGTTGGCACTTGACATACTCAAATCCAATAACCACGGCACAGCTTATAACCGCCGTTTCATCGACATTGCGGGGTTTTCGGTAACCGGAAGTTGTGGCTTCACGAAGAAAGACTATCTTCGGCAGAGAGAACTCAGTCCGCTTTGATCCGCAACGTCGTGAAGCGGCCTAACGTTAGCGGTCATTGCCGACGACCACATAAAACAAGAGACAGAAATGAAATTAATTTACATATTTTTCTTGGTGAATTTTAGTTTAGCATTTTCACAAAGAGATATAATCAGTGAAAAAATTAGTGGTACTTGGATTAATGGAAAAAATGGAATTCTAATCGAAAATGATAAGTTCATCTTGCTAAAAAAGAAAAAGAATGAATGGACGCCTATAGAAGGAGAAAGAAATATATATTATTTCGTAAATGAACCATATGTAAATACGGATAACATATTCCAAATTTGGGTATTAAATAACGTAGTCAACAAAATGATTCACGAACGTGAAAAGAAAGATTTCAAAACAAAGCAGTATCGTATTGTAAAATTTGAGTTAATGGAAAATGGAAAACTCACAATGATACTCCATAATGTTGTCAGTCATAGTGAATACAATCCTGAAAATTATTGGGCTCATCTTCCAAAAAATTCAGTGGGAACTAAATTTGTTTTTAAAAGATTGTCAAATTAGTGATTGCAACGACCGCTAACCGCCGTTCCAAGAAATTGCCTGGATTTGAGTAAATTGAACGTTGTTTTTCACGAACATTGCTTATCTTCGGCAGAGAGAACTCGGTCCGCTTTTCCGGCAACTTCGTGGAGCGGCCAAGCGTTATGCACAAGACTAATGCGCCGGAACCGAAAATGAAACATTCAAACATCACAAATATGAAAAAAACTTTATTAATTATCAATCTCCTTTTTTTCGCAAATAGCTTTGCACAGAAAATTGTTAAAGAATATTACGATTATAACAAACAAAAAATTCAATTTGAATATCAAGTTGATAATTCAACTGGTGTGAAGAACGGTTCATATAAAGCATTTGGTAGAAAAGGAAATCTTGCAGAAGAAGGGTTTTATAAAATGAATAGAAAAAATGGGACGTGGAAACAATATGACGATTATGGTAAGCCATTTTCAATAATGAACTATTCTGATGATAAAATCCATGGGAACTATAAACAATGGTGTTTTGAAGGTAGCAAAACAGTATCTTATCTATGCGGCGATTATATCTATGAAATGGGTAATATTGTAAACTCTACTCAGTATTTTTCAAATGGAAAAATCTCTAAAAAAATTATTCCGAATGGTGTGTGTAACGAATTCTTTGAAAATGGAAAGAAAAAAAGTGAATGGACTAATAAAGATGGAATTTCAAGTCCAATGGTTTATTTTTTAGAAAATGGAAAACCAGAAATTGAAACTATAAATGGAAAAACATATACATATTGTACTGATGGTTATGAAGATAAAGGCGATAGTAGATATGATAAATATGGCTCAATAAAATCAATTGAGTTTGACAGTATTGGATTTCATTTCAAATATAAATTCAATGAAAGGATTGCCGATAATTACTTAATATCCATTACGAAATCCAATTCTGAAAAAAACACAAGAGAGGTAAGTAGTGTTAATCGTGATGGCAAACTCATTAATGTTTCTAGTTATGAAAATGAAAATAAGATAAAGGAGCTTCAATTTCAAAATGGTGTTCTTTTTGAATCCGTCATTAAAAAAGATAATAACATCAATAGCATTGCATCATACTTTCCAAATGGAAATAAGAAACAAGAATACGATGAAAATTCCAACCGTATTAAAATTAGGAAAGTCGAATATAACGAACAAGGAGTTACAATTCTTGAAGATGATTTAGAAAAGGGATTTCACAAGGAATTTTACAATTCGGGAAAATTGTTACTTGAATATGGTCTTCGTACAAAAAAAGGTTACGAAGGCAATATCTGTTGCTATCAAAAAGAATACTATGAAAATGGTAAACTAAAATCCGAATTTCTTACAAAAAATCCTGGCTATTATTCTGGCGAAGCCATAGATACAACAGCTTTAAGTGACATAAAAATTGATTACGATGAAAATGGCACTATAAATAAAGTGAGTACTTTTAAATACAATGGCGACATTTTGAACGTTGCCAATAATCCAACGGACATATATGCAGTTCTTAATAAACGTATTGATGAAAGATTTCGTTACTTTACAAACACATTCCAGAAAAATCTAAATGAAAATGGTAAATTTCCAAAAGGAGAAGTTTTATTCGATAAATCTTCAAAAGTTATAAACGAAATTAGTTCATCATACAATAAAGCAAAATCAATAGATGAAAAAAATTTAGCACTCAACTGTTTTGAGAAGACCGTTAAAAAGTTAATTGCATTTTCGCCGACGGAAATTGCAAATATTGAACCTCAATTGAAAGAAGCAAAAAAAGTTGAGGATATAAAGAGAGTTTTAAATTTATAACCAAGTCCTGTGCATAACAGCCTGTTAGACGAAATTGCTGAGATTTGGGTAATGGAACGTTTTATTCTCACGAGGAAATATTATCTTCGGCAGAGAGAACTCAGTCCGCTTGGTCAGCAACTTCGCTAACAGGCGAAACGTTATGAGAGATTTGTAAAAATCTATCGTCCTAAAATAGGTTGACTAAAAATTAAACACTTTTAGCACCCTATGGACACACGAACAAATCAAGCCTGCCGAAAAAAGCAGTACCAAAAAGTCAGTTTTGACCTCAAGCTTTCCATCA
>JAEWLN010000153.1 GCA_023457535.1 Bacteroidota bacterium
AACATCGTTTTTATGGGCATGGGCGAACCGCTGATGAATTACAACAATGTGATCAGGGCGATCGAAAAAATCACGTCCGATGAAGGACTTGGCATGTCGCCCAAACGCATTACCGTTTCCACATCGGGCATCCCGAAAATGATCAAAAAAATGGCCGACGACGGCGTGCGGTTCAAACTGGCCGTTTCGCTCCATTCGGCTATCGACGAGATCCGCAGCAAGATCATGCCGTTCAGCCAAAATTTCCCGCTTAAGGATTTGCGCGAAGCACTTCAGTATTGGTATTTGAAGACCAAAAGCAAAGTGACCTACGAATACGTTGTCTGGAAAGACATCAATGACAACAAGGCCTCGATTGACGCGCTCGTGCGGTTTTGCAAATATGTACCGTGCAAGGTCAACCTGATTGAATACAATCCGATTGACGACGGCGAATTCCAGCAGGCATCACCCGAATCGATCAATGCTTACATCCGCGCGCTTGAAGCCCACGATATCGTCGTAAAGGTCAGACGCAGCCGTGGAAAAGACATCGATGCGGCTTGCGGGCAACTCGCCAATAAAGAAGCTTAGGTTTTACTTTATGTGGAAATTCTAATCCGGACGTCATTCGGGTTTGGAATAGCATTTCGCCCTGGTGTACGCATGCAACATCAGCATAACTTTTGCTAGTTTAAATGTTACCGCGTATCTTTGACTCTCCATGAACATCACCGCGCAGATAAAACAGCCGATCCGGCACGAAATGGAACTTTTCGAAAAGAAGTTCTACCAATCGATGACCTCTCAGGTGGCGCTGCTCAACCGCATTACGTATTACATTGTCAATCGCAAGGGCAAACAAATGCGCCCGATGTTTGTATTTCTGACGGCCAAAATGATTGCCGGACAAGTCAATGAACGCACCTACCGAGGCGCATCGGTCATTGAACTGATCCACACCGCTACGCTGGTCCACGATGATGTGGTTGACGACAGCAACCAACGGCGCGGTTTTTTCTCGATCAATGCGCTCTGGAAAAACAAAATTGCAGTGCTGGTGGGCGATTATCTGCTTTCTAAGGGATTGTTGCTTTCGATTGACAACGGCGATTTTGATCTGCTCAAAATTATTTCTGTAGCGGTACGCGAAATGAGCGAGGGCGAGTTGCTGCAGATCGAAAAAGCACGACGGCTCGACATTACCGAAGATATTTATTACGAGATCATCCGTAAAAAAACCGCAACACTGATCGCCTCGTGCTGTGCGTTGGGCGCGCGTTCGGTGAGCGATGAGGAATCGGCAGTGGAAACGATGCGCCATTTTGGTGAGCTGATCGGCATGGCATTCCAGATCAAGGACGATTTGTTCGACTATACTGAGGAAGCAATTGGCAAACCTACCGGCATCGACATCAAAGAGCAAAAAATGACCTTGCCTTTGATCCACGTACTCAACAATTGCGATGCCAGGGAAAAGGCGTGGCTGATCAATTCGGTCAAAAACCACAACAAGGACAAAAAGCGCGTCCGGGAAGTCATTGCATTTGTCAAATCGCACAACGGCTTGGGGTATGCAGAGCAAAAAATGATGCAATTTCAACAACAGGCCCTTGGTTTGTTGCAACAATTTCCAGAATCGGAGTTCAAAGAGGCACTTGTTTTAATGGTCAATTACGTCATCGAGCGAAAAAAATAGAAAAAATTGTAAAATTAGATTCCTGTATTTCAATGGTTTAATTTTGCAGCGGTCAATTTTTCGATTTTTATTTACGGCGCGTGCAACTATTTTAAACCCGATTCCGTCTATCCCCATAGAACACTAACCCACCAGTTTTGAAGGTCATCAATCTACATCAGGAAGAACGCGAAATGATCGCGCTGGCAACCGAA
Source organism: Bacteroidota bacterium (assembly GCA_023457535.1). Classification (GTDB taxonomy): domain Bacteria; phylum Bacteroidota; class Bacteroidia; order Flavobacteriales; family Flavobacteriaceae; genus Flavobacterium. Next base: position 1,873 of record JAEWLN010000153.1, read on the forward strand.
AACAACCGGCACGCACAGCACCAGATCTACACCCGCTACGCTTCCAGAATGCTCAGCGTGTGCCGCCAATACGCCAAAGACGTCCACCACGCCGAGGATTTGATGATCACCGCTTTTATGAAAGTGTTTGCCAACTTGAAAAATTTTGAGCACAAAGGCAGTTTTGAAGGTTGGATCCGGCGCATTATGGTCAACGAATGCATATCATTTATCAGGGCGCAAAAAAAAATCAGTTTTCTCGAAGACGAATATTATCAGGAAGATGCGTTCAACAACATCGAGAGCAATTTGAATGTGGACGATATCCAATCGCTCATCGACGGATTGCCCGATGGGTATAAAATGGTGTTCAATCTGTTCGCGATTGAAGGGTATAAACACCAGGAGATTGCAGCCATGTTGGGCATTACGGAAAGTACTTCCAAATCGCAGCTCCACCACGCCAGGAAAATGTTGCAGCAGCAAGTGTCTAAACTAAAAAATTACAGCCATGGAACCGCTTAATAAAACCGAACAGGATTTCAAAAGTAAACTCGATGCGCGCGAACTTACGCCAAGCGCGGCGGCATGGGACCGGCTCGATGCGATGCTGGCTGTGGCGGAGCAAAAAAAGGCAAAGCGCAGTTATGGATGGCTGTATATTGCCGCTGGTATCCTTGGGTTTTTGACCATTGGTGCCGTATTTTTCAGCCAGACCGAAACCGTAATTGACGCGCGCCGAGAGGTAGTGTTTGACGAAAACCGGGTAAATGTTAATCCCAGGTCGGACCAAACCCCTGGGGAAGAAAGTCCAAAAGCGACAGCGTCCGTAGCGTCGGTCCAAATCCGGACATCGGCCCCGAAATCGGGCATTGCTACAAATTCAATCATCAATCAAAAATCGGTCATTAATCAAGATCGTATGCAGACGGATGCCCTGGCGGTAGTCCAACATGGGGAACTCGCTTTGGAAAACCGGGTCGCCCCGACAAGTTCCACTGCAGAATCAAAATCGGTCATCGTTACCGCCGATGCACTTCTGGCTGCAGTTCAAGCTGAGCAAACCCGACCTAAGACGTCGGTCAAAGTCGACGCGAAAAGTTTGCTGCACGAGGCCGATAGGAGCGTCAATTTGTCGTTCCGCGATAAAATGTTGCGCCGCGCAAGCGAAGTGGCCGAAGCGGTGGTCACCAGGAATCACGAATAATCACTAATCAAATACCCGTAAACCATGAGAAAAGTAACTTTTTACTTAACGTCATTGCTGTGCTTTTTTTTGGGCAGCGCCTTTGCACAGGAATCCTTTGAAGACAAGGCCAAAGCCATTGCCGACAAGATCGAGACCATAACCAAAGAGGAAAAAGACGCGCTCAAAACAGAGATCGAAGCCGTCAATCTGCAACTTGAAAACGGATCTCTGAGCGCAGCCCAGGCCGATGAAAAAAAACAGCAACTTGCCCAAACGCGCGCCAATAACATCGAAGTTCGCGTGGCCCCGGCCAAAAGGGAGCTCGAAGAACTGATCCAGCAAAAAGTCGATGGCAAAATACAGGAAAAAGATTCCCGCGGCAAACATTCGTTCTCGATTCCGGGTGGGTACAAAAACAAAGAGCAGCAGCAATGGGAAGATGAAAATGGCGAAAAACGCACCACTTCACAAGGGGTAGTTGCGTTTGGGTTCAATAACCTGGTCACCAACGGGGCGGTCGCTAATTCAGACTTCGGGTATTTGCGGTCGACATTTTTTGAATGGGGATTTACGTTGAACACGCGCATCCTTCCTGGAAGCAACCTGCTTCACGCCAAATACGGACTGTCTTTTATGTACAATATGCTGCATGCGACAGAAAACCGGTATTTTGTGGACAATGGACAAACCACGGACCTTGCCGTACATCCGCTCGGACTGCGGGCAAAAGATACGTACTTCAAGAATGTATTTCTTACCTTACCGGTGCATCTTGAGTTTGATTTCAGCAAAACAAAGGTGGAAGACGGTAAGAAAGTGTTCCGCTCACACCATGGCTTTCGCGTTGGTATCGGCGGATATGTGGGCTACAACACCAACTCCAAGCAGTTTTTGTCGTATAAAATCGATGGATACCGCTACAATGTGCGTCAGAAGGGCAATTGGAATGTCGAGGATTTCAACTACGGACTCAGCGCATACGTTGGGTACAAGGAAGTCAGTTTGTATGTCAAATATGATTTGAACCCGATGTTCAAAAACAATGCGGTGGACCAGCACAACGCCTCAGCAGGCATACGGTTCGACCTCAATTAAGATACTTGAGTTAGTTTGCAATGGAAAGGCGCTTCGTTTTCGGGGCGCTTTTTTAAATTTACAGAATTTCTGTAGTGGGTGTATTGGAAAGAACGATACCTTAGCACCATGGGAAGGGGGCATTGGAAGTATATCCCAACACAAATTTTTCGAGATGGCATTACAGAAAATCTGTACTTTTTGTTAAAGTTTTAAATCAGTAGGATCCAAGTGCCATTGCGCCTCACAAGGCCGTGGCCAACTGTGAATTTTCTGTTTTTTTACGGTCGCGAATATTTGTACATTTGGAACCCGTCCTAATTGCCAAATTTTGATCTCAAAATCTACCATCGACACCGTATTTGAAGTTGCCCGCGTTGAGGAGGTAATAGGCGATTTTGTACAGCTCAAACGCGCCGGGAGCAATTTCAAAGGGCTGAGTCCATTTACCGATGAACGTTCGCCATCCTTCATGGTATCGCCCGTCAAACAAATATGGAAGGATTTTTCGTCAGGAAAAGGCGGCAATGCGGTTGCTTTTTTGATGGAACACGAACATTTTACGTATCCCGAGGCCATTCGATACCTGGCCAAAAAGTACAATGTCGAAATCGAGGAAACCGAGCAGTCCGCAGAGGAGAAGGCCAACACCGACATCCGCGAGAGCATGTACCTGGTTTCCGAATTCGCCCAAAAGTTCTTTCACGACACGTTGCTGCATTCGGAAGACGGCAAGGCCATAGGGCTTTCGTACTTTAAAGAACGCGGGTTTACTACAGAGACGATCAAAAAGTTCGGGCTCGGCTATTCCCCCGAGAGTTGGGATGTTTTTTCCAAAGAGGCGCTCGGCAAGGGCTATCAACTCGAATTTCTTGAAAGCACCGGACTGACGATCAATAAAGACGGGCGGCTCACAGACCGGTTTCGCGGCCGTGTGATGTTTCCGATCCAGAGCATGTCCGGCCGGGTCCTGGGTTTTGGCGGGCGCATTTTGACCAACGATAAGAAAGTCGCCAAATACCTCAATTCTCCCGAGAGTGAAATTTACCACAAAAGCAAAGTTTTGTACGGTATTTTTCAAGCCAAGCAATCGGTGGCCAAGCTCAATAATTGCTACCTGGTCGAAGGTTATACCGATGTGATCCAATTCAATCAGGCCGGTATCGAAAACGTAGTTGCGTCGTCCGGGACCGCATTGACTCCGGATCAGATCCGCCTCATTAACCGCCTGACCAAAAACATAACGGTACTTTTTGACGGCGATGCGGCCGGGTTGCGCGCATCGGTTCGCGGGATCGACCTGATCCTCGAAGAAGGTATGAATGTTAAAGTGTGTACGTTTCCCGATGGCGAAGACCCCGACAGTTTTGCCAAAAAGTCATCGTATGAAGAATTACAGGCCTATCTCGAGCACAACGCCAAGGATTTTATCCAGTTCAAGGCATCGCTTTTAATGGACGAGGCGCGGCACGATCCGGTCAAAAAGGCCGATCTGATCCGTGACATGGTCGTGAGCATTTCCAAGATCAAGGACCGTATCCAGCGCGAAATTTATATCCAGGAAACCTCGCGCATCATGGATATTTCTGAGCAGGTGTTGCTCAACACGTTGGCTCAATTGGTGCAAAAAGATCTTAAAGACGCCCATCGCAATCATAAGGAGGAGCAGCAAAAAGCGTTCGATGTCATCAAAAACCAGGAGCCCGCGCCGGCTGAGAAGGTCGATGTGCTGTATGAACTCGAACGCCGGATCATTGAAATTTTGTTGCTATACGGATATAAAACCGAAGAATTTGAAGATACTGTTTTAGTAACCAATGACGAAGGCGAAATCGAAACCGTGTCGCAACTCAAAGAGTACAAGGTATACCAGCGGATTTTTCTGAGCTTACAGGAAGATGAAATTGAATTGGCCAATCCGTTGTTCAGGCAATTGTACAATCACCTGATCGACTATTTCCATCAGCACGAAACCTTCAGCATAGAGCAGTATCTGGCGCAATTGCCGACCGAATTTTCTTCGGAGGTGACCGATATCCTGATGTTGGAGGAACAATTGGCGCTCCACAATTGGGAAGGCCAGCAAATTATCGTCAAATTAAAGGACCAAACCATTGCGCAGTACGTGTCCGAAACGATCCTGACCTTGCGTTGGTATCTTGTCGATCGGATTATCGATGCGTTAAAAGGCGAAATATCCAACGAGCCCGATGCCGACAACACCGAACCGCTCTCCATGGCAATGGATTATTACAAACTCATCCACGCATTCTCCAAAAAACTCGGGCGCGTGATGTCGCGCTATAGCTAGACGATTTCGAGCGTTTTGGCTTTGTTGACCAAATCCACGAGGTTAGTAACGTTGAGTTTGGTCAGCAAACGCAATTTGTACGTACTGATTGTCTTTTCGTTGAGTCCGAGGATGGCCGAAATTTCGTTGTTTTTCTTGCCACTGCTCAGGTAACGCAACACTTCGATCTCGCGGTTGGACAATTTGCGGTACAAACGCTCGCTTTTATTTTGCTTGGCAATCAGCGCCAGGTTTTTCTTGATGGTTTCGTTCAGGATCACATTGCCCTGGTGCACCTTCATAATGGCCACGCCCAAACTCTCGAGCTTTGAAGTTTTGTGTACATAACCCGCTACGCCTGCCTTGATGGCATTGGGCGCGTAAATCTGCTCAGAAAAACTACTGAAGACAATGATTTTTGTCTTTGGATAATTTTTGATAATTGCTTTCAATTCGTAGATACTCGACAAGCCGTCGAGGTCCAGATCCAACACAAGTACATCTATTTCCTTGGTGTAAAGTACGTCTTTGACCATCGAGAAATTCCCGACATTGGCTACAATACTGATATCGATGTGATCTTTGAAATAAGATTTGACCCCAAAATGGACCACCGGATAGTTGTCCGCTAAACAAACTCTAATCATGACCGTTCCTTTTAATATGTTTGTTAGAAATCAGTAGTAAATTTAGTTAAAAAAAATATAAAGCCTCAAATTTTTTAGACAAAATACGTTTATCCCCGATTAACGTAGCAAACCGGTATCGGATTCATTTTGTGCTGGTTAGCTTTGTGGAGTTTCCGGAAGATCTCAAAGACCTCACCCCGGCGTCCCGAAAAGTCCTCCTGGGTTCTTCCGGCCTCAAATTCAAGCATCGCCCATTCGAGCTCATCATAACTTGCCCCGAGTTGGTCCTCGTCGGACCGGTCGTCGCCAAAAAGCCCGTCTGTAGGCTTGGCTTTAAGGATCGAATCGGGAATCTCAAGGTAGCGGCCGAGCGCGTAAACATCGGACTTCATCAAGTCTGCGATCGGGCTTACATCCACGCCGCCATCGCCGTATTTGGTAAAAAATCCCACGCCAAAATCCTCTACTTTATTGCCGGTTCCGGCTACCAACAGCCCGTGGATTCCAGCCAGATAATACAAAGTGGTCATCCGGAGGCGCGCGCGCGTGTTGGCCAGTGACAGATCGCGTTTTGCAGCATCTGGATGCGATGGAACCTGCTGCGTGAAATCGTCGAATACAGCAGTAAGGTCGACCCGTAGGCTGTCCACGTTGGAGAAACGGCTTGCAAGTTGGGCAATGTGCTGCTGCGCGCGACTCACGTGGCTCGGCGCCTGGTGGATCGGCATTTCAACGCAAAGCACCCTGAGGCCGGTTTGGGCGCAAAGTGTTGAGGTCACCGCAGAATCGACGCCGCCCGAAATCCCGATCACAAATCCGTTAACATTAGCTTTTTGCGCATATCCGGCGAGCCAGCGCACAATTTGATCGTTGACGCCGGCTGCGTTGATGGGTTCCAATTTTTGCATACTATTTAGAGAATTTAATATCGGGGAATGTATATTTGCAAACTTAATAATATTTGCAGCCAAAGCAGAAGTAGGAACTGCTAAATTAGCCGGTCAGATGAAGAAAATTATTACATTATTCGCACTTATTCTTGTTTGGTGTTCGTGCGATAAAAAATCGGAGGCAGAAAAGGCAGTCGAAACCATCCCGATGGACATTCGCGTAGAGCGGTTCGACAAAGCGTTCTTCGAAAGCCAGCCGCAGGATTTGCCGAAGCTCAAGGCCGACTATCCGCTTTTTTTTCCTGCCGGTACAAACGATCAGGTTTGGATCGAAAAGATGAAAGACCCGCAATGGCGCGAACTGTATGATGAGGTTCAAAAGCAATTCGGTGATTTCAGCACCCACACCCAGGGCATCGAAACATTGTTCCGCCACATCAAATATTATTTCCCTGAGACCAGGAAGCCAAAGGTCGTCACCGTAATTGCCGAAATGGATTACCAGAATAAAGTCATCTACGCCGACAGCCTTGTTGTGGTTTCGCTCGAATTATACCTTGGAAAAGGGCATCGGTTCTATCAGTTTCCGGAGTACCTCAAACAAAATTTCGAGCCGGTCCAGATACTGCCCGATATCGTCAGCAGTTTTTCAGAGCGCAAAATCCCGCCGCCAACAGAGAATACGCTGCTTTCGTATATGATCTACGCCGGGAAAGAACTCTACCTCAAAGATGTTTTATTGCCAGATTACACCGATGCCGATAAAATGGGGTACAAACCCGAACAAATTACGTGGTGTGAAGAAAATGAGGCCGATATGTGGCGGTTTTTCATCGACAACACGCTGCTTTACGACACAGACCAAAAATTGCTTCCGCGCTTTATCAATCCCGCGCCGTTTTCAAAATTTTACCTCGAGATCGACAATGAGACCCCGGGGCGCGTAGGAGCGTGGCTTGGTTGGCAAATCGTGCGCTCTTATATGCAAAACAACAAGGTTTCCCTTGAGCAAATGTTGCGCACCGATGCCAAAACGCTTTTTGAACAATCCCGATACAAACCCAAAAAATCATGAGCCAGACCCTCACTTCAGAAATAAAATTCCACGTCGAACTCGACGAAAACCGCGTGCCCGAAAAACTGAGCTGGACGGCACAGGACGGCGGCATCGAAAATGAACCGGCCAAAGCGTTGCTGTTGTCCATTTGGGACAGCAAAAGTCAGGAAACAATGCGCATCGACCTCTGGACCAAAGACATGCCCGTGGATGAAATGAAGAAATTTTTCCACCAGACGCTTGTTGCCATGGCCGATACTTTCGAGCGCGCGACCAACGATGAGAAAATGGCAGCCACCATGCGCGATTTTTGCGACTATTTTGCTGAAAAGACCCAGCTGCTGAAATAGAATCAGTTAAGCAGGTATTCTTCCATAAACCGGATCACAGCCAGCCGCTGGTAATCGACGTTGGGTTTTTTGCGAAATCCGTGTCCTTCATCTTTGGCCTCGAGGTACCAAACCACATTGCCCTGGGCTTTGAGTTTGTCGCGCATTTGCGTCGCTTCAGTAACGGGTACACGCGGATCGTTTGTGCCCTGAATGATAAAAAGCGGTTTTTTGATCCGCCCAATGTTGTTCAGCGGTGCGATTTTCTCAAAAAACGCCGCCATTTTGGGGTCGCGTTCATCGCCGTATTCGACACGTCGCAAGTCGCGCCGGTATTCTTCAGTGTTTTTGAGAAAGGTGGTAAAGTGCGAAATCCCTACAATATCTACGGAACACCGGATCCGATCGGCGTAATGGAACGCTGTGGCCAACGTCATGTAACCGCCGTAGCTGCCGCCCATGATCATGATGCGGTCTTTGTCAAGCTCGGGTTGGGCGGCGATCCAATCGAGCAATGCGCCGATGTCTTTGACCGAATCTTCGCGCAAAAATCCGTTGTCTTTGGCCAGATACGTTTTACCGAACCCAGATGATCCGCGTACGTTGGGCGCAATGACCGCAACGCCCATTTCATTGGTGTAATAATTTGACGAGCCCAGGAATGAGGCGTTGGACTGTCCTTCGGGCCCGCCGTGGATGGTGATCATGACCGGTCGTTTGCCGGTAAATCTGGCCGATGCAGGATAGTAGAAGCCACTGATCTGCAGTCCGTCAAAACTTTTCCATTGGATGGCTTTCGGAAGCGAAATGTCCGATTCTTGAATGCCGCCGAGTTCGCTTTCGGTCCACCGCTCGACGACTCCGGTTGGCAAATCCAGCCGGTACACATCCGATGCACTTTTGGCCGTTGACTGCGTAAAGTACAAAAACTGACCGTCCTTGCTGAATTGCAGCCCGCCGATGAGCCCTATCGGGAGGTTGACGGGTTTATAGGTTTTGGCTGCGGCGTCCATCAGGTACAATTGGTCTACACCGGCCTGATTGGCAACAAACGCGAGTGTTTTCTTATCTTCTGTCAGCTCGAAATTGTCGATGTCCCAGGGAATGGCTGTAGTGTGGTACGCCATTTTGCCATTGGAGAGGTCCAGCGTGGTGAGTCGGCGGAATTCAAAATCGCGGTCCGTGCAAAGCCAGATGCGGTTGGATTCGCCAGAAAACAGGGCGTCGGTTTGTACTACTTTGCTTGATTTTTTGCGATCGGTGATCTGTGTGAGCGTGCCGGAAACCAGATCGAGCAGCCACAAATGCGATTCGTTTGCCGATACATATTCACCGATGAGCAACTTCCGGTCGTCGGCAGAAATATCGGCTATAGACCAGCCGCCGCCTTTGAACTCGCGCACCATCCGCGTTGAGCCGGGTTCACTCGGGTTGGTGAAGTAAACATCGCGGTCGCCGCCGTTGCGCTTTGTCGAGGTAAAATAAAATCCGTCGCCGTCGTTGCGCCAAACAGGGCTGCCGTTTTGCGATCGGCCGCCATCGGTGAGCAATGTGGATTGCATCGTTTTAAGATCCATTTTGAACAACTGCCGGAATTCGTTGCCCCCTATGTCTTTTGAATATACGAGATAGTCACCTCGTTTGGGTTCGAAACTCGCATCGCCCACCGGTTCGTCGAAAAACGTCAATTGTTTTCGCGCGCCGGCTGCATTTCTTACCAGATGTAACTGCGCGGTGGCCGCAAACCGCGTACTGATGATGATTTCATGGGTTAACGGATGTACATCCAAAAGGCTTGCCCCGCGCGCTTCGGAATATTTGCGAACCGTTTCGGCCAGGGTTTTGGGAATGGCGGGAATGTTTTCGGCAATCAGGTTTTCAGTAGGGACAATAGTGCCGGTTTGGGCCATTGCGCAAAAACTGCCGGAAAGGAGCAGGAGCGGGAAGAGGATGGTTTTTTTCATATCGGTTAAAAACGTGATATTACGAAAAAAATCGCATCTGCGAAAGGATAACCTAAAAGTCGTTCGCGTGGGCAAAAATATCCTGATTGAGCCCGTCGATGTAGGTCAGTACGGCATCTTTGCCTGTGGATTCGAGCGATGAGGTCACGAAGTAAGGCGGCATTTCCTGCCAGCCATCGGCGTACATCTGCTTTTTGTAAGCGGCAATGTGCGAATCGATCTTGGTTTTGCTGATCTTGTCCGATTTGGTAAAAATGATGCAAAACGGAATTTCGCTTTCGCCCATGTAGGCCATGAATTCCAGGTCAATCTTTTGGGCCTCGTGCCGGATGTCGATCAGTACAAAAGCGCAAACCAGTTGTTCGCGTTTTTCAAAATAGTCGGTGATGAATTTTTGAAACGTGGCTTTTGCCGATTTGGAAACTTTGGCATAACCGTAGCCGGGCAAATCCACCAAAAACCAATTGTGATTGATCTTGAAATGGTTGATGAGCTGCGTTTTTCCTGGTCTGGCGGACGTTTTGGCAAGGCTTTTACGCTCGGTGAGCATGTTGATCAATGACGATTTTCCTACGTTTGAACGTCCGATGAACGCATACTCAGGGATTCGTTCCGGCGGACATTTGGCCGTGTCCGAGTTGCTGATGATAAATTCGGCGTGCGTGATTTTCATGACAGGAATTTGTGCAAAGGTACGAATAAGCGTTGGTTGCACCTATGAAAAATAGTTGGCTTCCGGGTTGACAGGACACTCCGGACGCGAAAAACTTTAACAAAATGTATAGATTTTCTGTAATCGGGAGTCCGTTTTTTTTCGTTGGGATATCCTTCCAACGCCCCTTCCCTAGCGCTAATATACGTCTTTTAAAACCCACTTCATTACAGAAAATCTGTAAATCCAAATTAATTATTCTTTGAACAACAGTGAGGCTTTTTCAGTGAGCCATTCGTGCATGATCCGGTTAAATTCATCGGGATGCTCCATCATGGCCGCATGTCCGCATTGGTCGATCCAATACAACCAGGAGTGCGGCAACAGCTGGTGAAATTCCTCCGCTACCTCGGGCGGCGTCACCTTGTCGTTGCGCCCCCAAATGATGCAGGTTGGCACATGCATTTTGGGCAGGTCCTTGGCCATGTTGTGGCGTATGGCGCTTTTGGCAATGGTCAGTGTTTTGATCAGTTTCATCCGGTCGTTGGCTACGGCATATACCTCTTCGACAATTTCAGGCGTGGCGATTTTTGGATCGTAAAAAACGTCTTCGGCCTTTTTCTGGATGTAATCGCGGTCGCCACGGCGCGGATAGCTGTCACCCATCGCGTTCTCATACAATCCGGAACTTCCCGTAATGATCAAGCCAATCATTTTTTCAGGGTACATCTTGGCGTGGTACAGTGCGATGTGTCCGCCCAGCGAATTGCCGAGCAGGATTACGCGGTCAAATTTTTTATACGTGATAAAGTCCTTTACAAACTTCGCAAATGCCTTTACATTGGTTTTGAGAATGTTCTGCGTGTAAATCGGCAGTTCCGGAATAACCACCTTGTACCCGTGTTGGGGGAAGTACCGGGCCACGCCGTCAAAGTTGCTGAGCCCGCCCATAAGTCCGTGCAGGATGATGATAGGCGTTCCCTCGCCAGCTTCAAAGTATTTGTATTTTCCGTCCTGGATCAAGTTTTCCATCGTATGATTCTGCTGGTTTAAGCGGGACAAATATAAGATTTTATGCGTGAAATGTTAATGTCAGCACTACAGATTTCCAAAAATTTGAATGTGGGATTCCATCGATTTTAAACCCGTCCGCCACAAGTGGATTTAATAAATAATTTTTAATATCGGAGCCTGATTTTCCACAGACGCCAACACATAAAATTCAAACTTCTTAAAAACCTGACAATATGCTAATCAATTGAATACGACGCAGCAAACGGCCGACGCCGATTTTCAGCGCCAAGTGGTAAAACTTATCAACAAAGTGGGGGATTGTGGTAAATTGTGGTAAAATATTCCTATTTTTGCCTATAATCATTTAATCCACGATTTTGTGAATTCCATTGTCGGAACATACGAATGTAAGGTCGATGCCAAAGGGAGGCTGCTATTGCCGGCGCCGCTCAAAAAGCAGTTGGCTTCCGGGCTTCAGGACGGCTTTGTCTTGAAGCGTTCGGTGTTTCAGCCGTGTCTGGAGTTATATCCGATGGCAGAATGGAATGTGATGATGCAAAAAATCAACAAGCTCAACCGGTTCGTCAAAAAGAACAACGATTTCATCCGGCGCTTTACAGCCGGGGTAAAAACCGTTGAAGTCGACGATCTGGGCCGCATACTGATTGCCAAAGACCTGGCTGTTTTTGCAAACATCTCCAAAGACGTGGTGTTGTCTTCCGCTGTGAATATTGTCGAGATATGGGATAAGGATGCGTATGAAAAAGCAATCGACGACTCTGTAATCGACTTCGCCGATCTGGCCGAGGACGTAATGGGAAATCTAAATGATGAAGACCATGGACTATCATAATCCCGTATTGCTCCACCAATCTGTGGATGGACTCGGCATCAGGCCCGATGGGATTTACGTCGACGTTACTTTTGGCGGCGGTGGCCATTCGCGCGAAATCCTGAAAAGACTCGGCCCTGACGGAAAGCTTTTCGCCTTTGACCAGGATGCAGATGCGCTCGCCAACGCGCTGAACGATGACCGATTTACCTTAATTCACGAGAATTTCCGATACATCAAGCGGTTTTTGCGTTTTCACGGCGTGCGGCAGGTGGACGGTATTCTGGCCGATCTGGGCGTGTCCTCACACCAATTCGACGTACCCGAGCGCGGGTTTTCAACGCGTTTTGACGGCGCGCTCGACATGCGGATGGATCAAAAAAGTGAAATCAGCGCCTATACGGTGGTCAATACGTATGATCATGCCGGCCTTTCGCGGGTACTCGTCGACTACGGCGAGCTCAAAAACGGGCCTGCGATGGCGCGCGTGATCATTGAAACCAGGGAACAACACCCGATCCGGAATACCGAACAGCTGAAAGACGTTTTGAGCCGCTTTTTGCCCCAACACAAAAGCAACAAGATTCTCGCCCAAATCTACCAGGCGATCCGCATCGAGGTCAACCAGGAAATGGAAGTCTTGAAAGAATTCCTTCAGCAGTCGCTTGAAATACTCAAGCCCGGAGGACGGTTGAGCGTCATCTCTTATCACTCGCTCGAAGACCGGCTGGTCAAGCGATTCATGCGCAACGGTTTGTTTGAAGGCGAGCCGGAGCGCGATTTTTTTGGGAATTTCTCGGTTCCGTTCCAATCGGTCGAAAAACTCATCGTTCCTGACGATGCAGAAATTGCGGCCAACAACCGCGCGCGCAGTGCCAAATTGCGCGTGGCACAAAAGATTTAGGTCATGGCAGAAGAAAAGAAAGTCAAACACGGCGTGTACAGCATCCTCAAGGCGCGGTACCTGATCAACGAAGACGCCAATGCGGCCAAGAACTGGCGCTTTATCGTGTTCTTGATTTTGCTTGCCATCATCATGATTGCCAACACGCAGCGGTATGAGCAAAAAGTGTTCAGGATCACTGAACTCACCGGCGAGGTCAAGGAATTGCGGTCGGAATTCGTAGACCGCCGGTCTGAGCTCATGCAACTTAAAATGGAATCGACCGTATCGGCGCAAATGGAAGCCAAGCAAATCTTCCCATCGTCCGTGCCGCCGGTCAAGATCAAAGTAAAGAAAGAAGAAGAAAAAGGATTTTTCCGCAAATTATGGTAAACGACGACAAACATATCTCTTACCGGATGTACCTCGTGGCTTTCGCGATGTTCGTCATTGCTGCGGCCATTGCCATCAAGCTGTGCAACATCCAATGGGTCGAAGGCGATTATTACCGCAAGCTGGCCAAAGAGCGTACGGTGCGCCATTTTGTGATCCCGGCCAACAAAGGCAATATTTACTCGTCCGATGGCAGTTTGCTCGCCACTTCGATTCCCAATTACGATATCCGGTTCGACGCCGTGGCGCCCAAGTCTGAGAATTTTGAAAGATTTGTCCGTCCGCTGGCCGACTCACTGTCGGTGTTGTTTGGCAAACCCGCCCATTTTTACCAATCGGAATTGCGCAAGGCACGCGCCAACAAAAACCGGTACTATCTGATTGCGCGTGGGCTCAGCTATACCCAATACATGCGCATGAAAACTTTTCCGCTGTTCAGCCTCGGCGCTTTTAAAGGCGGCATGATCACCGAACAGGAAACCGTCCGCGAATATCCGATAGGCCGCATTGCGTGGCGTACGATCGGTTACGAGCGCGTCAACGAAAGAGGCGAGAATGTCGGTAAAGGCATCGAATGGGCGTACCGCAAATACCTGAACGGCAAAGACGGCAAAATCCTGAAACAGAAAATCGCCAAAGGCCAATGGAAACCCATCCGCGATGTGAATGAAGTCGAACCGCAGGACGGATACGACGTGACGTCGACCATTGACGTTTACATTCAGGACATCGCACACCATGCGCTGCTCAAGCAATTGCAAAAGTACAAAGCCGATCACGGTTGCGTTGTGGTGATGGAAACCAAAACCGGTTATGTCAAGGCCATTGCCAACCTGGGCCGCAGCACCAAGAAGGACAGTACGTATTACGAAACGGAAAATTATGCGATCCGCGAATCGCATGAACCGGGCTCGACCTATAAACTCGCCGATCTGATGGCGCTTTTGGAAGACAAAAAAGCCGACACCAGCGATGTTTACGACAGCCAGGGCGGCACCATTGTGTACCGCGGCAAAAAAGTGCGCGATTCGCGTGAAGGCGGCTATGGCAAGATTTCGCTCGGCCGCGGGTTTGAAGTCTCGTCGAACACCGTGCTGGTCCAGGCGGTGTACGATGCGTACAAGGACAATCCAAAGCAATTTGTCGATCACCTCAATACATTCGGGCTCAACAAGCCGCTCGGACTCCCTTTTGAAGGCGAGGGAAAGCCGTACATCCCGCAACCGGGCGACAAACACTGGAGCGCGATTTCGCTGCCATGGATGGCGTTTGGTTACGGTGTTTCGATCACGCCACTCCAAACCCTGGCTTTTTACAATGCGGTGGCCAACAATGGGGAAATGGTCAAGCCGCAGTTTGTGTCGGAAATCAAAGAATGGAACCGCACGATCAAAAAGTACGACAAAGAAGTCCTCAATCCTAAAATCTGTTCGGACGAAACGCTCAAAAAAGTACGCGCCGTACTCGAGAATGTCGTCAAGCGCGGCACGGGTTCCAAATTGTATTCAAAAGATTTTTCGATGGCGGGCAAAACCGGCACAGCGCAGGCCAATTACAACCGCAAAGACGGTGTGGAGAAGCATTACATCTCGTCGTTTGTAGGTTATTTTCCGGCGGATCAGCCCAAGTATTCGTGTATCGTCATCGTGCATGAGCCCAACACGTCGATGAACAACTATTACGGCGCTGACGTGGCCGGTCCGGTTTTCAAGCGTATCGCGCAAAAGATTTTCACCGACGCGCCATCGATGAACGAAATCAAAAACCTCGACAAAAAAGACGCAAAAATTGAAAAGCTGTATGCGCAATATTACGATGCGACGCAGCAAAAACACACCACGGTTCCCAACCTCAAAGGCATGGCCGGGATGGATGCCGTCGCGCTGATGGGCAATCTTGGCATGAAAGTCCGGGTTGTCGGTATCGGAAAAGTCAAAAAGCAATCGATTCTGCCGGGCCAGAAACTCGACAGGAACGCCACCCTTATACTCGAATTATCGTGACCGTACTCAAAGACATATTGTACAAAGTTTCGATCGAAGCTGTCAAAGGTTCGACAGAGCGCAACATCGGCAAACTCGCTTTCGATTCACGACAAATCGGAACCGACGATGTATTTGTCGCCATCCGCGGCACGGTCTCGGACGGGCATGACTTTATCGAAAAGGCCATTTCACTCGGCGCCTCTGTGATCGTATGCGATGCGATGCCGCAAAACCTGCATGATCACGTGACCTATATTCAGGTTCGCGATACGAACAAGGCGCTGGCTTATCTGTCGGCGAATTATTTTGGCAATCCGTCGCAAGAGCTCAAACTCGTTGGCATTACCGGCACCAATGGCAAAACGACCATTGCTTCGCTGTTGTACCAACTGTTCAAAAGAGCGGGTTTTAAGGTAGGTTTGCTTTCGACGGTCAAAATTCTTGTCGACGAACTCGAGTTCAAAGCCACGCACACCACGCCGGATTCCATCACGATCAATAACTTTTTGCGCGATATGGTCGACAGCGGCGTCGATTACTGTTTTATGGAAGTCTCTTCGCACGGCGTGCACCAAAAGCGCTCGGAAGGATTGCATTTTGCGGGCGGCGTCTTTACAAACCTCTCGCACGACCACCTCGATTACCACCCCACATTTGCCGAATACCGCGATGTCAAAAAGTCTTTTTTCGACAGCTTGCCCAAATCGGCATTTGCGCTGACCAACGCCGATGATAAGAACGGGCCCGTCATGTTGCAGAACACGCCGGCACGCAAACGCACTTACGCGCTTAAGTCATACGCCGATTACCGCGCGCAGATCCTGGAGAACCAACTTTCCGGATTGTTGCTCAAGATCAATGACAACGAGGTTTGGGTGCGTTTGATCGGCACATTCAACGCGTACAATTTACTGGCGATTTACGGCACGGCAGTCGAACTCGGACTGGACAACCTCGAAGTGCTGCGTTTGCTGAGCGAGCTCGAAAGCGTTTCAGGGCGGTTCCAATATATTGTTTCAAACCAAAAGATTACCGCGATTGTGGATTATGCGCACACGCCCGACGCGCTCGAAAATGTGCTCGGAACGATCAACGACATCCGCACCAAAAATGAGCAGCTGATCACCGTCGTGGGATGCGGAGGCGACCGCGATAAGACCAAGCGGCCGGTAATGGCGCACATCGGGTCGGGTTTGAGTGACAAGCTCATCATTACATCCGATAATCCGCGCACCGAGGATCCGATCCAGATCATTGCCGATATGGAGGCCGGTGTCGAACCGCAAAACTATAAAAAAACCATTGCGATCACCGATCGGAAGCAGGCAATCAAAACCGCTTGCCAACTTGCCAATCCGGGCGATATCATCCTGATTGCGGGCAAAGGACACGAAACATATCAGGAAATCAACGGCGTGCGCCACGATTTTGACGACATGAAAATTGTAAAGGAACTGCTCGACGAGCTTCAAAAATAGAAATATGTTGTACTATCTTTTCGAATACCTGTACAAAGAGCACAATGTGCCGGGCACGGGCGTGTTCCAATACATCACGTTCCGCTCCGGGATGGCCGTGATCCTGTCGTTGCTCATTTCGACGATTTATGGCAAGAAGATCATCGGGTTTTTGAGAAGACAGCAGGTAGGGGAGACGGTACGGGAACTCGGACTGGCTGGGCAAAACGAAAAAGCCGGGACGCCAACGATGGGCGGACTGATCATCATCATCGCCACCCTGATCCCGGTCATATTGTTTACCAAGCTCGACAATATTTACGTGATTTTGCTCATTGTGACTACGTTGTGGATGGGAACAATCGGCTTTATCGACGATTATATCAAGATCTTCAAAAAGGACAAGCAGGGGCTCAAAGGCATTTTTAAGGTCGTCGGGCAAGTAGGCCTGGGCGTGATCGTAGGGACGGTGCTGTATCTGCATCCGGGCGTGACGGTTCGCAAGGAAAAGCCGGCCACCATTTCGCTGCAGCAAACCGAAGACATGATCCGCGCGGCACCGCTCGAAGAAAAATCAACCGCCACCACGATCCCGTTTTTCAAAAACAACGAACTCGACTACGCCGATTTGCTCCAATGGATGGGCGACGGCTACGAAAATTGGGCATGGCTCGTATTTATCCCGATTGTGATTTTCATCATTACCGCAGTGTCCAATGGGGCGAACCTCACGGACGGCATCGATGGGCTTGCCGCGGGTACTTCGGCGATTTCCGTGGTCGCGCTCGGCATTTTCACCTTTGTATCGGGCAACATTATTTTCTCGAGTTACCTCAATATCATGTACATCCCCAACTCAGGCGAAATGACGGTGTTCATCGCCGCATTTGCCGGGGCGCTGATCGGGTTTTTATGGTACAATTCCTATCCCGCGGCAGTGTTCATGGGCGACACGGGAAGTTTGACCATTGGCGGCATCATCGCTGTATTGGCCATAGCCGTCAGAAAGGAACTCATGATTCCATTGTTGTGCGGGATTTTCCTGGTCGAGAACCTGTCGGTCATGATGCAGGTGGCTTATTTCAAATACACCAAAAAGCGGTTCGGGGAAGGCCGGCGGATTTTCCTGATGTCGCCGCTGCACCACCATTATCAAAAGAAAGGCTATCACGAAAGCAAGATTGTGACGCGTTTTTGGATCACCGGGATCATATTGGCAATCCTGTCCATCGTAACCTTAAAATTGAGATAGATGCAGCGACTGGTGATTTTAGGCGGTGGCGAAAGCGGTGTCGGCACGGCAATTTTAGGCAAGAAAAAAGGATATGACGTTTTTGTGTCCGATTTTGGAAAGATCAAAAACAACTACCGCGAAGTTCTTGAAATTAACGGCATCAAATGGGAGGACGAAACCCATACGGAAAAGAAGATCCTGAACGCTGACGTGGTGATGAAAAGCCCCGGCATCCCCGATAAATCGCCCATCGTCAAAAAATTGCGCGAGGCGGGCATTCCGGTGATTTCGGAAATCGAGTTCGCCTCAAAACACACCGGCGCAAAAACCGTCGGCATTACCGGCAGCAACGGCAAGACGACCACGACAATGCTGACCTATCATTTGCTCAAATCGGCCGGGGTCAATGTCGGGCTCGGCGGCAACATCGGAAAGAGCTTTGCATGGCAGGTCGCCGAAGACAAGTTCGATTGGTATGTGCTCGAGCTCTCAAGTTTTCAACTCGACGGCATCATTGAATACAAGCCGGAGATCGCCATCATTACCAATATCAGCCCGGACCATCTCGACCGGTATGATTACAAATACGAGAAATACATCGATTCGAAGTTCCGGATCACAATGAATCAGACCCAGGATGATTATCTGATTTACGACGCAGACGACCAAGCCATCGGAAACTGGCTCCAAAATAACCAAGTAAAAGCCCAATTGATTCCTTTTTCGATCACACAGCATTTCGACAAAGGCGCCTACTTAAAAGACAACAAAATGGAAGTAAACATCAACGAAGAAGAATTCATCATGGAAACCGAACATATTGCGCTCGAAGGAAAGCACAATATGAAAAATGCAATGGCCGCTACCTCTGTAGCCAAGCTGATGCAGATTCGCAAGGCAACGATACGCGAAAGCCTTTCCAACTTCCAGGGCGTTGAACACCGATTGGAGAAAGTACTCAAAATCGGCAACGTTCAATACATCAACGATTCCAAGGCAACCAACGTCAACGCGACTTTTTTTGCGCTCGACAGCATGACCACGCCGACAGTATGGATCGTAGGCGGCGTGGACAAAGGCAATGATTATTCAGAACTCATGCCACTGGTGCGCGAGAAAGTCAAAGGCATCATTTGCCTGGGTCTGGACAACAAAAAGATCATCGATGCCTTCGGTGCTGTCGTGGATGTGATGATCGAGGTCGACAACATGGTCGACGCGGTCCGCATGTCCCAACGCATGAGCGAGAAAGGCGACACGGTTTTGCTCTCGCCGGCGTGCGCAAGTTTTGACTTGTTTGAGAATTATGAGGACAGAGGCCGTCAGTTTAAGCAGGCGGTGCAGAATCTGTAGCGTCGAAAGTCAAAGGTCGAAAGTCGAAAGGCTTGCGGCGCTTGATTTTTAGGAGCCGGGAACCTGCTGTGCGCTTTATCTTTTACGGCCTCCGCTGCGCTGCGGCCGTAAAAGGATGCCGCTTCCATCAGGGCTAGGGTTCAGAATTTCAAAATTCATTATTCGTTAATCGACATTCAAACTTGAAAATTGACGAATCACAGATAAAAAGTTGAACCAAGAACGCTGAACAACGAATTAAGAAATCACAAGAAATGAAACAACTACTGCAAAGCCTTAAAGGAGACAAAGTCATCTGGACGTTCGTCGCGTTGCTCGCGTTGTTTTCGTTCATGCCGGTGTTCAGCGCGAGCTCGAACCTGGCGTATATGGGTCACGGCACGGGCAATACGCTCGGGTATCTGGCCAAGCATTTTGTGCACATTTGCATCGGCCTGGCCATTATTTACTGGGTGCACAAAGTGCCGTACCATTATTTTCGCGCCATTTCAAAAGTAGCGCTCCCCGTAGTTTGGATCCTGCTTGCGTACACCCTGATCAAGGGAACCGTCATTGCCGGGGCCAATGCAAGCCGTTGGATCCAGGTGCCGTTCATTGGGATTACGTTTCAAACCTCGACGTTGGCCTTTATTGTGCTGATGGTTTTTGTCGCGCGGTATCTGTCCAAAAAAAGAGACACGCCACTTACGTTCAAAAATTCGCTGTGGGAACTCTGGACGCCTGTATTCATTACGCTTGCGTTCATTTTGCCGGCGAATTTTTCAACCGCCGCGCTGATGTTTTCGATGGTATTGATGTTGACGTTCATTGGGAAATACCCGCTCAAGTACATCGGGATTATTGTAGGTGCGGGCGTTGCGGCGCTGATGCTGTTCGTTTTGCTGAGCAAGGCGTTCCCCGATTCACGTTTTTTTAGCCGCGTGCATACCTGGGAGAGCCGCTTGGAAAGTTTTGCGTCCGATGCGGAACACAAAGACACGGACGACGAACATTACCAGATTGAAAAAGCCAAAATCGCCATCGCATCGGGTGGCGTACATGGGCTCGGACCGGGTAAATCGGTGCAAAAGAACTTCCTGCCGCAATCGTCCTCGGATTTTATCTATGCGATCATCGTCGAAGAATACGGGCTCATCGGCGGATTTATTGTGCTTGGGCTCTACATGCTGCTGTTTTTCAGGTTTATCGTCGCGGCGCACAAAGCCAATACGTTATTTGGTAAGCTCGTCGTGGTAGGCGTCGGGTTCCCCATCGTATTCCAGGCGCTGATCAACATGGCGGTCGCCGTAGAATTGCTTCCGGTGACCGGGCAAACGCTGCCGCTTATCTCATCGGGCGGAAGCTCAATCTGGATGACGTGCATTGCTTTGGGCATCATCATCGGTGTGACCAAAAAAGAAGAGGAAATCGCAGCCGAGAAAGAAGAAAAGGAAAAACGCGAAGAAACGCTGCGCCGCATGATCGACGCGCAAATCAAACGCGAGGAAGAAGCCGAAGCAGCGCTTGCCCAACAGGAACTTGCGCGCAACGGCGGATATTCAATAGAGGACAAAACCAATCCGATGAATGCGGTTTTTGGGAAATAAACGTTAGATGTCGAACGGCGAAAGTCGTAAAGGCATAAAGTCGAAAGTCATAAAGTCATAAAGGCATAAAGTCGTAAAGTCATAAAGTCAGAAAGGCATAAAGTCGTAAAGTCGTAAAGTCATAAAAGCAGGGCAAATGGGAAAATTTCGGTTCATATTAAGCGGCGGCGGCACCGGCGGGCATATTTACCCGGCGATCGCCATTGCCAATGAATTGAAGTCGCGTTTTCCCGATGCGGAGTTTTTGTTCGTCGGGGCCAAGGACCGCATGGAAATGCAAAAAGTGCCACAGGCCGGTTACAAGATCCGCGGTTTGTGGATTGCCGGGTTACAGCGCAAACTCACTTTTGACAACACCTTGTTTCCGGTCAAGCTCATCACGAGCCTTTTGAAAGCGCGTCGCATCCTGGCGGAGTTCAAACCCGATGTGGTCATCGGAACGGGCGGTTTTGCAAGCGGGCCGTTGTTGCAGGTAGCCTCTTTCGCCGGTATCCCGAGTGTGATCCAGGAGCAGAATTCATATCCCGGCATTACCAATAAGCTGTTGGCTAAGAACGCAGACAAAATATGTGTGTCGTACGACGGGCTCGAACGGTTTTTCCCAAAAGATAAATTGGTGCTTACAGGAAACCCGGTGCGGCAGGACCTGATCGATATCGCGGACAAACGCGCAGAGGCGATCGGTTATTTTAAGCTCGATCCGGCTAAAAAGACCTTGCTGGTTTTGGGCGGAAGTTTGGGCGCCCGCCGCATCAACGAGCTTATCGCCAAAGAGCTTGTCAATTTTGAAGCGTTAGGGCTGCAAATTATCTGGCAATGCGGTAAATTGTATCTGGAGCAGTACCAGCATTTCAATGAAAAGGAAAACGTTCAGGTGGTGGCCTTTATCGACCGCATGGATCTGGTGTATGCTGCCGCAGATGTGGTGATTTCGCGTGCCGGAGCGTCATCGGTTTCAGAGTTGTGTATTGTGGGTAAACCGGTGATTTTTATTCCGTCGCCCAACGTCGCGGAAGACCATCAAACCAAGAACGCGCAGGCCATTGTGGAAAAAGGCGGCGCGCTGCTGATACGCGAAGCCGAACTCGATACGCAGTTTGCGCCGATGTTTGCAAAGCTTGTATCGGACCGGCAGTTGCAGCAAAACTTGTCCGACAACATCAGAAAGCTCGCAAAAGTCAATGCGACGAAAGACATCGCGGACGAAATCGTAAAATTGATCCGGTCGTAAAGGCGAAAGTCGTAAAGTCATAAAAGCTTGCGACGTTCATCAATCGACAAAACATAATACAAGGCCTTGCCTTTACAACTTTAAGACCTTAAGACTTTAAAGACTTACATGAACCTGAATCAAATCCATAACGTTTACTTCATCGGCATCGGCGGCATTGGCATGAGTGCGCTCGCGCGGTATTTCAAAAATACCGGCAAAAACGTCTCAGGTTACGACAAGACCGCCACGACGCTTACCGGAGAACTGATCGCCGACGGCATTTCGATTCATTTCGATGACGACATCGCCCAGATCCCAACGGATTACTTTGTCGAAAATACACTCGTTGTGATCACGCCGGCCGTACCCATCACGCATTCGGAGTGGAATTATTTTATCGAGCGACAGTATCTGGTCATGAAACGCGCGGCGGTGCTGGGATTGATCACCAAAGATACCTTTTGTTTTGCAGTGGCGGGAACGCACGGAAAAACCACCACATCGAGCATTCTCGGGCATATTCTATACGAAAGCGGTGCCGATGTGACCGCTTTTTTGGGTGGGATTGTCGAAAATTACAACTCGAACCTGATTGGGACAGGCAAAACCGTCACCGTGGTCGAGGCCGATGAATTCGACCGTTCGTTTTTGCATCTGCATCCGGACATTGCCTGCGTGACGTCTATGGATGCGGACCACCTCGATATTTACGG
>JAEWLN010000154.1 GCA_023457535.1 Bacteroidota bacterium
GACCAATACGCAGCAAAAGAAAACACTCGATCCGCTCCAGCATTTAAGTGACAATACGTTCCCGTTGGTATTCAGGCTGCTCAACAATCCGCATTACCGCAAAGTGTATCTGGCGCATTATTACACGATGTTGCAGGAAAATTTCAGCAACAATTCGTATTGGGCCAAAGCCCAGGCGATGCACGCGCTGATCGATGCGTCGGTGATGTCCGACCCGAATCCGCTCAATACTTACGCCGCATTCCAGGCCAATCTGAACAACGACGTAACGACCAATAACGGTCTTGTCGCGCCCGGCATTTCGAACCTGGTCAACGGGCGCACCGCATTTTTGCAAAACTTGCCCGACTTTGCCGCGGCCAAACCTTTAATTGCCGATGTACAGGCCAGTCCGGTTATGCCCACGGTGGGTTCGGTTGTACATTTTACGGCGCACATTACCAATACGAACGCGGGTGCGGTACGATTGGGTTTGCGCCACGACTTCAGAGACGTTTTTACCAAGATCCAGATGTTCGACGACGGCGCTCACCACGACGCGGCTGCAGGCGACAACATTTACGGCGCATCTGTTACGCTGACCAATGCGTACCTGCAGTATTATGTGTATGCCGAGAACGATGCGATAGGCGCATTTTCGCCGGCGCGTGCCGAATATGAGTTTCACACCCTTGATGCGACTTATCCCACATTGGCCCAGGGCGATCTGGTCATCAACGAATTCATGGCACAAAATACCTCGACCGTTTCCGATCCTGCCGGCGAGTTTGAAGATTGGATCGAACTGTACAACAATACGGCCAATACGATCAGTCTCGACAATCTGTACCTGACCGATAATACGGAAAACCTGCAAAAATGGGCATTCCCGGCCGGACTGACGATGGCCCCGCACAGCTACCTCATTGTTTGGGCAGATGAGGATTTGGACCAGCAGGGTCTGCACGCCGATTTTAAATTGTCTGCCAGCGGAGAAGTCTTGATTTTATCATACCCGAACGGCGATGCGGTGGAC
This sequence comes from Bacteroidota bacterium, assembly GCA_023457535.1. Lineage (GTDB taxonomy): Bacteria > Bacteroidota > Bacteroidia > Flavobacteriales > Flavobacteriaceae > Flavobacterium. The sequence continues at coordinate 1,016 of JAEWLN010000154.1, forward strand.
GCGGTAACTTTTGGGACGCAAACGCCCAATGTGAGCATGGCGCGCGTCCCCAATGCCACAGGTGATTTTTTCAGCCAGCCGCCCACGTTCAACGCCAATAATGAATCGCTTTCGGTTGAGGATTTTGGTTCACCGTCGATTGCAGTCTGGCCCAACCCGGTGTCAGAAAAACTCTACATTGCCGCACCCGATACCCTACGGCGCATAATCGTCCACAACAGCGCCGGTCAACAGATATTGCAGCTTGAACCCACCACACGTGAAGTCGAAATCCCGGTGGCACAATGGGCCGCAGGCATTTATCTGGTAACTGTGCAAGGGGATTGGTTTGTAGAAAGCGCCAAGGTAAGCAGGCAGTGACAGTAATGGGAAATGAGGCTGTTAGGGACAGCCTCATTAATGCCAGTGGCAGGTCTCTTCAAAAAATTCCGGAACACCTTCGCCAGAACAGCGTCCCGTATTTTTATCGGCGGTTGTCTGGTTTGGATTGTCGATACCACAACGACAATCGGGATGCCCGACAACGGTTTATAAACCGCACCAACAAATTTCCTCATACTGTATGTCCGGGTGATGAGAATTGTCCCGAACACACTAAAATATTGAACATGATGTATTTGGGTTGGCCCCAAATGAAAACCGATATAAAAATAGCGAGATTGGCTACAAAATCGATCAACATCGGCAAACCTTTAAGAAAGGATGTCGTTGCACGGTAAATAATGTTAAAATTAATTTAAAATGCCGATTGATGCGGTTGGGGAAAGTCGAATGCCACGGTGGAAAGATGGTGCCGATATCAGATAAATCCCTGGCGAATCGCCTCTTTTACCAGGCTGTTGTCATCCAGGACTTCAAAGGCTTTTTTCATGCGCGTGATGCGTTTTTGGATGGCGCTCGTGGTCAGGTAAATGGTGTCCTCAAGGTCTTTGATTTTAAATCCTTTGGAGAGGTAGAATAAAATTTGCCGGTTGTAGTCTTCGACCATGAGCTCTTTTTTCCATATTTCGTTGATGCAGGCGCGAACAATCGGGCTCTGGTAAGTGCCGTCGGCCAAAATGGTTTGAACGGCCATGCGCAGTTTGTCAGGCGTGACATCGTTTTTGATGATCAAGCCGTCAGGGTGTACTTTTTTGACCAGGTCATATACAATGATCACCTCTGTATGGGCGGTAATCATGATGACCTTGCAACCCGGATGCTGCGCACGAATCAGTGCCGCTACGTCCACGCCGGACAAAATCGCCTTTTCTGCAAATGGCGGCATACTGTTATCGATGATTGCGATATCGAATTCATCGCGGGTTGCGATCAAAGCATCGTAGGCTTGCCTGCAATCGTAGGCTTTTAAAAAAACCGGTGTGCGGTCGAAAAAGGTTGCCGCACGCAGCGCGTCGCAATATCCCTCGAGCGTCATCGGATGGTCATCGGCCAAAAATATTTTCATATCTGCGATTAAAAAACTTTAACAAAATGTGTCGTTTTGCAGCACCAAATAAATGTAGCACTTGTTTAGCTTGCACTTTATTTTTGCCTAAAACAAACCATGCGCTTCTCCTTTCTGATCATCGACAACAATCAGGCTTCGACAGACGAGACGCTCAGGCTTTTTGAAAATTTCCCCAATTATTTTTGCGCCGGCATCTTAAAAAACGATGAAACCGCTATGGACCAGATCTTCAAGATCAAACCGCAATTGGTCGTCATGTCGGTCCCGTTTGAAACCAAAGATAATATTTTATCTTTTGCGGTGCTATCTGAAATGCATCAATATATGGACAGCATGCCGTATTTCATCGCGCTGTCCCAAACACAGGATTTTGCATTCGATGCGATACAGGCCGGTTTTTCAGATTATTTGCTCAAACCGATGCAACTGCACCACCTTGGAAAAAGTTTGTTCAAGTTTGAAAAACGGTGCGCCGTTCCCGCAACGGCTACCATTTGCATCAAGTCCTACAGCGATTATCAGTTTGTGGCTTTGCAGGACATTATTTATCTCAAAGCCGATAACAACACCACCGATATCCAACTGATCAACGGCAAAACGGTCAATGCCTACAAGACGCTGAAGCATTTTGAGAATACGCTTCCGTTTTACTTTTTGCGCATCCATAAAAGTTACATTGTCAACATCAATCACGTTTCGCGAATTCACTTTGCCAAATCTAAATGTTACCTTAATTACAACGAAGTGCTGCCATTTTCAATCAGTTACCGCGAAAACATCGATGCAATTGTAAGAAATATCAACTTTTGACGATTCGCATTTCCTTTTCAAACCACTCATTTCGCCCTTTTGATTGCGGGACATCCTCTCGCGATGTCCACGCTCACAACATCTAACTGCTATTTTTAGGCTTGCAGTTTTTTTCGCCTTTACTTTGTCCTGTGGTCAAACGATCACACGAAGCTTCACAAAAAGAGAACGGGGAAATCGTTCTCGACCGCGGATTCCCACGCAACACCGGTGACCCATAGTCGCCAAAAGTCCTAATGCTAATTTTTTATTTAAAACATTTATGAAAACGCTATTAATCGCTATTTGCTTTGCATTGGCTACCCCAGCCTTCGCCGCTACGAATCACGTCACAAAACAACCTTTGGAAATTGGTGACAATCCACCGCCAAAACCACCAACAGATCCAAGACCATAATTTCGCAGTAAAAAAAGGAGGCATGTGACCTCCTTTTTTTATGCCATAAAGTGTACATTTGGCTCGATGTATCGGTATAATCTGAGCCAACAAATTTTATGGTGGTGCGCCATCCTGTCATTGTGTTTACTGTCCTGTACTGATAGGAGCGTTCCCGCAGAGGTCGACAGCAACGTACGACAACTTTTTGTACGCGCTGAATCGACAGACAACTTACATCTGCGCGAAAAAGTCTATGATTCAGCTTATGTATTGCTTCGAAAATCTGACCGTACTGATCTGCTGTTTGAATTGGCGACGCGTTACGAGCAAGTCGGCGCTCCGGAGAAGTACCTCAGTACGTGTCATTTCATTCTCAAAAGCGCCCGATGGCAAAATGATACCACATCGGTCGCGCGTTCGTCGTTCTGGCTTGGCTTCTATCACGAAACCCACATGAATCCCGATTCGGCATTCTTTTATTACCGTATGTCTGAAAAGATGTACCGGGCCTCAGGCGATGTGGTCAATTACGGCCGGTCGGTCCTCAAACAATCGGCGGTTCTATACGATTCGGGCAATTTCCCAGAGGGCATCAACCAGGGCATCCGTGCGCTGCAGATACTCAATAAAACCGAGGAGCATTATTTGATCTTTGACAGCTACCTCAAAGTCGCGCTGAGTCTGAAGGAAGTCAAGGATTATCCCAAGGCGATCGATTATTTCAACCGGGCATTTTCCGAGCTCAATAAAATGAAACCCGACGAGTTGCCCGAAGAGAACCGCCGCTATTTAACGGCCATGCATTACAATAATCTCGGAACAGTTTACGAGCGCCTCGATCAGAATGACCGCGCCATCTTATTTTACGATCGGGGGCTGCAAACTTCCAATCTGATAAAAGATTGGCCCGAACTATACGCCGCACTGCTGGCCAACAAAGCCTATGCACGCATGAAAACCGGCAAGCTCGACGGCGTCAGGCAACAACTGCTGCGTGCACTGACCATTCGCGACAGCATTCGCACCGTACCCGGCATGATCGCCTCGCAGATCAAACTGGGCGAATACCTGCTCAAAACCAACGACACCGCGCAGGCATTGGACTATTTCAAGAAAGGTTATGCCCTTTCGCGCCAGATCAACGCCAGTGCGGAAATGCTCCAAACGCTCAAGCTGCTTACTGAAAACGACCGCAGGAACAAGGGGTTTTACTCCGACATTTATTTTAAGGTCAACGATAGTGTACAAGCCGTAGAGCGTGCCACGCAAAATAAGTTCGCGCGCATCGCTTACGAAACGGATCAGATCGAAAAGCAAAACCAATCCCTTTCGCGCCGCAATAAAATCATCGCCGCCGTATCGATGTTTGCGGTCTTGCTGGCCGTGGCCGGACTCGTCATCTTGCGGTTGAACGCCAGGAACAAGGCCCTTGTGTACGCCCAGCAACAGCAACAGGCCAACGAACAGATCTATCAATTGATCTTAAAACAACAATCCCAGACAGAGGCCGCGCGCAACGAAGAGCGCAACCGCATCGCGATGGAATTGCACGACGGCATCGTCAACAGCATTTTTACCACGCGGTTCAACCTGATGCAACTCGATGTAGCGGCATCGGACAAAAAACAGCAATTGATCGCAGAACTTGAAAAGACCGAGCAGGAAGTGCGCAAAGTTTCGCATGAATTGCAAAATGCGCTGTTCGTCGAAGATAAAAACATGGCCGAAATCCTGTCCCGGCTCGTCGCATCGCAGCAAAACGACACGCAAACGGAATTCGATCTTTCTGTCGATAAATACATTGATTGGAGTACGGTATCGGACACGGCAAAAATCCACGTATACCGCATTGTACAGGAGGCGATCCAAAATGTGCATAAATATGCGCGCGCCGGGCGGTGCCTGATCATGGTGTTCAAAACCGGCGACAAGATCACGCTGCGCATCTGGGACAACGGCGTGGGATTCAACACGGAAAAAGCACGGCAAGGCATCGGGTTGCGCAACATTACCACGCGCGCCAAAGCGTTGGGCGGGACGCTTAAAATCACGTCCTCGCCGGGCAACGGTACGACGATCGCGGTCGTTTTTTAGGCGATCGGTGCGGGAATTTTGCGCCGCGTACCGGAACTTTTGTAACTTTAAGCCGCAAAACCCATTTTATGCGCTTGTTGTCAGTTGTATTGTTGTGCCTTGTAAGGTTGGCCGCCATGGCGCAGGAAGAGCCCGAGGCTGGGCCAAAATCGTTGCCGCCGCCAATGATCAACGTCGATTCCTTGTACCGCGAGGACCAATTCTACGCCGGATTTACGTACAACCGATTGCTCAACCGACCGCCCGGCATTTCCCAAAACAAATTTTCGTCGGGGTTTACCGCCGGATTTTTGCGCGATATGCCATTCAACAAGACGCGTACGTGGGCTTTTGCGACCGGCATCGGCGTATCGTACAACAAATATTTCCAAAACATGGTCATTTCCAAAGTGGACGAAATCGCGCAGTACGACCTTGTCGCGCCCGGTGTGCAATACCAGAAAAACAAATTCGAGCAAGTGCTGATCGACTTGCCGCTTGAGTTGCGCTGGCGGACATCAACACCGCACAGCCACAAATTCTGGCGCATTTACAGTGGCGTGCGCGTGAGTTATGCGGCTTTTTCCCGATCGAAGTACGTGGACGACAATTACAACATCAAAGTCGCGGACAACAAAGATTTCAACCGATTGCAGGTGGGCGCTTACCTGGTGTGGGGCTACAATACATGGAATTTTTACGGATATTACGGAATTACGCCGTTCTTTAACTCATCTGCCAGATTGGGCGATAGCCCGGTGGAACTCAATCCGCTGCACCTGGGCGTGATGTTCTACATTTTATAGCCAAAAATACCAAAGCCCGATTTGGGGTAAAAGTCCGCACAATCCGCCAAGGACGAGTTCGCGGGCGGTGTGCGCACCCATTTCAAGCCGCGAGGCAGCCACTATGCCGTTTGTAAGGGCACAAAGCGCAATGAGATAAAGCGCCTGGATTTGGCTGTGCATGCTGAGCCCGACGGCCAGTGCAAAAAGTGCCGCAACACCCAACTGGTGAAGGCTGATCTTGATTTTTAGAAACGCAAAGGCCAGTGCGAGTCCGCTGCTGATAAGTCCGCCGAGAAAAAAATAGTACAATTCAGGGATCAGGTCTATCGTAATGCTGTTGACGATTAATAACGCCGTCAGTACAATTTGTATGGCAAGCGGCATTTTGCGCTGGGTCACATCGCTGAGCATGACAGAATCCGCTTTGCCCATCGTGCGCAACAGGTAAAAAAAGCACATCGGGATAAAAACCATGATGATCGATACCTGAATCAGGACAAGAAAAATCTGCTCGGTGACCCAATAATTTTCGCCCAATCTGAAATACAGCAAGGTGCCGATCACCGGAATAAAGATCGGATGAAACACGTAAGAAAAAAACGGCAACAGGTTTTTCACGCCAATTGTTTTGGCAAAACTAGTCAAAATAAACCTATTAAAGGATGCCGTTGGGCGGCGTTTTCGTGACGTTGGTCTATTTCCTCCCATGTTCGCAACCGATTCAAACTGTAAGGTTTACATTTGCGCAAATCATTTCCCCAAATGAAACTGACCTGCCGCCTTTTGTGCGTTTTGCTTCCATTGCTGACGTGTGCCCAATCGGGTTTGCGTGCCGTTCCTACCCAGGTGGTTTGGGAGGCGCGTGCTCCAGCTTTCCGCTTTTCCGACGATGTTTTCTCTTTTTGCGATGCCAACCAGGATGGCGTCACTCCCATCGATCTCGAAGCCATTCAAAATTACACGCTCAACAACCATGTCGACGCTTTTGGAAGCCGGCAAGGCATTTACCTTTGCACGCGGCTCAAACGGCTTCACCTGATTACCAATCTGGACAATTCACCGCAAAAGAGCCAGCTGTGTGCGGGTTTTTCATCGGCTGTGGGCAATGCGTTCGGGTTTCTGGATGTGGCCATCGACCAGAATGGCGACAGCTATGTATCTTCGTACGGAAAAATCTTCAAGGTTGACCAAGCGATGTGCGTAGAATTGGCAGCGATCGACCTGAACATCGACGGCGGCATTACCGCATTGTCATTCGATCGCCACCACAACATGTATCTCGGCGGATTCGATTCGGCCATTTACCGGCTCAACAACGGCAATTACAGCACGCCTGTGTTGTGGCACGACTTTGGGCAGGGCGCCGCGGCCGGCGATTTTGTAATGTGCAACAACAAAATGTACGTCGCCTGGAATACCACATCGGGCTGCCGGCTCTATGAAGTTACCGTTGACGGCAATACGCAATATGTTTCACATTCGGATCTGGGCGCGCTGCCGGACAATACGTTCGGGCTGGCAAGCGAACTGGGCCGGCTGTACGGCGTAACGCCCGACAGACTGTACCTGGTCAACCAGAATCCGCTGACCTTTACCGCGGTGCTGGACAACAACAACCCCAATGACCAATGGTACGGCGCAGCGGGAAGGCACGAAGCGGTCCATTTTGAAACGGCTGTTTTTGCCAGTTATTCCGATGCGCAAACCACGACCAACGCGCTGCCCGCGATTTGGACGAACACCACGCCGTTTGCACAGACGGTTTATGTGGCGATCCGCAACGTACAGTCGGGTCAGCAAATCATCGTCCCGATTGAAATCGCGGTAAACCCTGCGCCTTTTTACCACGATCCGGTAAATACCACGCACTGTGCGGGCGATCCCGATGCGCATCAATTCGATCTGCAAAGCTTTACTGCCGGGATTCTGGGCTCCCAAGCCGGCATCGGCGTAAGTTACCACGATAATGCTGCCGACGCACAAGCCGGGATACATCCACTTCCCGATGTGGTTTCCATTGCAGATACCAAAACCGTTTTCGCGCGGCTGACCAGCGCCTCCGGATGTTCTACCGTATTTGATTTTACACTGACCGTCCCGCCAACGCCCGTTTACAACCAACCGCCTGATTTGCGCGTTTGCGAATTCAGTGAATCAGTGGACCTGATGCAGCAGGTGCCGGCCATTATCGGAGCGCAGGCCGCGTCGTTGCAGGTTACATTTTATACTTCTGCCAATGACGCGCTGCAGAAGATAAATCCAGTCGGTCCGATGCTTTTTCCGGGCAACCAAACCATTTTTGCGCGCATTGAAAACGCTGCGACGGGTTGTTTCGACATGGGTTATTTCCAGATTGTGATCCGCCGGGGTCATCAAGATATTACATTGCCATACCGGATCGAAACACTGGATTGGACCGCCGATCAAAACGTCATCCAGGTGCACGCGACGGGTCTTTACAGCTATTCGCTCGACGGTGTTCATTTTCAGCAGCAGCCGTATTTTGACCATCTCGCGCCGGGCGATTATGAATTGACAGTGCGCGATCCGGAACAATGCGCCACCTCCGTTTCAACGGTGGTGCTGCTCATGTATCCGCGGTATTTTACGCCCAACGGCGACGGCCATCACGACGTATGGCAAATCAAACCGATATCGGACGAGGCCCGGATGGAGGTCGAAATTTATGACCGCTACGGCAAGGCGATCGCAAAATTCAGCGGCCGAAACGGCAGTTGGGACGGTACGCTCAACGGTGCGCCGCTGCCCGCATCCGATTATTGGTTTATCGTCTACAGATCCGGCGGCAAGGTTTACAAAGGGCATTTCACGCTCAAACGCTGATCAGATCTTTTTGCGCATGCGGGCCACCGGAATTTCGAGCTGTTCGCGGTATTTGGCAATGGTGCGTCGCGCGATGGGATAGCCTTTTTCTTTCAGGATGTCGGCGAGCTGGTCATCGGGCAACGGCTTGCGCTTGTCTTCTTCCTCGATGACGTTTTGCAGGATTTTTTTGATCTCGATCGTCGATACTTCTTCGCCTTGATCGTTGGTCATCGATTCCGAGAAAAATTCCTTGATCAGCTTGGTGCCATAAGGCGTTTCAACATATTTGGAGTTGGCCACGCGCGAAATCGTTGAAATATCGAGCCCGACCATATCGGCGATGTCCTTTAAGATCATCGGGCGCAGCTTGGTCTCATCGCCGTCGAGAAAATAGTCCTGCTGGTAATGCATGATCGCGTTCATCGTCACAAACAGCGTTTCCTGGCGCTGGCGGATCGCATCGATGAACCACTTGGCCGAATCGAGTTTTTGCTTGATGAACTGCACGGCGTCCTTTTGCTGCTGCGATTTATCGCGCGAGGCCTTGTAGGTTTGCAGCATTTCCTGGTAATCGCGCGAAACGTGCAGCGTAGGGGCATTGCGCCCGTTGAGCGTCAGTTCGAGCTCGCCTTCGTTGATGCGGATCGAAAAATCAGGGACCACATGCTCGATCAATCGCGTGCTGCCGGAATATACGCCGCCCGGTTTGGGGTTTAATTTTTCAATTTCACCGATCGCATTTTTAAGCTGTTCCTGGGACACGCCGTATTTTTGTTGCAGGCGGTCGTAGTGTTTTTTGGAAAACGCGTCGAATTGCTGCTCGATGATATCGGTAGCCAGCGCGACGGATTCCGTGGGGGTTTTGTGCTTGAGCTGCAACAGCAGGCACTCCTGCAAGTCGCGCGCGCCCACGCCTGACGGTTCGAGCTCGTGGATAATGTGCAAAATGCGCTCAACGGTCGGCTCATCGGTGTAAATGCCTTGCGTGAAGGCCATGTCGTCCACAATATCGGGAACCGACCGCCTGATGTAACCCATGTCGTCGATCGAACCCACGAGGAATTCGGCAATTTCGCGTTCTTCGTCGGTCAGGATAAACGTATGGAGCTGGTTCAGAAGGTCCTGATGGAAACTGATGCCGGCAGCAAGCGGCGATTCGCGCTGTTCGTCATCAGGGGAGTAATTATTTGCCGATAGTTTATAGTCCGGCGTTTCGTCGTTGCTGAGGTATTCGTCGATGTTGATCTCGTCGGCCTCGATGGTTTCGTTGTCTTCAAAATCATCGTATTCCTCTTCGTTGTCAAATTCGTCTTTTTCGTCGTATTCGTCTTCTTCTTTGCCCGCTTCGAGCGCAGGGTTCTCGTTCATCTCTTCCTTGAGCCTTTGTTCGAACGCCTGCGTCGGCAACTGGATCAGCTTCATGAGCTGAATTTGCTGCGGCGAGAGTTTTTGCGAAAGTTTGAGGTTGAGGGATTGTTTGAGCATCTTTCTGATTTAATTATTGTGGCTTTGGATGTTCAAATTTACGAAAATTATTTTTAGGAGCCTTTCCGGCTTTTGCTGTAATCTTGCGGCCAACTAAGAAATTTGCCTGGAGCCTACCGGGCCTCGTTCGCTTAAAGAGCAAATGGCCGCAAACCAATATACGTTGCAAACAGCGTTCTCCGGGAACAGCGGTTAAAGTTTCAAAAAGGATTACTTCACTAAGTTACTGTTTTCCTAAGCGTTCAGTGAACTGCGTTTGCAGTGTAAAGCGGGAAAAAGCGCCAAAAAAAGTCCGACATTACATCGGACCCTATAAAATTCTAAAACGCAGTTTTTAAAACTCCGCATTCCCCGGCGTACGCGGAAAAGGAATCACGTCGCGGATGTTCGTCATACCGGTCACAAACAACACCAGGCGCTCAAACCCAAGACCAAAGCCCGAGTGGACCGCGCTGCCAAAACGGCGCGTATCGAGGTACCACCAAAGCTGTTTTTCGTCTATGCCGAGCGCGCGCATTTTTCCGACCAGTACATCGTAACGTTCCTCGCGCTGCGATCCGCCGACGATCTCTCCGATGCCCGGGAACAAAATGTCCATGGCCGCCACGGTTTTGCCGTCTTCGTTCATGCGCATGTAAAACGATTTGATCTGCGCCGGATAATCGTATAAAATTACGGGCGATTTAAAGTGTTTTTCAACGAGGTAGCGTTCGTGCTCTGATTGCAGGTCTGCGCCCCATTCTTCGATCAGGTATTGGAATTTCTTCTTTTTGTTCGGGTTTGAATTCTTGAGGATGTCGATCGCTTCCGTGTACGAAACGCGCTTGAAATTGTTCTCAAGTACAAAATTGAGTTTTTCGAGCAACGCCATTTCGCTGCGTTGGTCCTGCGGCTTGGATTTTTCTTCGTCCAGGAGGCGGCCTTCGAGGAATTTGAGGTCGTCGGCGCAATGGTCCACCGCGTATTGGATCACGTATTGGATGAATTCCTGCGCGAGGTCCATGTTGTCGTGCAGGTCGTTGAACGCCACTTCAGGCTCGATCATCCAGAATTCCGCCAAATGGCGCGAGGTGTTCGAGTTCTCGGCGCGGAACGTTGGCCCAAAGGTATAAATTTGCCCGAGCGCCATCGCATAAGCTTCACCTTCGAGCTGTCCGGAAACGGTCAGGTTGGTGTGCGTGCCAAAGAAGTCTTCTTTGTAATTGATGCTGCCGTCGTCGTTTTTTGGCAAATTGTCCAGGGGCAATGAAGTAACCTGGAACATTTCCCCTGCACCTTCGGCATCGGCTCCGGTAATCACCGGTGTGTTGACATAGACGAATCCTTTTTGCTGGAAATATTGGTGAACTGCCGCCGCAAGCACCGAACGCACGCGCATGATGGCGCCGAACGCATTGGTCCGCACGCGCAAATGGGCGTTCTCGCGCAAGAATTCGAGCGAGTGTTTTTTGGGTTGCATCGGGAATTTTTCAGGATCGGAATCGCCGAGGATCTCCAGTTTTTTGACCTGGATTTCAAATTTCTGGCCCGCGCCCTGGCTTTCCACCAAATCGCCTGTAACGGAAATCGCCGCGCCTGTTGTGATGCGCTTAAGGGTTTCCTCCGGCGTATTTTCAAAATCGACTACGCACTGGATGTTGTGGATCGTCGAGCCGTCATTGAGCGCGATGAACTGATTATTGCGAAAAGTGCGGACCCAGCCTTTGGCCGTGACGTCCTGCAGGATTTTGGTGCAGCAGAGCAGGTCTTTTACTTTGGTGTGTTTCATGGTAAATGCCGGATTATCGGATTTTGTATTGTCGGATCGTCGAATTTTAATTCATCGGATGATCCGGACGTTTAACGTTTGCGAAATGAGTGCAAATATAGTTGTAATTTGTTTTTGTCGGAAGCAATTGCAGATTGTTTCACGATGCGGTTTTTTGCCGGTATAACATTTAACAAAAAGTACAGATTTTCTGTAATGGCATGTCGCTGGAAATTTTTAGGGGTATAACTTCATTGCCCCCTTCCCTGAAGCGAAGCTACCGTTTTAGCTGGAATGTGCGTTACAGAAAATCTGTAATTTAATCGTCAATGATTCCGTCGTCGACCAGTTCCTCTTTGCGCAACCGCTTTTTTTCAAATGTCAACACCAGCGAAGGCAGCACGATCAGGTTGGCGAACAATGCGAACAAAAGCGTACACGAAATAAGCGCCCCGAGTGCAATGGTGCCGCTGAAACTCGACAGCGTAAACGTCGCAAAGCCAAAGATCAGCACCACAGAGGTGTAAAACGTACTGATGCTCGTTTCGCGAATGGCGCTCAACACCGATTTTTTGACGCGTCCGTTATTGGCGATTAAATCGTGCCGGTATTTGGCCATGAACTGGATCGCGTTGTCCACAGAGATCCCGAAAGCGATACTGAACACCAGGATCGTCGACGGCTTGAGCGGAATGCCCATGTAACCCATAATGCCCGAGGTAATCAGCAGCGGCAGGATGTTAGTGATCAAAGACACGCAGATCATTTTGAACGATCGGAACATATAGGCCATCAGCACCACGATCATAAAAATCGCAAAAACGATCGCCTCGATCAGGTTGTCCACGAGGTATGACGTACCTTTCTGGAACACGAATGCCTTGCCGGTGAGCTTGACCTCAAACCGTTCTTTGGGGAAAACGCTGTCTATTTTTTGCTGGAGCCGGCCTTCGACGCGCGCCATCTCCTCGGTTCCGATATCGCGCATAAACGTCGTGATCCGCGTGTATCGGCCCGTGGAATCGACATAGGATTTCATGATGTTGTCCTTCGTATTCCGGGTCGCGTTTTTAGCGTAACTTAGAATAAAGGCCTGTTCCTGTGCCGTGGGCAAATCGTAATATTCGGGATTGCCGTTGTAATAAGCTTGTTTGGCGTACTTGACGAGGTTCACGACAGAGACCGGCTTGGACAATTCAGGGATTTTTTCGATCGTTTGCTGCAATTCGTCCATTTTTTTAAGCGTCGAAAGCTTCATCACGCCTTTTTTGCGCTTGGTGTCGATCATGATCTCAAGCGGCATCACACCGTGGAATTGCTCCTCGTAAAAAACAATGTCCTTAAAAAAAGACGCCGATTTGGGCATTTCGCCAATCAAACTCCCGGACACTTTCATGCGCGTCAACCCAACAAGGCTTACCAAAAGCAACACCGCATAAACCGAATAAATCACATTGCGCTTATTTTTGACCAGGAATTCAATGCGGTCCGTAAGCGTCGTGAGGTATTTGCGGCTCAGGTGGTACAGGTGTTTTTCCTTGGGTACCGACATAAAGCTGTACATAATCGGCACGATCAAAAGCGTCAAAAGATAAACGCCCATGATGTTGACCGATGTGACCAATCCGAATTCAAACAGCAGCTCATTGCCCGTAATCATAAAGGTCGCAAAACCGGTCGCGGCGGTCAGATTGGTCATCAGCGTCGATACCCCGATTTTCGAGATCACGCGTTGCAATGCCTTTGCCTGGTTGTTGTGCAGCTTGATTTCCTGCTGGTATTTGTTGATCAGGAAAATGCAGTTCGTAATTCCGATGACGATGATCAGCGGCGGAATAATGGCCGTTAAAATCGTGATCTTGTAATGCATCAGCCCTAAAACGCCAAACGACCACATGACGCCAAACACGAGGATCGTCGTCGAGATCAGCGTGGCGCGGTGCGATCGGAAAAACATAAAAAAGATGAACGATACGATAAAAAGTGCCGCGCCGATGAACAGCCCGATTTCGCCTTTCATGTCCTCGGCGTTGATCGTCCGGATGTACGGCATGCCCGATACTTTAAGGTCGACTTTCGTACTTTGCTCGAATTTGTCGACCGCCGGCACCAATGTTTGCAAAATGAAATCCTTGCGCGCGGCCGTATTGACGATTTTTTTGTTCAGATACACCGCAGAGCGGAAACTTCCTGACTCGCGGTTGTACAGCAAACCTTCATAAAACGGCAAACGGTTGAACAGTTCATCGCGGATCCGGGCAAGGTAAGACGCGTCGTTGCTTTGCGCGGGGTCGATTAGCGGCACCATGTCGAATTTTTGCGCAAGCGTATCTTTCCGGAGTTTTTTGAGGTCTTTAAGCGATACGACCAGATCCACATCCCGGGATTGCCTGAGCGAAGCCATCATTTCGTTCCACGCGGCATAAACCTTGGGAGTAAACAGTCGATCGTCCTGTACGCCAATGACCACAAGGTTGCCTTCCTCGCCAAAGCGCTTGAGGAATTCAGTGTAATCGCGGTTGGCGATGTGCGATTTGGGCAGCAGGTTGGCCTCTGTGTAGGTCATCTGCAGATTTTTCCACTGCGATGCAAGTGCGGCGGTCACTACGACAATAAGCGTAAGAATGGCCACGCGGTTGGTCAGGATGATGCGCGCAACGCCTTCCCAGAAACCCACCTTAAATCTCTTTTTCATAGTTGTAAAATGGCTGCAAAGGTAAAGAAAACCAATCCAAAATGAAAGCTTTGAAACCTGTGGTTTGCGCAAATCGCATCCGATGATCCGCGATTTTTTCGCGCCGCATTGTCGTGAAATTATAATTCCTATCTTTGAAAGCGCTCCGCAAACCGGACGCGGGCCAAACGCGAGTTGATGAAGCAGTTCAAGAATTCGATTTTCTACATCGTGACCGTCAGCGGTTTTTCGCTGCTGATCTACTGGCTGCTGACCAAAGGCAAGGTGCTCGAAAAAGGACGCCATGTGGTGGTGCCCGACGGCAAAGACCAATGGTCCGAATTTATTGCCTCGGTGCAGCACAACCTTTCGCACCCACTGGCGATTTTGCTGGCACAAATCATCACCATTATCCTTGTGGCGCGCTTTTTTGGCTGGCTGTTCCGCAAGATCGGCCAACCTACGGTCATGGGCGAAATCGTGGCCGGTATCGTGCTCGGGCCGTCGCTTGTGGGCACGCTGTTCCCGGAATATTCGGCCTTGTTGTTTCCGGTGGCATCGCTTGGCAACCTGCAGTTTTTGAGCCAGATCGGACTCATTCTGTTCATGTTCGTCATTGGTATGGAACTCGATCTCAAAGCGCTGAAGAACAAAGCCAATGATGCGGTAGTGATCAGCCATGCGAGCATCATCTTTCCGTTTTCACTCGGCATTGCGCTGGCGTATTTCACGTACCACAAATTTGCCCCCGATGGCGTCGAATTCGCTTCCTTCGGGCTGTTTATGGGAATCGCGATGAGCATTACCGCATTTCCCGTACTCGCGCGCATCGTGCAGGAACGCGGCATCCACAAAACCCGGCTGGGTACGATCGTCATTACGTGCGCCGCCGCGGACGATATTACCGCATGGTGCATCCTGGCGGCGGTCATCGCCATCGTCAAGGCAGGATCGTTCGTGAGTTCGCTGTACATTATAGCGCTGGCCATCGGGTATGTGATTGTGATGCTCAATGTGGTGCGGCCGTTTCTGGAACGCGTCGCATCGCTCAAAAATTCGCGTTCGAGTTTGAATAAACCGGTTGTTGCCATCTTTTTGCTCACGCTGATTATATCGGCGTATGCTACGGAAGTCATCGGAATCCACGCGCTGTTTGGCGCCTTCATGGCCGGGGCGATCATGCCCGACAACACCAAATTCCGCAACATTTTCATCGAAAAGGTTGAGGACGTATCGGTGATCCTGCTGCTGCCGCTGTTTTTCGTATTTACCGGATTGCGCACGCAGGTGGGCCTGGTCACCGATCCGTATCTGCTCAAAATCACTTTGCTGATCATTCTCGTGGCCGTTGTGGGCAAATTTGTCGGGAGCGCCCTTGCAGCAAGGTTTGTCGGTCAAAACTGGCGCGACTCGCTGACCATTGGCGCATTGATGAACACGCGCGGGCTCATGGAACTCGTCGTGCTCAACATTGGCTATGACCTGGGCGTACTGACCACTGAAGTCTTTACGATGATGGTCATTATGGCGCTCGTCACCACAGCGATGACCGGTCCTGCGATCGATCTGATCAACAAAATTTTCAAGACCGGTGACGACCTGATCCCGGACGATGCCAAGACCGACAGCAAGTTCAAAATCCTGATCTCGTTTGGCAACGCTGACCGCGGGCGATCGTTGTTGCGGCTCGCGCATAGTCTGATCAAACGCGAAAAAACGCGTACATCGGTCACGGCCATGCACCTGACGCTGAGCAACGAACTGCACACTTTTGACCTTGAGGAACAGGAACGCAAGAGTTTTGCGCCCGTACTGGCAGAATCTGAGCAGCTCAATCAGCCTGTGGTCAAATTGTTCAAGGCCTCGAGCGACATCGACCAGGACATTATCGACATTGCAAACCACGGCGAATACGACTTGCTGCTCGTGGGGCTCGGACAGTCCATTTTTGAGGGAACATTGCTCGGGCGACTGCTGGGTTACACCACGCGTATCATCAACCCGGACCGGCTCATCGATAAATTTACCGGCAAGGAAGGACTGTTTGAAAATTCGCCTTTTGACGAGCGTACGCGGCAAATCATCGCCAAGACCAAGATGCCCGTCGGGATTCTTGTGGAGAGCAACCTCGAGAAAATCGAAGACGTTTTTGTGCCGGTTTTCAGTGCGCAGGATGCATTCCTGATCGGGTTTGCACATCGGATCATGGCCAACAGCAATGCCCACGTCACGTTCCTGGACCCGAACAACGCCATTAAAGACAACGCGGAAATCGCCGGACGCATCGCCTCGATCGAGCAGCAACTTCCGCTGAATCTCACGATGATGTACGAACGCACCATGCGCAAGGAATTTCTGGTCAGGCAGGATTTGATGGTCGTGAGCCTCGAAAGCTGGAAGAAACTTGTGGATTCGCAAAGCATCTGGCTCAGCAACATCTCGTCGGTACTCATTCTAAAACCATAACCATGAATTGGATTTTACTGATCATTGCCGGCTTTTTTGAAGTCGGGTTTGCCTCGTGTCTCGGCAAGGCGAAGGAAACGACCGGCACGACGGCCACGCTGTGGATGCTGGGATTTTTCGCGTGCTTGTCCGTGAGCATGTTTTTACTGTACAAAGCCACACAAACACTGCCCATTGGAACGGCTTACGCAGTCTGGACCGGCATTGGCGCAGTAGGCACGGTGCTCGTGGGCATATTTGTGTTTCGCGAACCCGCGACGTTTTGGCGCATTTTCTTTTTGTCGACGTTGATTGCGTCCATCATCGGGCTTAAATTTGTTTCGGCCAACTGATGGAACGCAGCGTGTTCATTGGCATTATCGCCCTCTTGGTTGCCACGGTAATTGTGCTTGCCGCGCGGCTCGTCCAGATTGGAAAGCGCCGTCGCCTGACCGATGAACGCTTCCAGATCCTGGAGATGAAAGTCGGCGATCTGCAACTCGAAACGCTGGAGGCGCGGCTTAATCCGCACTTGTTCAAAAATGTACTCAACTCGATCCAGTCGCATGCATACCAAACGTACTTTGCGCTCGACAAACTGGCCAACGTGCTCGATTATATTTTGTACGAAAGCCGGAAAAAACTGGTCGCCCCTCGCCAGGAGGTTGAGTTTGCGCTGAACTTTATCGAGATCAACAAAATCAAGGTCAGCCCGCTGTTTGAACTCAACGTCAAGACCAGAATCCGCCCCGATGAGCCGTTGTATGACCAGGAACTGCTTGCCCCGCTGATCTCGATCGACCTGATCGAAAACGCTTTCAAGCATGCCGATCTGCAAAGCGCCGACGCGTTCATTTCTGTAACGATCGAATTTACCGACCGTCATCTTTTGCTGACCGTATCGAACAAAATATCGGATAAAAAGGCGTTGCACAAACAGCACGGCGGGTTTGGCGCCCAATCGCTCGAACAACGGCTGCGCATCATTTATAAAGACCATTTCAAACTCGAAAAATTTGCCGATGACCGCGTGTTCACGGCCCATCTTAAAATAGACCTGCTTGGCTACAAAACTCAGATGCTTACTGCTCGATGACGAACTTCCGGGATTGGCGCTGCTCAAGATGTTGTGCGGGCAAAACGGCGCGCTCGAGGTCGTCAAAGCGTTCGACAGCCCGCAAAAGTTGCTCGCAGAAATCGATGCGCTCGATTTTGACCTTTTGATATGCGACATTGAAATGCCCGGTGCCGACGGATTGTCTGTCGCGCGCGCACTGAAAGGCAAACTCGTGATTTTTTGCACCGCGTACAAGGAATATGCCGCCGATGCGTTCGACGTTGACGCCGTGGATTACATTACCAAACCGGTCAGACCCGACCGCCTGCAAAGGGCCGTCGAAAAAGCCGCAGCGCGTTTTGAAAAGAATTACCTTCCGGCATTTTCGACGTTCAACACCGACAAAGGCAAAGCCGTGCTTTACTTTGGCCAGATCGCACTGGTCCGCACGGGTGCCTCGGACAGCCGCGACAAAGAGGTTTTGCTCGGCAACGGCGCGTCGATGTTGCTCAAGAACATCAGTTTTGAACAATTGCTCGCCGTATTGCCCGCTGACGGCTTTTGCCGCATCAACAAGCAGGAGCTCGTAGCGCTGTCGTCAGTGCGTTTTTTTGCGCACAATGAAATTACGCTGCATCAGAGTAACGCATCGGGCAAGACAATTGCCTTAAGCCTCAATGAAAAATACCGCGCAAACTTCCTCCAAAAAATGCGGCTGTAGCATTTGGTTACAAACTTTTTCCGTTTGGCTACAGCGCGGCGAAAATTCTTTGTCAATTGTTTTTGCACTTTCGCGCCAACTGCCATATTTGCAGCAAAATTGACCTGAACAGATGGCAAAATTCAAAAATTCGGCATTTTACATCGTCGTCATCGGCGGATTCTCAGCGCTGATGTATGGCATCATTACCCAAGGCAAATCGCTTGAAACCGGGCGCCGTATCGTCGACAGGCCGATGGAAACCGGGCATTGGCAGGACTTTATCGCTTCTATGCAACATACCCTGGCGCATCCGTTGGCCATTTTGCTCGCACAGATCATTACGATCATTTTCGTGGCGCGATTTTTTGGCTGGGTGTGCCGCAAGATCGGGCAGCCGTCCGTGGTGGGCGAGATGATTGCGGGGATTTTGCTCGGGCCGTCATTTGTGGGGATGCACTGGCCGGAATTTTCTGCATTGCTTTTCCCAAAAGAATCGCTCGGCAACCTGCAGTTTTTGAGCCAGATCGGACTCATTTTGTTCATGTTCGTCATTGGTATGGAGCTCGATCTCAAAGCGCTGAAGAACAAAGCCAATGATGCGGTGGTGATCAGTCACGCGAGCATCATTTTTCCTTTTTCACTCGGCATTGCGCTGGCGTATTTTACCTACCGCCAATTTGCCCCGGACGGCGTGGAATTCGCATCCTTCGGGCTTTTTATGGGCATTGCGATGAGCATCACGGCCTTTCCGGTATTGGCGCGCATCGTTCAGGAACGCGGCATCCACAAAACCAAACTCGGCGCGGTTGTGATCACTTGTGCCGCAGCCGACGATGTCACGGCATGGTGCATCCTGGCAGCCGTCATCGCTATCGTCAAGGCGGGTTCATTTGTGAGTTCTTTGTATATCATCGGGTTATCCGTGGTATTTGTGCTGTTGATGATCAATGTTGTCAGGCCGTTCCTCAAGCGTGTGGCCGATCTCAAATCGACGCGCGACAGCCTGAGCAAACCCGTTGTGGCGATCTTTCTGCTGACGCTGATCATCTCGGCGTATGTTTCGGAAATCATCGGCATTCACGCATTGTTTGGCGCTTTTATGGCCGGCGCGATCATGCCGGAAAGCGGCCGGTTCCGTTCGATCATCATTGATAAAGTAGAAGATACTGCTGTGATTTTGCTGCTGCCACTGTTTTTTGTATTTACCGGATTGCGCACGCAGATTGGGCTGATCAGCGATCCGGCGTTGTGGAAAATGACCCTTGTCATCATTGCCATTGCCGTTACCGGGAAATTTGTGGGCAGTACGCTTGCAGCGAAATTTGTCGGGCAGAACTGGAAAGACAGCTTGTCGATCGGCGCGCTGATGAACACGCGCGGATTGATGGAACTCGTGGTGCTCAACATCGGTTATGACCTGGGTGTCTTATCGGCCGAAATCTTTACGATGATGGTCATCATGGCCCTGGTGACGACCTTTATGACCGGGCCCGCGCTCGATCTGATCAATTATTTGTGGCGCGCCAGGCCGTCTGTAGTGCCCGAGCACATCGGCAATAAAGGCAAATACCGCATCCTGATTTCGTTTGCATCGGCCGAAAGCGGAAAAACGCTGCTTCGCGTAGCCAACAGTCTCATACGCAAGCAATCGCAGCACACATCGGTCACGGCCATGCACCTGAGCCTGAGCACAGAGCTGCATACATTTGAGATGAAGGCGTACGAAGCGCGGACTTTTTCAGGCGTGCACGCCGAGTCGGAATATCTTGACCAGCCCATTACGCCGTTGTTCAAAGCATCGAATGACATCAACACCGATATTGTCGATGAGGCCAATCACGGGGAATACGATTTGCTGCTGATCGGGCTCGGGCAATCGATTTTTGAAGGTACGCTACTTGGAAAGATTCTCGGGTTTACCACGCGCATCATTAATCCAGACCGTTTGATCGACAAAGTTACCGGCAAAGAAGGTTTGTTTGAAAACTCACCGTTTGACGAACGCACGCGTCAAATCGTGACCAAGACCAAAATGCCGGTAGGGATTCTGCTGGACAAGGAATTGCAGCAAATGGGGCGTGTTTTTGTGCCTGTCTTTGCGCCAGAAGATGTGTTCTTGGTAGATTATGCGCAAAAACTCATTCACAACAACGGCGCGCAGGTCAGCCTGATGGACGTGGTTGGCGAAATCCGGAACAATACGGCCGTGCGCGAGAACATCCGTTCGATCGAACAACTAGCGCCCAACCACATCACGATCGTGCACGACAAAACCGTGCGCAGGGAATTCCTCCAAGAACAGGATTTGATGCTGATCAGTCTTGAAAGCTGGAAGAAGCTGATTGATTCGCATAGTCCTTGGCTCAACAATACACCGTCGGTATTGATTATAAAACCTTGATTGGCATGAAACTGTATTTCATTTTGGCGCTTGCTGCTCTTGCGCCGGCCATTGCTTTGGGCCAACCGGAAGCGACCGCGCAAGTCCAAAAAAAAGTCGAATGGAGCCTTGACGGCATGCTGGGCGTATCGTACGGAAGCGGCACACTTGGCATCAACGTGGGCGGGCCAGGCCTGAAGCTACGCGTCAATAGATTTAAGATAGGGGTAGGGGCGTTCCCGTCACTGATTATCACCGGCGACAAAGCGATGCCGCGGCTTGCCGTTTCACCCATTATCGAGTACCGCAATCTGATGCTTATCGCGCCATATTACGGATATGACAGCGAAAATGAGCAGATTTGGACTTTTGGGCTGGGTTACCGGTTTTTTTGATGGAGGTTTCAATCGGGCAAAACTTTAACGAAAACGGCAGATTTTCTGTACCAAAGTATCGGTGTTGTTTCGTAGGGATAACCTACCAATTCCCCCTTCCCTGGCGCTAAGATATGATTCTAAACGATTGGTACCTTACAGAAAATCTGTAAATTTTCCCTTGCTTAAAAACCCAGGTTAAGCACAAACGACAATTTCACCGCGAGGTTATCCTCAACGCGCGGCAACTGGTTTGGGCCGTATCGGTAAAAAGCCACAAGCCCGAACGCGCTGTAAATCTGGTTGATTTCAACTCCCGACTCAAAATAACCGTCCTCGAGTGTTTTGTAGCCAAACCCCGCGTGTTGTTCGCGCCGGTCGAGATCGCCGTAAGCCATACGCGATACGAGGACAAATTCCGGACGTACTTTTTTGACGATCTGTATGCGTTTGAGCGCATGCTTGAATTGAAACATTGCGTATTTGCTTGAGAAAAACTCATTGAAGTACATGGTTTCAAAGGCGTTTTTCCCCGCGATGGTAATGCGTTGGATCAACCGGTCCTTGGTCAGGTTGTTCGGCGAGGTGTTGTACAGATGCGTCAGCGGCACATCGCCATACGCATACCCCGCCTCCACAAGCAAGTTGGTCTTTTGGCCGTTCATGTATTTTTTTTCGTATTCGGTCCTGAAATCGATTTTCGTGAACGTAAAATCGTTGCCCAACACATCCGGCAGCGCCTGGGTAAACTGGAATGTGAACTTTGGAAAGCGCTTTTCCACCTCGATGCGACCGTGCGGGGTTTGCATGTAATCGCTCAGCGGATTCCATTGAACGGCCGCCTGTGCCGTGGTCATCGTATACCGATAATGCAGGTGGCTGCCCGGGTTGTACAAATAGAAAAACTTGGGCTCGATGTTGCTGTAGGTGAGCTGCCAGATGCTTTCCGTCTTGGGGATGATGCGCGTTTCGAGATAGGCGCGCCAGGTTTTGTGCTGATAGAACGTGCTGACGTTGATGGGCCGCGGATCATAGATCTTAAACACGCGCTTGTCTACCGCAAACGACGTGCTGCCAATCTCGCGCACATCGTCCGTATACGAAACACCAACCCACGAATTCGAGAACTTCCCGATCCTGCTGCCAAAACCAAGACTGTATTTGAATGCGCCATCCTTGACGCCGTAAGCCGTATAGCCATCGATCCGGTATTTGCGCGAAAAGCGTTCATTGGTGCGCCCGCCGGCCCCGATGCGGAATCCTTCGTAATTGTTGTAACTCAGCAAATACCGCAAATCCATGTCGACCGGCCCCAGCGGTACGTAGCCGTTGAGGATTTTGCGCCCCTGCAACAACCGCTTCTCGATGCGTTCTTTGCGCACGATGCTGTCCAGGGCGATATATGTTTTGCGCGAACGCACATCGAGACTGTCCTTGCGGTAGCGGCTCCAGAAATCTTCCGGCTTTTGTTCGGCGTCATCGGCCACTTCGATGGCAATGGACGGATGCCGGATCACAACGGGAACGTTCAAATGCCGGTCAAAATAATTCGTTTGGCTCAGCACATACGTAAAATCCGACGCTACTTTGGGGCGCGAGCCGTCTTCCACGCCGTCGTCGTCCGAGTCGAATTTGAGCGTTTCGCCCAGCACGCGAACGTCGGCATTGTTTTTTCCTTTGACGATCTTAAAGGTTTTATCTGACGGGAACCAAAGCTGTACGTTGGGCAAAAACACAAATTCGTGCGTTCCGGTAATGTCGAGCACGCCCCGGATGCGCATAACGGCGCGCGCCACGGCGTAATTTTGGGCGTCGATGTAGAGCACGCCCTCAAGTCCGGCGGCTTTGCGTTTGCGCTTGTTTTTGAAATAAACCATCAGTACGCTGCGGCCATCGATTTGCGTAGAATCGATCAGGCGAAAGTGGTAATCGGTGAAGGAATCGGTGGAGATGGGCGAGTTGTAACGCGTTTCGAACAGTTCGTACCGGTCATCATATATTGAAAACGACTGCTGATTGAACGCCAGGATCTCGTAAATGGGTTGTTTGAACCCCGACATTTTGGTGCCGAGTACGGTTTCTTTGAGGTGTCCCGATGCGAACTGGTACTGCGAGACCTTCTCAGTCTGGAACAGATGCTGCTCGCGGATGACCTTTTTGAATTTATAATCTGACGAATCGATCTTAATTAATTTTCGCGGCTTATTTCTTGCAAAAACAGAGTCGATGCGCCCGTCGATCGAATCCGGGTGCGCCGTAATGACAAGTTTGTTGTAGGCTTTGAATTCAAATCCGACAAGTTTCTTTTGCGGGTCGTTGCGGTCTTTGTCGCGGATCACGCGTCGTATCAGGTTCAGCGCACGCCTGTCGTTCCCGATCGATACTTCGTCCAGAACAGTCTCCGGAGAGAGCCAGATGGTGTAAAACTTTTTGCCCGGGACGATGGGGGTTTGTACGGGTGTAAAACCTACGTACGAAACCGTCAGGGATGTGGCCGGTGCGGCATGGAGCGCGAATTTACCGTCCACATCGGCGATTGTGAAAACACCAAAGTCAGCGGTAATTGAAGCAAATGGCAAAGGTTTTTGCGTGGCGGCATCGCGTACAATACCACTTAAATGGACTTGCGCCTGCGCGGCAAGCGTATAGAAAAAGCACAGCAGGAACAGACGTTTGGCCAATGTTGATGGTTTTCGCTGTAAAGGTAAACGAAAATAGGACACTGCGTTTTTGTTTTAACAATTGCAGTATTTTAGATGGGCCAACAAAAAAGACGCTCGAGGCGCCTTTTGTATTGTGGAGTGAGGATGTTACACCTTCATAATTTCTGCTTCCTTGAGCGAAAGCAAGTCCTCTACTTTTTTGATGTAGTTGTTGGTCAACGATTGTACTTCCTCTTCGGCGTCCTTGCACGCATCTTCAGAAACGCCGTCTTTTTCTAGCTTTTTGATCTCTTTGTTGGCTTCCTGGCGTGCGTTCCGGATCCCGATCTTGGCATCTTCGGCTTCCGATTTGGCCTGTTTGACCAGGTCGCGGCGACGCTCTTCGGTAAGCGGCGGTACGTTGATGATGATCTGGTCGCCGTTGTTCATCGGGTTAAAGCCGATATTGGCCACCATGATCGCTTTTTCGATGGGTTGCAGCATGTTGCGTTCCCATGGGGCGACGGTAATGGTACGCGCATCGGGGACGTTGATGTTGGCAACCTGCGAAATGGGCGTAGCCGATCCGTAATAATCGACAAAAACGCCGCCAAGCATGGCCGGGGTTGCCTTTCCGGCGCGGATGTTTGCAAATTCTTTTTCGAGGTGCGCGAGCGACCCCGTCATCGATTCTTCAGTGCTTTCTAAAATAAAATCAATTTCTTCCATTTTTGTGGATTTTCAGATTTTGTAGCCGAACGTTACTGTTTACGGCAAATGTTCTATTTGGTTTGAAGCCTAGCCCTGATGGAAGCGGCATCCTTTTGCAAAGCGCGAGCGGCGCAAAAGATACAGCGCACAGCAGGAATCAGCTCCTGAAAATGCATCAGATATTGACGACCGTCCCGATGTTTTCGCCTTCGCAAATTCTGGTCAGGTTGCCTTTTTTGTTCATGTCGAACACCACGATGGGCAGCTGGTTTTCCTGGCTCAGCGTAAAGGCGGTCGTGTCCATGACGTTGAGGCCTTTGGCAATGACGTCTGCAAACGAGAGCGTTTCATACCGCGTGGCCGAGGCGTCTTTTTCCGGATCGGCGGTGTAGATGCCGTCTACGCGGGTGCCTTTAAGGATCACGTCTGCGTGGATTTCAACGCCGCGCAACACTGCTGCGGTGTCGGTCGTAAAATACGGGTTCCCGGTCCCGGCACCAAAAATGACAATACGGCCTTTTTCCAGATGACGCACCGCACGACGCTTGATGTACGGTTCGGCGATCGCCTCAATTTTCAAAGCGGTTTGCAAACGCGTGAGCATGCCTTTGTCTTCGAGCGCGCCCTGCAATGCCATGCCGTTGATCACCGTGGCGAGCATTCCCATGTAATCGCCCTGTACGCGGTCCATGCCGTTAGCTGCGCCGGATACGCCGCGGAAAATGTTTCCGCCTCCGATGACAATGGCAATTTGGACGCCTTTGTCGTGGATTTGCTTGATTTCTTCTGCGTATTCAGCCAGCCGCGCCGGGTCGATGCCGTATTGACGGTCGCCCATCAGCGCTTCGCCGCTCAATTTCAGGAGGATTCTTTTATACTTCATTGTGGTGTTGCGTTGTTTTTGTTCTTTTTCACTTGCGAGTGCAAATATAATCATATTCTTTTTGCTCTAAATGCCAATGCCAAAAATTGTTAACCGGGCGCGGTGTCACGGGTTTAATTCGTAAATTTGGCATGCAAAAAATTCACCATGAAAATAGCCATTGCAGAGGCTTTGCTCAAAAGCCATTCGTATGTGAAATACCGGTCGATTGTAACGGACTTGCTGGGCCGGGGGCAGGCGTCGGGCCGCGAACAGTCTGAAGCGCTGGTGCATTACACGGAGCTCAATGAGGCGCGCATGAACCGGCTGGACAAAAAAATGGTCATCGCCGAGGAACATACGCGCAAATTGCTGTCGCTGGCCAAGCCGTATACGTGGCTGGTCCTATCTGAAGGATGGTGTGGCGATGCGGCGCAGATCCTGCCGGTTTTGAACAAAATGGCGTTGGTTACTAAAAATATCGACCTCAGGATTGTGTTTCGCGATGAAAATGACGCACTGATGTCGCAATTCCTGACCCATGGCGCGCGCTCGATTCCAAAACTCGTGATCGTGGAGCCTGAAACGGGCAATGTGCTCGGCCACTGGGGACCGCGTCCTAAACCCGCCGCTGATCTGATCACCAGCTACAAGCAGCAATACGGCGCAATCGACGAAACGGCCAAAACGGAACTTCAGCTGTGGTATCTGCACGACAAAGGACTCACTACTCAGGCGGAAATCGTCGATATGATGGCAGAGCAGGAGCAGTTGATGTATGCCAAACGATAATCGGCCGTAATTAATGGCTAAACCCATAATAACTAAAAATATGGAGAAAGAAATCGGGGAATACAATCGCAAACTGGATGCGCAGGATCAACAAATATGTGATTTGCTTGCGACCCTCATCACTGAAGAATTACATGACGCCGACAACAAACTCTGGCATGCGCACCCTGTGTGGTTTTTGAATGAAAATCCCATTGTGGGCTACAGTAAACAAAAAGCCGGCATCCGCTTGATGTTTTGGAGCGGAAAAGATTTCGGTGAAAAAGACTTAAATGTTCACGGTGGAAAATTCAAAGATGCTTCTATTTTCTACCAGCGCGTTTCGGAAGTGAATCCCGGGGATTTAAAACGCTGGCTGGAAAAATCCAGGGAAATTCAATGGGACTACAAAAACATAGTCAAAAGAAAAGGACAGCTCGAAAGGTTAAAGTAAGCCCTACAAAAACGAGCAATCAAGGATCGGTGTCCAGCGAATCTACGAATGCCATGATGTCCTGCGCTTGTTCAACGTCGTAATCCCCGATTTTTGTCCGTCGCAGCGCCGTAAGATGCGAACCCGCGCCCAGGGCCTGACCAAAATCGTGCGCAATCGAGCGAATGTACGTGCCTTTGCTGCATCGGATACTGAAATCCACCTCGGGTAAGGCCAATCGCGTGATCTCAAATTCGTAAACGGTGGTTTTGCGCGATGCAATTTCTACGGCCTCCCCGGCGCGCGCGTGCTCATAAAGCCGTTTGCCGTCTTTTTTGATGGCCGAGAAAATAGGCGGTTTTTGGTCGATCTCGCCCACAAATTGTAACACCGTGCGGTCAATCAGGGCCTTGTCGATATGCGAAATGTCGAACCTTTGGTCGATTGGCGTTTCCAGGTCGTAAGAAGGCGTAGTCGCCCCGATGAAAAACGTGCCTGTATATTCCTTGGTTTGTCCCTGGAGTTCAGCGATTTGTTTGGTGGCTTTTCCCGTGCACACCAGCAACAACCCCGATGCGAGCGGATCCAGCGTACCGGCGTGTCCGATCTTGATTTTTTTAAGCCCGAGCTTGCTCTTGAGTGCCCATTTCATTTTGTTGACGGCCTGGAACGACGTCCAGTGCAACGGCTTGTCGAGGAGTAAAATCTGACCGGCGAGGAAATCTTCGGGTGTCATTAAACGATGGTGAGTTTGTGGAAGAAAAAGTGGATCACCAAAATGGCAAGGCCCGCAATGATGCGGTAGTAGCCAAAAACTTTAAACCCGTTCTTGCTCAAAAAGCCAATGAACGACCTGATCGCAAGCATCGCCACAATAAACCCGACGACATTGCCTATAATGAGCAAATTGATCTGGTCGTCGCTGAGCACCAATCCGTTTTTGTAATAATCGTAACATTTTTTGGCCGTTGCGCCAAACATGGTCGGGACGGCCAGAAAGAATGAAAATTCGGCTGCTGTGGTGCGCGATAACTTTTGGGCCATGCCGCCCACGATACTTGCCCCGGACCGCGAAACGCCTGGAATCATCGCCAAACATTGAAACAACCCGATTTTAAAAGCGGTAGGATAGGAAATTTGCTGCGTGGTTTGCGTTTCTTCAGCATCGGTGAACCAATCGTCCACCTTGAGCAGGATCAGCCCGCCCAGCACAAGTGACACGGCAACGGTTACGGGATTTTCGAGCAGTCCGTCGATAAAATCGCTCAGCAGCAAGCCCAGGATCACGGCCGGAATAAAGCCCACGAGCAATTTGAGGTAAAAATCGAACGTCTGGAAAAAGCGCTTGAAATAAAGAACGATCACCGATAAGATCGTCCCGAGCTGGATCACGATCGTAAACAACTTGGTAAAATCGTCGTGCGCAATGCCAAAAAAGGAACTCGCAATGATCATGTGCCCGGTGGAGGAAACCGGCAGGAATTCGGTAAGGCCTTCAATGATGGCCAGGACAATAGCTTGGAGGGTATTCAATTGGATCTGAAAATTTGAAGATTTGGAAATAAAACGCAGTGGCTTGAACCGGTTCGTAAAAAACAGCAGGCCTTTGAAACTAAAAACGCGAACCGCCGCGGATTGCCCATTTTCAAATTTTCAAATCGCCTGATTTCCGCACTAAGGCTTCTTTGGATTTTTAAGGATCGAATAC
>JAEWLN010000155.1 GCA_023457535.1 Bacteroidota bacterium
GGTATGAGATGTACCTGAAGCCCACTGGGCTTCCTCCTCTTAATATCAAATGGCCGCAAAAGGATGCCGCTTCCATCAGGGCTAGGGCCATCAGCAATCAAAAACGTCACGTGTTTAAGAACCGCAGATTTTTCGTAGAAAATGACACAAACCAATACCCATATCGATCCCAAACTCGCCCGGATCCTCGCCACGGTCTCTGACCCCGAGATTCCGGTGCTCTCGATCATGGACATGGGTGTTGTCCGGTCTGCGGAAATGAATGGGAATATTGCTGAAGTCACCATTACACCCACGTATTCAGGCTGTCCGGCCATGGACGTCATCGGCGACGACATCAAAAAGGCGCTGCGCGAAAACGGCATCGACGCCAAAGTAAATCTGGTTTTATCACCGGCCTGGACCACAGACTGGATCACGACCGCCGGAAGAAAAGCGCTCGAAGATTACGGCATCGCCGCGCCGCTCGAACCAGAAGCCGACATCGAGGCATTGCTCGGCAACAAAAAAATAGTAAAATGTCCGCAATGCGGATCGCAGCATACAAAAATGATCAGCCAGTTCGGATCAACGGCATGCAAGGCGTTTTTTCAATGCCAGGATTGCCAGGAGCCGTTTGATTATTTTAAGTGTTTAAAGTAGTCGAACGTCAAACGTCGAACGTCAAATGTCGAACGTCGAACGACGGAAAGAAAGAAATAGCAAAGAAAGAAGAAATAATGAAAGGCGAAAGTCAGCGTTACTCGTTTGACATTCGACTTTCGACATTAGACCCAAATATATGAATTCAATCTTATTGAAAATTGAAAACAACATCGGTTACATCACGCTCAACCGCCCCGAAGTGTTCAACAGCTTCAACCGCGACATGGCGCTCGAGATGCAATCGGTTTTGGATCAATGCGCAACCGACGAAAACATCCGCGCGATCGTGATTACAGGTTCGGGAAAGGCGTTTTGCGCGGGACAGGATCTCAAGGAAGTCACCACGCCCGAACTGATGCCCGGTTTCAAGAGAATCCTCGAAGAACATTACAACCCCATCATCGAGCGCATCCGCACGATCGACAAACCCATCGTTGCAGCGGTAAATGGCGTTGCAGCCGGTGCCGGAGCGAACATTGCGCTGGCATGCGACATCGTCGTCGCGTCAGAATCGGCGGCGTTCATCCAGGCGTTCAGTAAGATCGGGCTCGTGCCGGACAGCGCGGGAACATTCTTTTTGCCTCGACTCATCGGGTTTCAAAAAGCCTCGGCGCTGATGATGCTCGGCGATAAGGTCGGCGCAAAAGAAGCGTTCGAGATCGGGATGATCTACAAATTCTACCCGATCGCATTGTTCGAGGAGGAAGTTCAGAAACTGGCAGAAACGCTCGCTAAAATGCCGACTCACGCCATCGCACTGACCAAAAGACTGCTCAACAAATCGATGATCAACAACCTGCAGGAACAACTCGCGATGGAATCTGATCTGCAGATCGAAGCCAGCGGGTCGCATGATTACAACGAGGGCGTGACTGCGTTTGTGGAGAAGCGGCAGCCGCAATTCAAAGGCAATTAAGTCGAATGTCCAAAGTCGA
The DNA here is from genome assembly GCA_023457535.1 of Bacteroidota bacterium. GTDB lineage: Bacteria > Bacteroidota > Bacteroidia > Flavobacteriales > Flavobacteriaceae > Flavobacterium. The sequence continues at coordinate 1,581 of JAEWLN010000155.1, forward strand.
ATGTCTAACGAAAAAAGAGTGAGCACAACGTAGCGTCATTTTCAAATTCCCAAATTCAAATGAACGTAGCAGTAATAGGATCCGGCACCATGGGCAGCGGCATCGCACAAGTTGCGGCCACGGCGCGTTGTGCGGTCAAAATATACGACACTAACAAGGACGCACTTTCCAAAAGTCGGTCGGCTTTGGAGCAAACAATGGCCATGCTGCTTGAAAAAGGGAAGATCGATGCGGCAGAAAAGCAGCGCATTTGCAACAATGTTTCGTACGTCAGCGCGCTCGAAGAATTGTCCGATGCCCATCTGGTCATCGAGGCCATTGTCGAAAATTTAGAGGTCAAGCGCAAACTGTTCGCCAATCTGGAATCGCTTGTGTCCGACGAAACGATTCTCGCATCGAACACCTCGTCGTTGTCCATTGCGTCGATTGCCGCATCGGTCAAAAAGTCGCACCGCGTGATCGGCATCCATTTTTTCAATCCTGCGCCGCTGATGCAACTCGTCGAAGTCATTCCGGCCGTTCAAACCGATCCCGCGATTCTTGAAAAAACCGTTTCGATCATTTCCGATTGGAAAAAAACCGTCGCGGTGGCCAAGGACACGCCCGGATTTATCGTCAATCGCGTCGCGAGACCTTTTTATGGCGAAGCATTGCGCATCTACGAAGAAGGCAAAGCCGATTTTGCGACGATCGACTGGGCGATGAAAACCTTTGGCGGATTTCGCATGGGGCCGTTCGAACTGATGGATTTTATCGGGCACGATGTCAATTATACCGTGACCGAAACCGTTTTCACGTCGTTTTATTTCGATCCGCGATACAAGCCGTCGTTTACGCAAAAGCGACTCGTGGAAGCGGGATTCCTCGGCAGGAAATCGGGTCGCGGATTTTACGACTATAGCGCTGCGATGCCCAATCCGACCGAGAATGAACAAATTGGAAAGCAAATTTTTGAACGCATCCTGGCGATGCTCATCAACGAGGCGGCAGACGCTTTGTTTTTGAACATCGCATCGGCTACAGACATCGACAGCGCAATGACCAAAGGCGTCAATTATCCAAAAGGGCTTTTGGCCTGGGCCGACGAAATGGGAATCGGCTGGTGTGTGGAAACGCTAGACAATTTATACAGCGAATATCATGAAGACCGTTACCGCTGCAGCCCGATCTTGCGCAAAATGAAGTCTGAAAACAAAAAGTTCTTTTGATGACACCGCAGCAAATCGTAAATAAAATGTTTGAAAACGATGCGTTCAGCCAATGGCTCGGGCTTGTCGTAGAAGACATTTCTGAGGGCAGTTGCACGCTTTCGATGACCGTCCGCAAGGAAATGCTCAACGGTTTTGGCATTGCACACGGCGCGATCACGTATGCCATTGCAGACAGCGCGCTTGCATTTGCGTCGAATTCGCACGGCAAACAATCGGTCAGCATCGATACGGCGATCAACCACATTGAATCTTTAAAAGAAGGCGATGTGATTACGGCAACCGCTTTTGAAAATTCGGTCAAGAATAAATTCGGCTTTTACAGCATCAAGATAAAAAAACAAGATACGCTCGTCGCGCTGTTCAAAGGAACGGTTTACAGAAGTGACCGCGAGTGGAAAAATAACGAATAACCAACGATTAACAATTTGTCAAAAACGGTTCGGGGATTACCCGACGGCCGGCAACCGACAACCAACAACCAAATGGAAGCATACATCATAGACGGAATCCGTACACCAATCGGGAATTATCAGGGAACTTTATCGGGCGTCCGCGCTGATGATCTGGGCGCGCTCGTCATCAAGTCATTGGCCGACAAACACCCCGAAATTCCACAAAATGCATACGACGACGTCATCATCGGCTGTGCGAACCAGGCCGGCGAAGACAACAGGAACGTAGCCAGAATGGCATTGCTATTGGCCGGTTTGCCGCAAACGGTTCCCGGAGAAACGGTCAACAGATTGTGCGCCTCGGGCCTGTCTGCCGTCATTCATGCGAATCGCGCCATAAAGGCGGGCGACGGCGATTTGTTCATTGCCGGCGGCGTCGAAAACATGACGCGTGGGCCGCTAGTGGTTTCCAAACCTTCATCGGCATACGGAACCGACAGCAAAATGTACGATTCGAGCTTTGGATGGCGCTTCATCAACCCGAAAATGAAAGATATGTACGGCGTCGATGCGATGGGCGAAACAGCCGAAAACCTAGTCGATCAGTACCAGATTTCACGCGAAGACCAAGACCGGTTCGCGCTCAACAGTCAGCAAAAAGCAGCCAAGGCACAAGCCTCCGGACGGCTCGCACAAGAAATCGTTCCGGTCGAAATTCCGCAACGCAAAGGCGACCCGATCATTTTTGCCAAAGACGAATTCGTCAAGCCGAACACTTCGATGGAAGGATTGTCGAAATTGCGCGGTGCGTTCAGAAAAGACGGCAGCGTCACGGCCGGAAATGCGTCAGGGCTCAACGACGGTGCGGCGGCGGTGTTGATTGCATCCGAAAAAGCAGTCGAAAAATACAACCTGAACCCGTTGGCTAAGATCGTCAGTTCGGCCGTAGTTGGCGTTGAACCCCGGATTATGGGCATCGGACCGGTCGAAGCGACCCAAAAAGCGCTCGAAAAGGCCAATCTGACACTCGATCAAATTGACATCATCGAACTCAACGAAGCCTTTGCCGCACAGAGCATCGCCTGCATCCGCGCATTGGGCTTGAAAGACGACGATCCGCGCATCAACCCGAACGGCGGCGCGATCGCAATCGGGCATCCGCTTGGCATGACGGGTGCAAGGATCGCGTATTCGGCGGCGCTTGAATTGCAACAATCGGGTAAAAAATATGCGCTCGTGACGATGTGCATCGGCGTGGGCCAAGGTTACGCGGTAATTATTGAAAACGTTAATTAGTTTGAAGTTTAAAGTTGTGAAACCTTGAACCTTAAACCTTGAACCAAAAAATATGAAACTAGGAAATTACGTTAACGGACACTGGACGGAAGGCAACGGACAAGGCGTGCCGTT
>JAEWLN010000156.1 GCA_023457535.1 Bacteroidota bacterium
ACCGTAGCCAATCTAATGGCAAGCGGGAACAACAACTGGTATATCACTGAAACCTCGGCCGCGCCATTACCTCCGGAGACACCCCTGATCAACGGACAGAGTTATTTTGCCACTACGGTGGATCCGCCTTGCGAAAGCATCGACCGTTTTGAAGTTGCCGTTACGCTTGTACCGCAAAGTAATTCCGGCACGAGCGGGTCCCGGTCCATCTGCATCAGCAACATCCCTTTGACAGCGCCTTTCAATTTGTTCGGATTGCTTGGTGGCGCGCCGCAAACCATTGGTACGTGGTCTGGGCCGCTACCCACGGCCAACGGGCATTTGGGAACGGTCAACGTATCGTCGCTGACAGTCGCAGGAAGCCCGTATGTTTTTACTTATGCGGTCGGAACAGGGGTTTGTGCCCCAGCATCGTCTACGGTTACCATTTACGTTTTGCCGATGCCGACAGCCTCATTGTCGGGCAACGCCAATATTTGTTCCGGAAATAATGCCACGGTCACTTTTACCGGAACGCCAAATGCAACGATTACCTATACGACGAGCCCGGGCGGTACACAAACCGTGACGCTCAATTCCTCGGGTACGGCTACCGTGACTGCCGCTTATACGGCCACGACCACCATTACGCTGGTCAGTGCGGCGTCCGCTACGACGCCCAGTTGTGTGCAGCCGCTTACGGGATCCGTTACCATTAATGTGGCACCATTGCCAACAGCGACGATTGCGGCCAATGCGACCATTTGTTCAGGAGGCACCGCGACAGTGACCTTTACGGGAACCCCGAATGCGACAATTACCTATACGGCCAACCCGGGTGGAACGCAGACTATCTTACTCGATGCATCGGGTACGGCGACAATTGCCAATACCTATACAACGACCACGACGTATACACTGGTGAGCGTGGTTTCTGCAGGAAATCCGTCTTGCACGCGACCGGTCAACGGATCGGTGACCATTACCGTTTTGCCGGTTCCGGTAGCATCCCTGTCGGCTAACGCAACGGTTTGCCCGGGCCAGCCGGCGACGGTGACTTTCAACGGAACACCCAATGCGACGATTACCTATACGACTAATCCGGGCGGCACCCAAACCATTACACTCAACGGATCGGGCAGTGCGACACTTACGCAAACCTATTTGGCCACGACGACCTATACGTTGGTAAGCATCACTACTGCCGGCACCCCAAGTTGCACCAGACCAGTTACAGGATCGATCACCATTTCAGTACTGCCGGCGCCAACAGCTTCTATTGCGGCAAGCACCACCGTTTGTTCGGGCAGCAGCGCGACGGTGACTTTTACCGGTACGCCTAATGCCACGGTTACGTATACCGCTAATCCGGGCGGCACGCAAACCATAGTGCTCAACAATACCGGCACGGCCACATTGACGCAAAATTATACCGCAACGACCACCTATACTTTAATAAGCGTAGCAACAGCGGGCACGCCGAGTTGTGCTACACCGCTCAACGCGAGTATCACCATCACTGTTATTCCTACACCTGTTGTAAGTATTTCGGGCAATGCGTCGGTATGTCCGGGCAGCTTGGCGACGGTAACCTTTACTGGTACGCCCAATGCCACGGTTACCTATACGGCCAATCCCGGAGGCACGCAAACAATTGTGCTGAATGCCGCTGGAACTGCCACAATTACAAATACCTATACAGCCAATACGACCTATACACTGTTAAGCATTACCACCGCCGGTACGCCGGGTTGTTCGCGGCCGGCCACGGGCTCAATAACAATTGCCGTATTGCCGCAACCGACGGTTTCCATAGCAACCAACGCCTCGGTTTGTCCGGGCGGATCAGCCACGGTAACGTTTACCGGTACACCTAACGCAACGGTAACTTATACGTCTAACCCTGGCGGCACGCAGACCATCGTGCTTAATGCTTCGGGCACGGCTTCGATTACCAGCACGTATGCGACGACGACTACATTTACGCTTATCAGTATCGCCAGCGCGGGAACGCCGAGTTGTTCGCAGCCCGCCGCCGGATCGGTGACCATTACGGTCGTGCCGTTGCCAACGGCCACCATGAGCGCCAATGCGACGGTATGCGCCGGACAGCCTGCCACGATCACATTCAACGGAACACCAAACGCTGTCATTACCTACACCGCTAATCCGGGTGGTACACAAACCATTGCACTTGACGCATCCGGCACGGCTTCTGTAACGAATAATTTTTCGGTCACGACCGTATTTACGCTGATCAGTATTTCCTCTTCAGGAACGCCAAATTGTACCGCGCCGCTCAGTGGAACTGTTACTATTACCGTAATCCCGACCCCAACGGTCAGCGTCGCAAGCAGTACAACGGTTTGTCCGGGCGGGACGGCAACAGTAACCTTTACCGGAACGCCGAACGCCACGGTAACCTATACGTCCAATCCGGGCGGCACGCAAACCATTACCCTCAATGCGGCGGGAACCGCTTCAGTCACCAACACGTATACAACAACCACAATCTACACCTTGGTAAGTATCGCCACAGCGGGAACGCCCGGTTGCGTCCAACCGGCTTCAGGCAGCATTACCATTTCCGTAGCGCCATTACCTGTCGCCGCTATCGCGAGCAATGCAACGGTTTGCCCGGGGCAGTCTGCAACGGTGACTTTTACCGGTACGCCGAATGCCACGGTGACTTACACCGCCAATCCGGGTGGCACGCAAACCATCGTTCTCAACGCAACGGGTACGGCAACGCTAACCAATACTTATACGGTTACGACCGTTTATACACTGGTCAGTGTATCGGCACCCGGGACGCCAAGTTGCAGTCAGCCTGCGTCCGGATCGGTGACCATTACCGTCGTTCCTGTGCCTGCTGTAACTATAAGCGCCGATACGACAGTTTGCCCGGGCCAATCGGCGACGATCACATTCAGCGGCACGCCCAACGCCATTATTTCATATAGCGTCAACCCCGGTGGCAGCCAAACCATTGCGCTCAATGCAGCAGGCACGGCAACGATCACCAATACGTATACATCGACAACGGTTTACACCCTGATCAGCGCCACTTCTCCAGGCACTCCCGGTTGTACGCAACCCCAGACCGGAACGGTAACCATAACCGTTATTGCGCCGCCAACGGTGGCCATTGCCTCGAGCCAAAGCGTTTGTCCGGGTGGATCGGCGACCGTTACGTTCACCGGAACGCCAAATTCAACGGTCACTTACAATGCCAGTCCGGGTGGTAACCAAACGATACTGATTGGTGCGGCAGGCACCGCTACGATCACCAATGTTTATACGACAACCACTGTCTATACGTTGCTGGGTATCACTACCAATGGAACGCCGTCTTGTTCGCAAACCGTATCGGGATCAGTGACCATTACGGTGGTGCCGTTGCCTACTGCGTCGCTGACTGCGGGCACGGTGGTTTGTGCAGGATCAGCGTCTACTGTTATTGTTAATGGCACGCCCAATGCCACGGTAAGCTACACGCTGACCCCTGGGACGGGCGGTACCGTCACGCTCAACAATTCGGGCGTGGGCGGGATCACCGGCAATTACAGCACGACGACCGTTATTACACTGACCAATGTGTCTGTATCTGGAACGCCACCGTGCAGCCAGCCGCTCAATGCTTCTGTAACCGTTCAGGTGGTTCCGCCGCCCGTAGCGGGAAACAATGCCATATTTTCAATTTGCGAAAGCGGAAACCCACAGGATTTGTTTTTATTGCTGGGCGCTCAGGCACAACCCGGCGGTACGTGGTCTCCGGCTTTGGCAAGCGGATCGGGAATTTTTAATCCGGCGGTAGACCCGTCAGGAACTTATATTTATACTTTGGCTGGAACGCCTCCGTGCGCAGGCGCGAGCGCTTCTGTTACCGTAACAGTAACGCCTCCTGCGGATGCCGGTACCAGCGGATCAGCCAATTTGTGTTCAAACCAAAACCCGGTCGACTTGTTTGCGTTTCTGGGCGGTACGCCGCAAACCGGCGGAATCTGGACGCCTACACTAACCAGTGGTACCGGATTGTTCGATCCGGGACTGGACGTTGCGGGCATTTACACCTACACGATTGCAGGAACGCCTCCGTGTGCAGGGGATGCTGCCACCGTAACTGTTTCGATAACACCGGGCCCCGATGCTGGAATTTCAGGTAATGCCGTATTTTGCCAGGACAGCGCCGCACAGGATTTGTTCCTGAGTCTTGGCGGTACGCCGCAAGCAGGCGGCACGTGGTCGCCGGCCTTATCCAGCGGTACCGGCGTGTTCGATCCGGCAGTCGACACTCCAGGGGTTTACACCTATACATTTGAAGGCAACCAACCGTGCGATGACGATAGTGCGACCGTTACTGTTACAGTCAATCCGATACCTGACGCAGGAGCAGACGGCACCGCTTTTTTCTGTACCAATTATCCGGCGGCTGATTTGTTTGCGTTCCTGGGTGGGTCGCCACAACCCGGCGGAACGTGGTCGCCCGCGCTCGCAAGCGGTACGGGTGTTTTCGATCCGCTGGTCGATGCGCCTGGGGTTTACATTTATACGGTCGGGGGCGGATTGTGCGCTACTGACACCGCATCTGTAACAGTTGGCGTAGGCCAGTCGCCCAATGCCGGTGGCGCGGGGGCAACATTGCAAATCAACGCATGTACGACCGATACAGCTATCGATCTGTTCACAGGACTCAACGGTTCGCAAGGCTCCGGCACGTGGAACGACGACGATCTTACCGGCGCATTGAACAACAACCTGTTTGACGCCTCTATGGTTGGCGCGGGAACTTATCATTTTACTTATACTGTAAGTGGCGGGGTTTCGCCATGCCTGACCGATTCGGCGACCGTTACAGTAATTGTCAGCCCGGTTCCGAATGCCGGTACTTTCGTTGGGCCGCAGAGTTTTTGCAACGCGGCCGGATCGCTCAATCTGTTCACGCTGATTACCGGATACCAAACCGGAGGCGACTGGCTCGACAGCAATAATCTCGTGGTGCCCAACACGGTCGATCTTTCCGGATTGGCCACGGGAACTTACAGTTTCACTTACCAGATCACCACGCCGTGCGGCACCGATACTGAATCGGTCCAATTCACCATCGCCCCCGCGCCGGGTATGACCAGCGCCAATGTGTCGGTTGCCACACCTGTATGTATCGCCGGAGATGCTACGGTGATACTCACCGGACTTGCGGACGGCAATTATTTGTTCACCTACAATTTGTCGGGCAGCAATACCGCGCCGGACCAGGTCGTAGCCGTGGTGATCACCGGCGGTACGGGCAGTTTTGTGCTCAACGCGCCGGACATCCCAAATGTGGGCCTCACGACGCTTACGTTCGTGAACATTGCCAACGCCGTTACGAATTGCGTTACCGTCCTGACCGATGTAACGGCCGGTTTTACAATGACCGCACAGGCCAACATCGACGCGGCCAATTTGTCGATCGCGGGGATTTGCCTGGGCAGCGCAGCAACGGTAACCATTTCAGGGGCAACCGGGCTGCCGGACGGAACCTACCAGTTCAACTATACCATCCCAACGGGAACGCCGGCAACCGGATCGGTAACGGGCGTAATTGTCGCGGGTGGATCGGGAAGCTTTGTCGTACCGGCACCGGTGTTTGCGTCGGCGGGGAATTATACACTGACGATTACCGGCATCGTGACGGCGTCGGGTTGTGACAATTTATCGGAAGATGCATCGGCGTCATTTGCAGTGATTCCACTGCCGGACGCCACAGGAGCGATCGTGTCGGCCGGAAGCCAATGTTACGGTTTTGATGTAACGGTGCAAATCAACGGCGCGGGCGCATTGGCCAACGGCGCATATCAGGTCAATTACACACTTGGCGGGGCCAATATCGGCACAGGAACCGCATCGGTAACCTTTGCCAACGGCAGTACGGCATTCGATATCCCATCGGCGCTGCTGCAAAATCCGGGAACCACTACGCTGACCCTATCGCAACTGTTATCCGATGTGACTTCATGCGGTACGCCGGGCACGGCCTTCAATGTGGTATCGTTCGATATCATCCGCATTGCCACTCCCGATCTGCAACCTCAAGGCGAGCGTTTTTGTGTCGATGACCAGCCAACGATAGCCGATCTGACAGCGAACATTAACGGTACACAACCCGTTTTGTGGTACGATGCGCCAACCGGTGGCAACCTGCTCAATGAGGCCGATGTACTGGTTAATGGTACGACGTATTACGCCTCCTACGGAACGCCGGATACGTGCGAGAGTTTTGAACGCCTCGAGGTCACGGTCGACCTTTCGCAATGCCCGGAACAAGACGACATCCTGATTCCGGACGGTTTTTCGCCCAACAACGATGGTGTCAACGATGCCTTTACGATCCGGAACCTCCGCGCATTGTACCCGAATTTTAAGCTCGAGATCTACAATCGTTACGGCAATTTGCTTTACACGGGCAATAATTTTGTGCCGGACTGGAACGGCACGGCTACCGAAGGAGGCCTCAAAATGGGCGGCAACCAGGTTCCGGTAGGCGTTTATTTTTACATACTCGAATTCAACGACGGCATCCGCAAAGCGGTTCAGGGACGCGTTTACCTAAGCAGATAAGCAATGAAAAAGACGATTCCATATTTGATTTTGACCGCGCTGGCTTCTGTTTTGGGGTTTGCGCAACAGGATCCGCAGTTCACGCATTATATGTACAACATGAATGTGATCAATCCGGCCTATGCGACCGATAATGAAGGCGTGATCAATATTGGCGGCTTGTACCGCACACAGTGGGTAGGCGCTGTAGGGGCACCGCGTACGGCATCGGTTTTTGTACATTCGCCTGTCGCCAAACGCGTTGAAATGGGACTTTCATTTGTCAATGACAACATTGGCGATGTGGTCAATGAGAACAATATTTACCTCGATGTGGCGTATGTGATTCCCGTCTCGGACCAGCACAAAATCTCGTTTGGCGTCAAAGGCGGCCTCACCCTGTTCAACACCGATTTTGGCGGATTCAAATACACCGACGAAATGGCCGATCCGGCATTTGCCGAAAACATTTCGCGCAGTTTTCCCAATGTAGGTGCAGGCACTTATTTTTTTACCGATCATTATTACATCGGATTTTCAATCCCGAATTTTTTGACGACCAAACACCTTGAGCGCAAAAATGGCATCCAAACCACGGGCGTCGAAGAACTGCACTATTTTTTGACAGGCGGTTATGTGTTTGACCTGAGCCCGAGTCTGAAATTCAAGCCCGCACTGATGGCAAAGGCGGTCAAGGGTGCACCGATGGCCTTTGACGTAACGACGAATTTTTTGATCAATGAAAAGTTTGAACTCGGGGCGGGATACCGTTTTGACGACTCGGTGGCCGGATTGGCGGCGTTCAACATTACGTCCAATCTGCGCATCGGCTATTCGTACGATTATACGCTGTCGAACCTTGGGAATTATAACTCCGGCACGCATGAGATCTTTTTGCTGTTCGATCTTGACCGCAATAATATGGGTGGAAAAGGTTATGATAAATCGCCGAGGTTCTTTTAATATGGAAAAGATGACGAAAAATAATCAACTTTCAAATTCCGGATCCCAAATTCCAAATGTTCCGAAACGGGGATATGGAAACTGGTGCCTGGGATTCAATCCGGCCATTACCGTGTTTTTTGTTTTTTTCAGTTTCGCCATGGCCGCACAAAAAGTGACGCAAAAGAAAGCCGACGGTTTGTTCGAAAAAAGATCTTTTGTCAAAGCCGCCGAAATGTATGAACAATTGCCCGAGAGCCAAAAAAACCTGCAAAACCTGGGCGATTCGTATTACAACAATTCCCAGATGACCGATGCGGCGCGCGTTTACGGGAAACTGTTCCTGACATTCAAAGACAGTGTCAAACCCGAATATGAATTCCGCTTTGCGCACGCACTGATGGGGACGCTGGATTATGCCAAAGCCGATGAATACATGGGAAAATACCTCAAATTCCCGGTCAACACGACCAAGTTCATCGAAAACCTCAGGACGAACGTTCCGTACAATTACCAGATCCAGCTCATGGCCAAGAACACGAGCAACGGCGATTTTGGCATGTCTTTCTACGGCGATAAAGTGGCGTTTGCTTCGTTGCGCAACGCCGGATCCAAATCGTTCAACTGGAATGAAAGGCCGTATCTTGATTTGTTCAGCGCCGAGGTCAACGACAAGGAAATGCTGACCAACATCCAGCCGTTTCCCGAAGAAATCAACACCAAAACGCACGAGTCCAATGCCACGTTCAACGCCGACGGCACCATTATGTATTTCAATCGCACCAACGAAAAGCAAGTCAAAGTAGGCGATGAGAAATTTGCGTCGGTCAGGATTTTCCGCGCCGAGTTCAAGGACGGAAAGTGGCAGAATGTGACGGCGGTGCCTTTTAGTTCAGATCAGTATTCGACCGATCATCCGGTGCTGACACGCGACGGCAAAAAGTTGTATTTTTCGTCCGATATGCCCGGCAGCCTCGGGTCGTTTGACATTTACGTGGTCGATATCAATGAAGACGGAACCTTTGGCACGCCGCAAAACATGGGCAGCACCATCAATACGGTCCACCGCGAGCAATTTCCGTACATCAACGACGACGGCACGATATTGTACTTTGCATCGGACGGCCACCAAGGCATGGGCGGGCTCGATATTTTCATGTCCAAATCGTACGATGGCGTTTTTGCCAAACCGCTCAATCTGGGCGAAACGATCAACAGCAACATGGACGATTTCGGGTACATCGTCAACGAGAAAAAGAACAAAGGGTATTTGTCCTCGAACCGGAAAGGATCGGACAATTTGTACAGTTTTATCCGCATCGAGAACGAGGCGCGCTACCTCGTCGAGGGCGAAGTCAAGGACAAAAATACGCACGAACTCTTGCCGGGCACGCAGGTGACGTTGTATGACGAGAACGATCAGCTCATCGGGCAGATGGTAGTGGGTGCAGGCGGCGATTATGCGTTCAACACCGAACCGAACAAAAAATACCGCATCGAGGCGGTCAAGGATTTCTATATTCCGCACAGCGAGTATTTTACGACCAATGAAGACGGCAAAATGCGCTACACGATCGAGCTGTTCATGGAATGTTATGACGACGCCGAGGAAATCATCACCAGACGCCAGGACGGCAAAGTACAAATCCAGCTCGAAAACATTTATTTCGACCTGAACAAATGGGAAATCAAGCCGGAAGCTGCCGGTGTGCTCAACGTGCTCGTTGATTTGTGCAAAAAGTATCCTGAAATGGAGGTAGAGCTTGGTGCGCATACGGATTCGCGCGCGTCCTACACCTACAACCTGATGCTTTCCAACCGACGCGCCGGCGCCGCACTCGAATATCTGGTCAGCAAAGGCATCAAACGCAGCCGATTGCGCTCCAAAGGATATGGCGAGTCCGATCCGCTGATCCGTTGCGGCGATGCGTGTACAGAGCAGCAACATTCCATCAACCGCCGTTGCGAGTTCATCATCATCCGCTAATGAAATTGTTTGAATAGTTTTGTAAGAAAAAAAGCCGCTGTTAAAGTGGCTTTTTTTTATCGGTGCGTTAAAATGTATTTTCGACTTCGGCGGCCTGCAGCATCAGGTGATGCAGATCGGTGTTTTTGACAAACGGCTTGAGCAATTCGCTTCCGGGCCCGAACATGGCCAGTTCGACGTAGTCTGCGGAGTGATCCATCGAGATCCAGCCTACGGAATTGGTTTTTTGCTGCATGTCCGCAAAGGCCTTGAACGGCAGTTTTTTGTAATTGTAGAGGCCGTCTTCCGATTTGTGGAGTCCGTCGTAATAGGAAAGGAGTTCCCTGGCCTGTTCGTCAGAAACGGTATTGCCATTGCCCGATGCGATCAGTTCGCGTACGCGCGCCGGATTGTCGCCGGGGTGTATGTCGTTCAGGATCGCTTCGTTGGTACGCGTGTAGCGCTGGATAGCGTCAAAATTGTCGTTGGCGTTTTTTCCGTAAATGATGCCGGGGTTGGCGTTTCCGTGGTCTGTGGTGATGATCACCAGCGTGTTTTTGTCCTTTTCGGCAAAATCGATGGCCACTTTTACGGCTTCATCGAATTGGACCTGTTCGTGGATGAGTCCCGCGATGTCGTTGGCGTGCGCCGCCCAGTCTACTTTTCCGCTTTCGATCTGCATTACAAAACCCTTGGGATGGTCTTTCATGTGGTCGATTGCCGATTGGGCCATTTCCGCCAGTGACGGTACCGATTGCCGCAAATCCGGATCGCCGTTGCTGTCGACATAATACGGAAGCGCATCGTCGGCGAAAACGCCCAGAATCGGTTTGCCTTTTTGCAATTTGCCGATTGCCTCGCGCGTTTGTGCCACCTGGAACCCGCTGGAAGTATAGCGCTCGTAAAGGTTTTGCTTATCGCGACGCTTATTTGCCGAGAAATATTTGTCGCCGCCGCCCATCATCACGTCAAAGCGCAATTCAAGGTATTGCTCGGCAATGTCTTCCTGGCTGTTGCGGCTTTTGCTGTTGACACAAAATCCGGCCGGCGTGGCGTGTGTGATGGGAACAGTGGTAACGCATCCTGCCATTTTGCCGGCTTTTTTGAATTTTTGCAGGATGGGCAGGTATTGTTCCCCATTGGCCCCTACGTTGAGCGATCCGTTCGGCACGCGTACGCCGCCACCCCACGAGGAGCTTCCGGCAGAGGAGTCGGTGACGACTGAATTGGCCGATGCCGTATCCATCAGCGCGCGCGAAACGCGGTTGTCCTTGTAAAGTTGCAGCCACTGCGAGCCTTTGCCGAATTTGCGGTCCAGGTACAAATCGGTCATGTTGAGCGTGCCGGTACTCATGCCGTCGCTGACCAGGAATATAATGTTTTTGGCCTTTTTTCCGACGCCGCTCAGTTGGGCATCCGGCGTCCTGGCAAGCAGCTCAAACGGATTCAACACCGCGCTCCCAATTGCGGCAACCGAGCCGTTTTTAAAAAATGATCGTCTGTTCATGGGTTCAAAAATGTCGTGGCAAAGATAGCGAAGTTGGTTTTGGGCTACTGTTAACGGAATATTATTTTACGTCGGCTCGGCGGTCAGCCGGATTTTAATTTGTAGTATATTTGGTGTCAGTTATTTAAATCATCGTCATGAAGCCAGGTTTGCTGTTGCTGTTGTTTTGGAATGCCGTGCTGGCGCAATCCCCGTGGCCGTCGGAAAGTTGGGCAACCGCTACCCCGTTGACATCGGTCATGAACGCATCGGGCCTGACCGAACTCAGCGGGCTTCACTGGAATCCGCAAACCAACCGCCTTTATGTGGTGCACGGCGATGGCAGGCTACGCGTTTTGCAGCTCGATACGACCACGCATACATTTGTGCAGATCGGCAACAAAACGATATCGGGCGGTCCGGAAGGCATCACCCAAACCGATTTTTCAGCCGATCAGTTTTACACCATCGACGAAAACAATTACGAAATCCGGCAGTATGCGCACACCGCTAATTTTGCGTCCGTTACCCAGACGCGCCAATGGAACCTGCTGCAATCGCCCTCGCCGATGCAAAATACAGGCAACACGGGACCGGAAGGCATTGCGTTTGTCCCGGACGCGCATCTGTCCCAAATAGGGTTTACGAGCAGCGTGACCCATATGCCGTATACGTCCGTCAAAGGGGCCGGCGGGTTGTTCTTTGTGGCGCACCAGGACGGCGGTTTTATCTGGGTGTTCGACGTAAATCCGGAGGTCAGCAACGATTTTGCCTATGTGGGGAAATACCAGACAGCGCGAAGCGAAAGCTGCGATTTATCGTTTGACCGATCGACAGGCCTGCTGTACATCCTGCACAACACAGGAGCCAATTTTGTGGAAGTGACCGATATGACGCTTGCGCCGGTTTCAGTGACGCGCTTTAATACCGTCGCCGAATATTTCACAGCCAATCCTACGGACGGCAACATTAATCTCGAAGGGTTTGCCGTGATGCCCAAATGCGGGGCCGGAATCACTGCAAGTGCATTTGTGTGCCGCGACGTGGAACCGGATGAAAGTCTTGTGCGACGGCAGGACGCCATCAGGTGGTTTGAACCCTATGTAGCCGACGGGATTTGTCCGCCATTGGGCATTGCCCGATTCAATCCGGCGTCGTTCACGGCGTATCCAAACCCGGTTGGCGAGTCGCTCGGGATCGATTTTGGATCGGCCTGGCGGCGGACGGTTCTCATTTACAACGCGCTCGGGCAAAAACTGTCTGAAGTCCAAACCGACGCGCCACAACTTTCGATCCCTACCCAACAGTGGCCGTCGGGCGTGTATGTGATTGAAGTACGATCGGGCGGCGAAAAAATGGTGCGTCAACTCATCAAGCCATAAAATCGGGTTGGGACGGATCCGTTTTAACGGCGATCTGCCAACTTTATTGGGTTCGGGCGGGCTGCGGACCGGAATGTAATGCGCTCGTCCTACGATATCCCGATATGTTAAAATTTAAATTTTATCGACGAAATACAATAATTATCGTTTATTTGCATTAGTATAAGTATTGTATGAGAAAGTTCGCCCTGCTTCTTATTTTGGTTTCCGGCGTGTCCGTCGCGCAAAAAAGGCCGCGTCTGGATGCAGACAAAATTGCATCGGTCGACGCGCAGGCACCGGTAGGGCTTGATTTGATGGGCGGCGACAAAGACGGCTTAACGGTGTTCCCAAACCCAACGAATGATCACATCCTGATTTCGGTCGCAGGCAAACGCACTGAAAAAAAATCGATTGTCATTTACAACCAAGCCGGTACACGTGTGTTCACCACGGGCAACTGCCGCGAAAACACCTACATGGTTGACGTATCCGGACTGCGGAAAGACCTGTATTTTATTGAGGTCATATCCGGACCGAAAGTATACCGCAAAAAATGGATGAGGAGCTGAGCTCCCTTTTTTTTTTGCCCGTACGATGGTTTTATCATAAAAAAAGGCGCATCCCCGCGGCCTGCAGCTTTTGGAATACTGCGATGCGGAAATGCGCCACCATAAAACAAACACATGTATTTTAGATCAGAATGCAAGGTTTTGTGGCCGCCGCAGCGTCAGGACGTGGCCATCGGCTTCGATCATGCTGAGTTTTAATTCGTTTTCCGATACCGTAAAACACCCCAGATTTACCCCACCGATTTCCAAATTGAATCCGCAAATTTCCGGAGTAGCCGGATTGATCACGATTTGATACGGGTACAGGCCAGAATCAAAAAAGTCCTCGTCATTGGGGTCTGGATTGGTGTTGGTCACTTGTACCGTGTGCGTCTCGGGGTCGATCACCCATAAAATTTCACCAGGGGAAAAATCATCGGAAGTTCCTGCAATGCCGCCGCTTACGTTGCGCAGTTCCCATCGGCCGGTAAAAGTCTCGTTGATGGGCGTGTATGAAACGATAGGGGCGGCATCGTCATCCCGGCAACCCATCATCGGGAAAGCAAGGAAAATAAAAAGCAATTTTTTCATAGCGTTTTTTGATTTGATCCGACAAGCGTTGGTTTGCTGTTGCCGGCGTGATTAAAAACCGGATGCGCCTGTGGTGCAAAGGTTGCTTTGGCCAGCTGACGACGCCCGGTCTGATGCGGAAATCGGACTAACCCGCCGGTCAAAACAGAACGTTGCGACGCTCAAATAAAACGGCAAATCGTTTCCTGCTTTCAAACCGAATTGCTATTTTTGTCACACTTTAGATCAAGTCAAATACTACTACAATGGATATACACGAATACCAAGGAAAAGAGATTTTGTCAAGCTATGGCGTAAAAGTGCAACGCGGGCATGTGGCCAACAGCGCGCAGGAAGCCGTTTCAATGGCCAAACAACTGACCGCTGAAACCGGAACCGGGTGGCACGTCATCAAAGCTCAGGTACACGCCGGCGGACGCGGTAAGGGTGGAGGGGTAAAGCTCGCCAAGAATTTGCAACAGGTCGAGGAGATCGCCGAGCAAATCATCGGTATGCAGCTCATTACGCCGCAAACCCCGCCAGAAGGCAAAAAGGTACACAAAGTGCTCATCGCCGAGGACGTGTATTATCCAGGGGAAAGCCAAACCGAGGAGTTCTACATGTCGGTGCTGCTCAACCGTGGCAAAGGCCGCAACATGATCATGTATTCGACAGAAGGCGGTATGGACATCGAAGAAGTGGCCGAGAAAACCCCGCACCTGATCTTTACTGAAGAAATCGATCCTGCCGTAGGATTGCAGGCGTTCCAGGTGCGAAGAATTGCGTTTAACCTCGGACTTTCAGGCGCTGCGTTCAAGGAAATGACGCAGTTTGTTCCTGCCCTTTACAATGCTTATATCGGGTGCGATGCGACGATGTTCGAGATCAACCCGGTTTTGAAAACCTCCGACAATAAGATCATTGCCGTCGATGCAAAAGTCAACCTCGATGACAATGCATTGTACCGCCACCCGAAATACGCCGAAATGCGCGACATCCGCGAAGAAAACCCAATCGAAGTGGAGGCCAAGGCTGCCGGTTTGAACTATGTAGACCTTGACGGGACCGTAGGCTGTATGGTCAACGGCGCTGGCCTTGCGATGGCGACGATGGATTTGATCAAATACGCTGGCTACGAGCCGGCCAACTTCCTCGACGTGGGTGGAACGGCCGACGCCAAGCGCGTCGAAACAGCGTTCCGTATCATCCTCAAAGATCCGAACGTACGTGCGATCCTGATCAACATTTTTGGCGGTATCGTTCGTTGCGACCGCGTAGCGCAAGGCGTTATCGATGCGTACAAGAACATGGGCGATTCCATCAAAGTGCCGATCATCGTTCGTTTGCAGGGAACCAACGCCGAACTCGCCAAAGAAATGATCGACAATTCGGGCATGCCGATTTGGTCTGCAACTCAATTCCAGGAAGCCGCGGATCAGGTTAAAGCCGCCTTGAGCTGATCATCCGATACGTAAATAATGAAAAGATCCCGGTCCGTCCGGGATTTTTTATGCGCCTATCGTTCCGATTGCTTTGTGATAGACCGGGAAATTGACCGAATTGGCGATAAAACACAGCCGGTTGGCCTTTTGGTGCAAGCCGTCAAGCGCAGCAAGCATTGATGTTTCGGCTACGGTAACAACGGGATTTAACGTCACTTGGGTGAAATGGCCGCTGCCGTCTGCATTGAGCACCATCGTTCCGCTGGCGTTGTCCCGATACGCGGTCACGATAACGCCCGCACTGGCGCAAACGTGCAGAAAGCTCATTAAATGGCAACCCGATAGTGCCGCAAGCAGCAATTCTTCAGGGTTGTACCGCGTGGGATCGCCGCGGAAAGTCGGGTCTGCCGAGACAAGCAATTCAGGTTTGTTTTCAAAAACAATCGTGTGGTTGCGGTCATAAGCGCGGTAATGCGAAGTACCGGTACCGCGGTTGCCCGTCCAATGCAGCTTGAGCGAATAGTGATGGCTCATCGCAGAAGGGTTTGTTGGAGCGCGGCCTGCAAAACGGGTTCCATCGCCTTGTATCCTTTTTTGTTCGGATGCACGCCGTCGCCTGAATATTCTTTTTTTAACCGATGATCCTGATCGGCCATTACGGCAAAATAGTCGGCGCACACAATGCCCTTCTTTCTGGCATACGCCTTTATTTTTTTGTTCAGCGCGATGATTTTTTCAGTTGGATTTACCGATGGATTCCAAGGAAAGGCCGCCGCGGGTAGCAAGGTGCACATCACTACTTTAATCTGATGGTTTGCGGCTCTTTCGGCCATTTGGATCAGATTTTCCATGATGCCGTCGATCGATATCGGGCCGGTGTTACCCGCGATGTCATTGGTTCCGGCCAAAATGACGACCACGTTGGGCCGGAGCGCAATGACGTCCTGATCGAAGCGCGCCAGCATTTGCGGCGTGGTCTGACCACCGATACCGCGGTTGAGAAGATACGGTTTGTCTTCAAAGAACGCCGGATCCCGTTGTTTCCAGAATTCGGTGATCGAATCGCCCATAAGCACGATGCGGTTGTCACTTTTGACAGATGAAAGCAGCTGGTTCTCTGCGCTGTATTTGGTCGTATTGGCCCAGTTTTGCGCGTGGGCGGCAACCGAAAGCAAAATCATTATACCCAATATTTTCATGTTGACTCTCGCGCAACCCATGGGTCAAATCCGGGTTACGATTTTTTGTTTTTTCCGTTTTTAAACGCGACTTTTTCCACCACCGGGGTTTTGGCTGTTGGTTTATTGGCTGTTGGTTTTTTAGCCGGATTCTTTTTAACAGGCTTCGTTCCGGTGGCTGCATTCTTGGTTCCGAGGCTTTTCGGGAAGCGGTCTTTGTCTGCAGACTGGACCTGTGCGGCATTCGCACTTATAACATCCGCCGCTTTTTTGGGATTTTCTTTGGTTCCGCGCAAATGGATCACGAGTCCGTTCAGGAAATTGCGCAGTACCTGATCGCCACACTCGACAAATTTGGGGTGGTCCTGATTGCGGAAAAAATTCCCGATTTCGCCTTTTGAAATGCGGAAATCCACCAGCATTAAAATGTCGGCAATCTGGTCATCGCGCAACTGCAGCGCTACGCGGAGTTTTTTGAATATGTCGTTGTTGTTCATTTTATTTTCGGTCAATGAGCCAAAGATACGCATTCGCAAAGTTTTCCCGCCACAATTGTTCGTTGTGTTTGCCGCCCCGAACGATTTTTTCCTGCAGGCGACCCGGTTTTGCCCTTAGCAGCGCTTCCATTCGTTGCATATCGGGCAGCATCGCCGGATCTTCCTGGTCGCCGGCCAAAAAATAGAACCGCACTTTGGGGTGGCGCGATGTGGCGGCAACAGTGAAAATTTTGCCCGAAAACCATAGCGATGGTGAAAAAATGCCTGCGTTGCCAAATACATCAGGATGTTTCAGTGCGGCGTACAGCGAAACCAGACCGCCCAGCGAACTGCCCATGATTATCGTATGCTGTGCCGATTTTTTCGTGCGGTACGTTTTATCGATTGCCGGTTTTAGCGTGCTGACGATGAAATCAACATACGCATCGGCGTTTCCGCCGCCGTATTTTTCATTTTTGAACGGCGTCATCTCGTCAATGCGCTTGTCATTGCCGTGTTCGATCCCCACGACAATTACTTGCGCCTTTAAGCTGTCAAGCGTTTCATCGACGCGCCATTCTCCTGCAAACGACGTGTGCGCATCGAATAAATTTTGTGCATCGTGCATGTACAACACCGGGTATCGTTTACCGGACCTTGCGTAGTCCTCAGGCAGGTACAGCCAGATTTTTCTCAAGCCCGATTGCGGTGAATCGATCATAAAATGCGAAACCTGGGGAGATGCAGTGGATTGGGCCAGCATCTCCGTGGTAATCCACATCAGGCAAAGCAAAAGTCTCATTTTGTAATGTTGGCTAAAAGCGATATTTTAGCTAAAAATAAGAAATTGATGGATATGCATCAGGAAAAATTGTTGCTGTTGGCCGAAATGATCGCGTTTTCGATCGTCGACGGGCGTCTGCACCAGCGCGAATACGAATTCCTTTGCGTAGTTGCGCGCGAATTGCAGATTGACAGGGCGGCTCTTGATGATTTGTTTCACAGCGAATTGCCCACCGGGATCATTAAATCCGAACCACGCCGCATCCAGCAATTTTACCGGCTGGCTTTGCTGATGCACATCGACGGCGTTTTGCACGATCGCGAGCAGGCCGCCATCCGACAAATCGGGATCAATATGGGGCTCAATCCGACTGCGACCAAACGCATACTCAACGCGATGGAGCAAGCGCCAAACGCCGTAATCGACCCGGATATGCTCTACAGCGTATTTCGCGAACAACTCAACTGATTACCACAAAGCGGCCATTTGCCGAACCGAACGCGCAGGCTCGGACAAGGGTAATTTTACGCAAATGCTCAACATCTGACCATCGTGTGTGGCTTGGGCCGAACCGCGATACCAATGCGTCAGTGCGCCCAGCAGCGCAAAACCGACCGGGTTGCGACGCAGTGACTTGGTGTGCTCGAGATCGCTGAAAAGTTCGTCGAGTGCCTCTTTTTCCAGCAGTACGTGCTGATAGCTGACGCGCATGCGGAGCCGCGCCTTTTCGATCGTGACAGACAAGTAGATTTTATCGCCAAAAGAAGTTTGAGCGAGCGCTTCATCGGCAATCAGGTCAAAAAGCGCCTGAACGGTTTCTTTGTCGAGCAGTTGTTTGACTGCCGAACGCTCGAGATTGGAAATTACTTTGACGTTCTTGGCTGCGGCACGTTCCAAAAATGGGGCGACCAAGGTTTGTACGAAAGGACCGACGGGCTCGGCTATAAATCCGGGTTGCTTTTGCCCTGCCTTGATCATTGAAATGGCAGCCAACTGGCGGGAAAGGTTTTTGAGTTCGCGATCCGATTCAAGACTTTCCACTGCGCGCGACAGGTTTCCGATCATTTGGGCCTGCAAGGTCTTGAGATCGCGTTGTTGCGCAAGGGTGCGATTGCGGTCGCGATAGCTGAAATAGATCATCCCGATGAAACTTACCACAGCAATCGAAATGGCCAGCAGCATGGCGAGCTGGTCGAGATCGAGGGTTGAAGTGGTCGATACGATCTCGTCTTCAGGAGCCGTAACGGCAAGGTTTTCTTCTTTTGATCGCGCGGGTTGGACTGCGGGAACTGCCGCGGCCTGTGCGGGAGCGGTTGCGGCGGTTGCAATGGGCGTGTTTTGGGCCGTCAGGCGCATTTTTTCGTCGATCAGATATTGCGCTTGCTTGGTTTTCCCCTTGGATTCAAAATACGCAATTTGGGTGTCGAGCAGCAACAGATATTCGGGTAAATGCGTCTGTTTTTTCAAAAGTTGGGCGGCCAGGTCCGTGTAGTCCTTAAACCTTTTGGCATTTCCCGATGCCCAATAATTCTGCGCCAACAAACAGCTCACGCGGGCCAGGGCGACAGAATCGCGTTGTTTTTTGTAAATGTCCTTGGCCACCAGCAGGTAGTCGGTCGACCGTTTGTAATTTTTGGATTGCAGATACAACGCTCCGGCCTGGGTGGCGGTTGACGCCACGGTAGGAAGATCTTCATGGACTTTCGCCTGTCGGTATTGGCGCTCGGTATCGGACAATGACTGCGGACCGTGCTGGCCTCGAACGGCGCTCATGGCGAGGATCATGCAGTAGATTAAATACTTTTTCATACACAATTGATAGCGTATAAAATTACCTATTTTCGTACAAATTGCGAAGCCGAAAAGTGCGCTATGTGTCGGTATAAAGGCGTATTTTGTCGATTTGTTCCCGTAATCCAGCCGGTCAGAGGTCGGGAAGTCAGGTTTTTTCCTGTAGCGATTTGATTTCGTCCCGCAATCTGGCCGCCTGCATAAAGTCGAGTTCCCTGGCCGCTTTTTCCATGGCTTTGCGTTTATCGCGGATGATTTTGTCGATATCGATTTTGCTCATGTAAGTGGTATCGGGTTCAGCCGATGTTTTTTTCTCGATCAGGCTCAGCTCGTCGTCGACCAGTTTGTAACGCGTGAAAACATTGTCGATCTTTTTGTTGAGCGCCGTCGGGACGATGTTGTGCTCGGTATTGAAACGAATCTGTTTTTCGCGTCTGTAATTGGTCTCATCGATCGTCCGTTGCATCGAAACCGTGATCGTATCGGCATACATAATGGCCTTTCCGTTGAGATTTCGTGCCGCGCGCCCTATGGTTTGCGTGAGCGAGCGGTTGCTGCGCAAAAAGCCTTCTTTGTCCGCGTCGAGAATGGCCACGAGCGAAACTTCCGGTAAATCAAGCCCTTCCCGCAACAGGTTGACGCCAATGAGCACATCGAAAATTCCTTTGCGCAAATCCTGCATGATCTCAATGCGTTCGAGCGTGTCGACTTCTGAGTGGATGTACCGGCATCGGATCGCCACTTTGGTCAGGTACTTGGCGAGTTCCTCGGCCATGCGCTTGGTCAGCGTGGTTACCAGAACGCGTTCGTCGATCTCGGCGCGTTGCTGGATTTCATCAATCAGGTCGTCGATTTGGTTAAGGCTCGGACGGATCTCTATGACCGGATCGATGAGTCCCGTAGGACGTATGATCTGCTCGACATAAACGCCTCCGGATTTTTCCAGCTCATAATCGGCTGGCGTGGCAGAAACGTAGATCACCTGGTTCTGCATGCCTTCGAATTCCTCGAATTTGAGCGGTCTGTTGTCCATCGCTGCGGGCAATCGGAATCCATACT
>JAEWLN010000157.1 GCA_023457535.1 Bacteroidota bacterium
CCTTTAGAGCGCCATGTTACGTTGGTGCCCCCGAGTGTATCGGTGAAAGTCCAGAAAACATCCGATACCGTACCGTTGTACGTCATTTTTTGGTGGATGCTGTGGTCGTCGGTTATGGCAATATTGGAAACTTTGCCGTTTCCGTCGGTTCCGGTCCACGAGTAAGATCCGCCTTTGCCGACGGTGTGTTGCGGATAGGTAAATTTCATTTGTGGATCATCGGCCTTCCACGACCCGAAATTTTCCCAGTTCCTAAAATCGTTTACATAATTGAAAACCGTGGACTTAGGCGATTTGATCACCCTGCTGCGCACCACTTCAAAATCGCCTTTTTGCGTAGCGACAAAAACCGACAGCGCAAAAAAGGCCAGCAAAAGCAACAAAAAAATGTATTTGAGGATTCTCATTCCGATGGATTTGGTGCAGTAAAGTTAAAAATTTAATTGGTTTGTTACGTATTGAATTCTTTTGCGCCTGATAGAATACCTATATTTGTAAACAACCAAATTTCAAACCATGAAAATAAGATTATGGACCCATGCGATGCTGTCCGCCGTTGCGCTGGCCGCGTGCAGCAAAAAGGAATCGGTAACGGAAAAACGCGTTTCATCCGATAATTTCGAATACAAAGTAGAAGAATTTGCCGACATCCAGGTGCTGCGCTATCAGATCACCGGCTGGGACAACCTCACGGCCAAAGAGCAGGAACTCGTATACTACCTGACGCAGGCCGGAATGGCGGGTCGCGACATTTTCTGGGACCAGAATTACAAGCACAACCTCAAGATCCGCAAGGCGCTCGAGAATATCTACACTTCGTACTCGGGCGACAAATCGTCCGAAAACTGGAAGCAGTTTGAAATCTACCTCAAACGCGTATGGTTTTCCAATGGCATTCACCATCATTATTCGACCGATAAGATCAAACCGGGCTTCGATAGCGCGTATTTAAAGCAGCTTCTGGCCGAGACGCAAACCTCGCTTGCGCCGGAAATCGTCGAGATTTTGTTCAATGACACCGACGCCAAGAAAGTAAACCTGGACGAATCCAAAGGACTTATCGCCGGATCTGCGGTGAATTTTTACGACAAAGGAATTACTGACGCCGAGGCCGAAGCATTCTACAAAACCAAGAAAAGTCCCAACGAGCACCAACCGCTTTCATTTGGGCTCAACTCCAAACTGGTGCGCAACGCATCGGGCCAACTGGAGGAAAAAGTCTGGAAAAGCGGTGGCATGTACGGGCCGGCCATCGACAAGATCATTTTCTGGCTTGAAAAAGCCAAAAGCGTCGCCGAAAATAAAAAGCAGGCCGATGCACTCGGACTTTTGATCCGGTATTACCAAACGGGCGATCTCAAAACCTGGGACGACTACAACATCGCATGGCTGCAGGCCACAGAGGGCAACATCGATTATATTCAGGGTTTTGTCGAGGTATACAACGATCCGATCGGCTACCGCGGATCCTATGAAAGCGTCGTCCAGATCAAGGATTTCGATATGTCGGCCAAAATGGAAAAAATTTCGCACCAGGCGCAATGGTTCGAGGACAACTCGCCGCTCATGCCCGAACACAAGCGCAAGGACGTAGTGGGCGTATCGTATAAAACCGTCGTCGTTGCGGGAGAATCGGGTGATTCGTCGCCGAGCACGCCCATCGGGGTGAACCTTCCCAATGCCGACTGGATCCGTTCTGATCACGGTTCCAAATCTGTATCGTTGGGCAATATTGTCGATGCGTATAATAACGTAGGCGGCACGAGCAAGCTCAAGGAATTTGCAAACGATCAGGAGGAAATCGACCTAGACATGAAATATGGCGAACTCGCAGATAAGCTGCACACGGCCCTTCACGAGGTGGTAGGACACGCCTCGGGCCGTATCAACAAAGGTGTCGGGACGCCAAAGGAAACGCTCAAAGGTTATGCCTCAACACTTGAGGAAGGCCGCGCGGACCTTGTCGGGCTGTATTATCTGTACGATCCTAAACTCCAGGAACTCGGGTTGGTCGACGATTGGAAAAAGGTCGGGATGGCCGCCTACAACGATTACATCCGAAATGGATTGATGACGCAGCTGATCCGCATCGAACCGGGTGCCAACATCGAGGAAGCGCACATGCGCAACCGGCAATGGGTCAGTGCGTGGGTGTTTGAAAGAGCACAAAAAGAGAAAGTGATCGAAAAACTCACGCGCAACGGAAAAACGTATTTCAACATCACCGATTATGAAAAACTGCGCGCCCTGTTTGGTGAATTGCTCAAAGAAACGCAGCGCATTAAATCCGAGGGCGATTTCAAGGCCGCCAAGGCACTTGTTGAGAATTATGGCGTAAAGGTAGACCAGAAGCTGCACGCCGAAGTACTCAAACGCAACGAACAGTTCAAATCGCCGCCGTACAGCGGGTTTGTCAATCCGGTATTGGTTCCCAAGATGAAGGACGGCAAGATTGTTTCGATCGAAGTGACACAACCCAAAACCTTTGCCGAGCAAATGCTGTATTACTCCAAAAACTACAGCTTCCTGCCTGAAGAAAACTAATGGATAAAGCCGCCTGACCCGCGGCTTTTTTTATCGCTTGAGCGTAAATTTGATCACAAACAGCAACGCGATGAACAGCAAAAAACCAATCAGCACCTGATAGCTTCCTTTGTAAAATCGTTTGTGAAGCCCGGCATCCTTGCGGTATACGTAGATACACGCGCCAATAAAGGCCAACAAAAATAAGCCCGCAAAAATAAGTTGTCCCTGTGAAAACATGGTGTAAAAAATTTGCGCAAAGGTAGGCAATCGCGTGGACTTTCAGGTTAATTTTGGAATCGGAAATCAATCAACATGAAAAAACAAATCAGTTCAGTAACCGCATTCCATGCCGCCTTCGGGCTGGGTTACAACGATACGCCCCAAGCAGATTTAGGCGAAAGCAAAAACAAATTGCGCTTTAATTTGATGAAAGAAGAAAACGAGGAATACCTCGAAGCGGCGCAAAATAACGACATGATGGAAGTCGCCGACGCGCTGGGCGACATGATGTACATTTTGTGCGGGACGATCATCGAACACGGCATGCAGCACATCATCGAAGCGGTATTCGACGAAATTCAGCGATCCAACATGAGCAAACTCGGCCACGACGGCAAACCCATTTACCGCGAAGACGGAAAGGTGATGAAAGGCCCGAATTATTTTAAGCCCGATTTTTCACAAATAATCAAATAGGTTTTTTTGGCCGATGGCGGATCGGGATGGAGGGTGGATCAAATCGCAACGCCTTATCCCCTTGCCATAAATTGACGCCCCGTTCATCCGAAAATCCAGGTCTGGCTAATGTCCGATAATCCAAGTGCAAACCTATACCTCGACGGTCCATCCAAAGGTATCCTCGGTGAGTCTATACTGGATTTTGGTCAGTTTATCTTTCAATTGCAACGCGTACGAATCGGCCATTTCGGGTAACTCGTAATAAACGTCTTTGTACGAAAACCCTACGATCGGATTCACGACCGCGGCCGTGCCTGCTCCAAAGATTTCTTTAAGGCTGCCGTCTTTCATTCCTTGTACCAATTCGTCGACGAGTACCGGTCTTTCAATCGCCTCGATGCCGTCGCGCCGCGCCAGGTCGATCAGGCTTTTGCGCGTGATCCCGTCCAGGATGCGTTCGCTGACCGGCGCGGTGACCAGTGTGTCGTTGATGCGGAAAAATACGTTCATCGTGCCGGCTTCCTCAAGCTTGGTATGTGTGGCGTCATCGGTCCAGATGATTTGCTGAAATCCTTGTTCGTTGGCGAGTTTGGTCGGGTAGAATTGCGCCGAATAATTGCCCGCCGCTTTGGCCGCACCAATTCCGCCATTGGCCGCACGGCTGTAATGCTCGGCAATGAGCACTTTAACCTCGCCCGAATAATAGGATTTTGCAGGCGACAGGATGATCATAAAACGGAATTGCGTAGACGGTGCCGCCACAACGCCGCTTCCAATCGCGATCATAAAAGGCCGGATGTACAGCGAATTGCCAAAACCGGGTTTGACCCAGTCGCGCTCCATGTCGATCAGTTGGTGCAATCCGCTCATGAAAATATCTTCCGGGATTTCCGGCATGGCCATACGCACGGCCGATTTATTGAAACGATCGTGGTTCTGGTCCGGCCTGAACAGCCATACCTGACCCTCCTGGTCTTTGTAAGCTTTCATGCCTTCAAAAATCGCCTGCCCATAATGGAACACCTTTGCCGACGGATCCAGTAAAAACGGCTCGTATGGCTTGATTTGCGGACGTTGCCATTGGCCCTGGCGAAAATCGCATACGAACATATGGTCTGTAAAAGTGGATCCGAACGTAAGGTTGTCGAAATCGACCGAAGCGATTCTGGATTGCGGCACTTTTACGATATCGATTTCGCGGGAAGTATTGGAATTCATGAATTTAGATGTTAAATAATTTTATTCGTTTGATAATCAATCTTTTGAATGTTTTTTATCCGATTGGGGATACCGGGCTAAAGTAATAAAAAAAAAACCTTACACCCAGCGGCCCAGGCTGAATTATTTTTACTTCCGGCTGCACGGCATAAAGAAGTTCCGGTCGTTGCGAAAATCACTATAAATTCCACAAAAAAATGCGGTAGTCTGAAAAAACAGCTATTTTTGCGACTGTCTAAAGTTCAAAATCAATCCAATGAGAAAAATAGTGTTGCTCGCATGCGCCGTGGCGCTCGGCAGTTGTAAAAAAGAATCGCATGAGGTCAAGGTTGACGAAACAAAGGTGGAAACGCCAATGGATTCGATTGCCGTTCAGGACACCGTAGCCATCGCACCCCAATCGGATGTTGCGCCACAGTCCGCGCCGACAGCAGATATTGACCAAAAAACAGCCGTCAAGACCGAGGCTGCACCGCTACTCAAATATGCCGCATTCGGGTCAAAAATCACGGCCGATAACGCGCTCACCAAGGAACAAATGACCCAAAAGTACGCGTCGCTCAAAAAAGGCGATACGATCAATGTGAAATTCAAGTCAAAAATCAGGTCGGTCTGCAAAAAGAAAGGCTGCTGGATGAAAATGGATCTGGCCGATAATAAAGAGTCGTTCATCAGATTCAAGGATTACGGATTTTTCGTGCCGCTCAATGCCGACAATGCCGACGCGGTGGTAAGCGGAAAGGCTTTCCTGGACGTCATTTCAGTGGATGAATTAAAACATTACGCCAAGGACGGCGGCAAATCGCAGGAAGAAATCGATAAGATCAAAGAACCAAAAGTGACTTATGCGTTCCAGGCCGATGGCGTACTGATTCAGGAATAATGAACAAAACAATACTTTTTTTGACGGCACTTTTGGTGTGCGCTTGCCAATCGGAGCAAAAACCGCCTGCCGATGCGGTGGCGGCCAAAGATTCCACGACGGTTTCGGGCAAAAAGTTCGAAATGTATGAAATGTCTGAGATGTCGCTGCTCATGGAACAAATGTACGTAGACAACCAGCGGCTCGCAGAACGCATCCGCAAAGGCGATACGATCGGGCCGTTTCCGAGCCATTTTCTCAAGATCCATCGCGCGGTAATGACCGATGAGTCCGAGAACGATACTTTTTTTAAGCAACAGGCTTCGCAATTCATCCACGCGCAGGAAATGATCTACAAAGACCCGGCAAACGCCAAACAACATTTCAACAAAGGCGTCGATGCGTGCCTTTCGTGCCATCAGGTAAAATGCGCAGGGCCCATTCCGCGTATCAAAAAACTTTACATCCAATAGTGGAACGCCAGATTATCCAAACCTCCGACGGTTCGACAACCATCCACCTTCCGCAGTGGGATGAATCGTATCATTCCAGGCACGGCGCGATACAGGAAGCGCGGCACGTCTTTATCAGAAATGGCTTTACGCTGGTGCCGTCCGATCGCATTTCAATACTCGAAATCGGTTTTGGAACGGGCCTCAATGCGTTGATTACATTTCTCGCGTCTGTTGCGACGGGGAAATCTGTCGATTACACGGGTGTGGAAGCCTATCCGGTGTCCGCCCACGAGGTGCTGCAGATGAATTATGTGGAGGCACTCGGAACCCATGCTTGTGCCGGGATTTTTGAACAGATGCACCAAAGCGCGTGGGAAGTACCGATGGGTATCGGATCGGGCGCAACCGAATTTACACTGACCAAGCGCAAGCAATTTTTTCACCAAATTGACGATGTGGATCGGTTTGACCTGATCTATTTTGATGCATTCGGCTTTCGCGTTCAACCCGAATTGTGGTCGCATGAAATTTTCGGGATCATGTACCGGGCGCTTCGTCCGGGTGGAATTTTGGTTACGTATGCTGCGCGCAGCGTGATCAAGCGCAACATGAGCGCCGCCGGTTTCACGGTCGACAAATGCCCGGGACCGCCCGGAAAGCGCGAAATGTTCCGCGCGACAAAGCCTTAAGCACGCGGTTTAAAAATTAGTTTTCACGAGATTCCGCACGGGTTTGGACGCATTTCCCAATTAACTTTTATTTTGTAAATCGGTCCTGATTTTTGCCTACATTTGGATTAACCAATTTGATTAAACTGTATTTATCCATGAAAAGAACGATGTTTGCGTATACTAAAACGATCCTTGAACGGGTGAGTTTCGATCCGAAACTGTTCTGCAAGGAGTTGGAAAAAGCGCTAAAGGTCTTATTACCTTATGAAGTGGAACAACTTACCGAATGGCTGCTCAGTTTTACGGTCGAAAAACCGGAATTGCGCCAGTGCCTGATTTACATCAACAAATAAAACTAAAGGGACTTAAACGGTCCCTTTTTTTAATGTAGCCGTCCCGTCTGATCGATGGGATTTTGTCATTTATATTGTATCGCTAACAATATTTATTGTAATATTTACCTTTCAAAAATTGAATAAAAGTGTATTTTAACGAATATTTTTGCATTTTATCGGTAAAATATTTTGTCGGTAACTTATTTTTATAATACTTTTACCACATGTTCTTATTGAAGATAACCCCTAAATCTTAACACTATGCCAAGAATGATTTACGATTATACGAAATCGGTACTGGAGCGCGTGAGTTTCGATCCCGTGCTTTTTTGTAAGGAATTGCGTAAGGCGTTAAAGAATTTGCTGCCTTATGAACTCGAGCAACTCAAAAAATGGCTCGTCAATTTTACAAGTGAAAAGCCGGAATTACAGCCTTACATCAACATTGTCGCTTAGCGGTTGATGCACCCCAAGGAGCTTTGAGCTCCTTTTTTTATGCTTTGTTTTTGGCGATCGGACTGATGATTTCCACGTTCTGAAACGCAATCGCGCCGCGTACCACGGCTGTGATACTGTTGCGCAGGGCGTCGATGATGTGTATTTTGAGTTCGGTTTTAGGAAAAATCAGACTGACTTCGCGCGCGGGTTTGGGTTCTGTAAAATGGCGCAGCTTGCGTTGGTCTTCTTCTTTGAGTTCGAGTGTGTGGAGGTATGGAAGCAGCGTTGTTCCGAGGCCTTCATCGGCGAGTTTGATCAGTGTTTCAAAACTGCCGCTTTCGATGCGGAAAGCGTTGTGGTCCGTCTTGCCTGCGGTTTTGCACAAATTCAGGATGCCATCGCGAAAACAATGGCCGTCCTGCAGCAACAAAATCTCATCCACGTTCAAATCCGAAATCTCAATTTCTTTTTTGTCAAATGCGCCATGACTTTCCGGAATATAGGCCACAAACGGCTCATAATACAGCACCACTTCTTTGATCTTGTCTTCCAGTAGCGGCGTGGCAGCGATCGCAGCATCGAGGTGGCCATTTTTGAGCCGCGTAATGATCTCGTCGGTGTTGAGTTCTTCGATGATCAATTTGACCTTTGGGTACTTTTTGATGAAATTGTTCAGGAACATCGGCAGCAGTGTGGGCATGACCGTAGGGATGATCCCGAGTTTGAACTCTCCGCCGATAAACCCTTTTTGCTGTTCGACAATGTCTTTGATGCGGTCGGCTTCATTGACGATGTTTTTGGCCTGATTGACAATTTTTTGTCCGATGTCCGTCAGTTGGATCGGCTTTTTGCTGCGGTCGAAAATGAGCACGTTGAGCTCGTCCTCGATTTTTTGGATCTGCATGCTTAGCGTAGGCTGCGTGACAAAACATTTTTCGGCGGCCAGCGTGAAATTTTTGTGCTCGGCCACGGCCAGGACATATTGCAATTGGGTGATGGTCATTATAGCATATTTTTTTGCAAAAATAGCGATTCTATAAATTTTACCTATAGGTGCTGTCGGGAATTTTGCTTAACTTTATGTATTATAAACGCATTATCCGATTATATGAAAACCAATATTTTAGGCCTGCCGGTCAAAGAATCCGGCGCCATCGTCGACCAGCTAAACGCCTTACTTTCCAATTTCCAGGTCTATTATCAAAACCTGCGCGGGATCCACTGGAACATTCGCGGCAAGCGATTTTTTGAATTGCACCTGAAATTTGAAGAACTTTACAACGATGCACAGCTTAAAATCGACCTGATCGCCGAACGCGTGCTGACCATCGGCGGTAAGCCGCTGCACACCTTTGAAGACTACCTCAGGGAAAACCGCATCAAGGTAGGCAAAAATATTTCCAAGGATGAACAAGCCGTTCAACTGATCGTAGAATCACTGGCAGAATTGCTCGCATTGGAACGTAAAATTCTGTCCGCGTCGGCCGACATCAATGATGAAGGAACCCATTCAATGATGGGCGACTTTATATCCGAACAGGAAAAGACCATTTGGATGATGAATGCGTGGCTTGAGGAAACGCTTTAGCCTGCGACGGGCCGCAATTCGCCCGGCTGTTAATTTTTGTATAAATTTCGCGGCGTCTCTTTTAAGATGGTGTGTTTACTTTTATTTTTGCGACGATGAAATTTTTTGCAAAGATATTGTTGTTCCTTTTTGTAGCCTTTCTGGCCACGCCCACGGTAGTTGGCATGATCGAGAAGAGCTGCGATACGTCTGTTTTTTACAGCATGTCTGAGGAAGAATTGAGTCATAAAGAAGTCAAGGCAGAACTTAGGCTGTCTTCGTTCGAATTCCTCCACCTTGGCGCATTGACCAAAAGCCCGATCCACGCTGAGCTCGAATCCAAACACGACAACGTTGCGGGCACCATCTTCATTCCACCTCCCGAACAGGTTTGATACATTGCCGGCGCTATCCTCTTAGGGCCGGACGCTGCATGGACAGCGGTTATTTGTATTCAACTTTAGTAAGGTATTATGACAAAAAAAATCAATCTTTTTGCCAACCTCAAGTCTGATTTTGCTTCAGGTTTGGTGGTTTTTCTGGTGGCGTTGCCGTTGTGTCTGGGTATTGCGATGGCTTCCGGCGCACCATTGTTTTCAGGTATCATCACGGGCGTCGTGGGCGGTATCGTGGTGGGTTACCTCAGTACATCGCATCTGAGCGTGTCCGGACCTGCGGCAGGTCTTACGGCCATTATGCTTACAGGTCTGACCGATCTGGGAGCTTTTGAAGCGGTATTGACCGCAGGACTTATCGCCGGTACGATCCAGCTTTTGCTCGGATTTGTCAAAGCGGGCAGCATATCCAATTATTTTCCTACCAATGTGATCGAAGGGATGCTGGCCGGTATCGGTATCATCATTATTCTTAAACAACTGCCGCATGCGGTGGGTTACGACAGTGATTTTGAAGGCGATCAGGCATTTGTGGAAATGGACGGCGGCAATTCGCTGACCACGCTCATGAGCGCGTTCGATTACATTCAACTTGGGTCGATTGTCGTTACAGTGGTGTCGCTCGCCATCCTGATCGCGTGGGACCACATCCCCGCACTAAAAAAGCTCAAATTGGTGCCTGGTGCGCTCGTGGCCGTTATTGTGGGCGTTTTGCTCAACGAGCTGTTCCTGACCACGGGAAGTTCGCTGGCCATTGCCAAAGAGCATTTGGTGGCGTTGCCGGTTCCAAATAGCTTCGAGGAGTTTACCGCGATCCTTGTTTCGCCAGACCTTTCGGCAATTTACAACCCGAAGGTATGGGTACTGGGCGCGACGATCGCCATTGTCGCCTCGATCGAAACGTTGCTTTGTATTGAAGCCGCGGACCGTATGGACGCGCAAAAACGCTACACCAATACCAATGTGGAGCTTAAAGCACAGGGCATCGGGAATATTGTCGCATCGCTGCTTGGCGGCTTACCCATGACATCGGTCGTGGTCCGTACATCGGCCAATAACAATGCGGGCGCTAAATCCAAGATGTCGACCATTATCCACGGCGCCTTACTGCTGCTTTGCGTGCTGTCGATTCCTGTATTGTTGAACAAAATTCCGCTGGCGACGCTGGCCGCTGTTTTGTTGCTCGTCGGGTACAAGCTTGCCAAACCCGCTACGGTAAAGCATTTTTGGGAAAAAGGGAAATACCAGTTTATTCCGTTCATCGCCACAGTGGTTGGCGTGGTTTTCACCGATTTGCTCAAAGGGGTGGCCCTTGGTATTGCCATCAGCGTTATATTTGTGCTCAAGGGAAACCTCAAGCGCGCGTACAATTTCCGACGCGAGCAGTATGCTGACGGCGATGTGATCCATATCGATCTGGCGCAGGAGGTATCGTTTTTGAACAAGGCGGCGATCAAAAGCACGCTGAACGATTTGCCCGAGAATTCAAAAGTAATCATCAATGCGAGCGATACCGTGTATATTGCACACGATATCCTGGATCTGATACGGGAATTCAAGGCCACACGCGCCAAGGACGAGAACATCAAAGTCAAGCTCAAAGGATTCAAAAAGGCCTATGAACTTGAAAATTCAGAAGAGGCGGCCAATAAAGTAACCGTCGAACACGCCGATGGCGCCAAAAAAATTAAAGTTCCTGCGGGACCATTTACACAACACCAATCATAACAACATCATGAACAACGATTTTTATAAGCAAATTCTTGACAACAATAAAATCTGGGCAGAGACGGCACTGGCCAAAGATCCTAATTTCTTTGCCGAACTCGCCAAAGGCCAAACACCGCCATTATTGTGGATCGGGTGTTCGGACAGCCGCGTGCCGGCCAACGAGATCATCGGCGCCAAACCAGGCGAAGTTTTTGTACACCGCAACATTGCCAACATGGTCGTCCATTCGGACATGAACATGCTCAGCGTTCTGGATTATGCGGTCAATGTGCTCAAGGTAAAACACGTCATTGTTTGCGGACATTACGGCTGTGGTGGCGTCAAAGCGGCCATGGGCAACCAGTCGATCGGAATCATCGACAACTGGATCAGACACATCAAGGACGTTTACCGCCTGCACCGCCCAGAACTCGATGCGATTGCCGACGAAACCGAACGCTTCAACAAATTTGTCGAAATCAACGTCAAGGAGCAGGTTTTTGACCTTGCTAAAACGTCCATCGTTCAGGGCGCGTGGCAATCGGGGCAGGAACTTACGCTGCACGGCTGGGTGTACGGGCTCAATTCAGGGTTTGTAACGGACCTCGAGGTCAATTTCAGTTCCAACAGCGATCTGGATGACGTTTACCAACTCGAACTTTAAATCAGCAAAAGCCGCCTTTTAAGGGCGGCTTTTTCATTCTTCCAGATTTTCGTTGAAAGCCGAGGGCAGCAATTGCGGGATGAACTTGATCAAAATAGGCAACAGCAAACTGCCGCCCGGGATCAAAAAGATGGTCAGCGACGGAATGCTTTTGCAGATGTCGAGCAGCTGCTTTTTGATTTTCTTTTTTTCAGATTTGTCCAGATCGCGCGTGGTGGAGTGGGCCAGCAGTACCATAAGTTCCCTGCTTTCGGAAATTTCCTTCGCCAGCCTTTTTTTGTTGCGCGTGATCAGCGTGATGACCAATTGCGTGGTCTGGTCGTAAAAATGCTTGACCGGATTGGAGTAATTGAAATAAGCAATGTTGCTTTTGTGTGTTGAAATAAAAGCGTGTGTGTCTTTGATGCTTTGCGTGACAAAATCGTCCTTTACGCCCATTGTCGCGGCCAGTGTGTGCAAAAAGTAGGCTTCGTCTTTCTCGACCATGCCATCGCTCCACAAAGCAAGTCCGGCCATGTCGATCAGATAATAATGCTCAAGCGTATTTTGGTAATAACCGAGGTGCAGTGACTCGAGGTTGCGGATGCTTACCTTTGAAAATTTACTGTACCGTACCGATGCTTCAAAAAGCTTGACGAGCAACCGGTCATGCGGCGATTTGTTGGTCTTGGTTTGCAGCGCCAGCGCGACCACACTGATGATCGTCTCTTCGATTTTCTTGAGGTACTTGTCCGTGATGGTGCCGTGGACCAGATAGTGTTGGAACGCCAAAACATCTACAAACAACAGCGCATTGGTCACAATATGCGAAAAATTCTTGCTGATGATGTTATCATTGGTGTGAACCCTGTCGTCTATGATGCGCTCCAGATGTTGCGACGCCGACTGGCCGGGCAGCATTTTGCGCAACAAATTAAATCCCTGCGGGTTCATCGTGTCGTAAAACGCGGCGGCTTTCGAAATAAATCGCACCGAATCGGTATCGGAAGTCGTCAGCGCATATACCTGATACAAGGCGTTGAGCATGGCCACTTTGGACATTTCGTCGTGCAGCCAGCCATGGGTATCGATCGGGCGCTGCGTGGCAAACCCGATGATGTGACCGTAGATAAAACCCGTGGCGCGAACGTCGCGGTAAAATGAATCGGTGTCTGAAGGCTTTGCACGCGGTTGTTCTGCGAAAAATTTGTCGATCCAGCCCGTGGCCGAAGGATTGATCATTGCTGCGATTTTGGTGCAAAGCTATCGTTTTTTCAGCATCGCAAAATAAATTGCACAACAATTCTCCATGAATCAAATGTAAAAACCGCAACACCTGCCCAATGGGACGCGATATTGCGGAATATGATGGATCGGAATAACTATTTGATCAGCCCGGCACATGCCACACGGCCACCTGCATCACCGGTAGGCTGGGTGACATAATCGTCTGCTTTGGCATGCACGATCAGTCCTTTGCCCAGAATGTCTTTGGTTTTGTCATCACAGCCAATACACCATTCGGTCGTGGACATCGTAATGATGCCGTTGCCGTCAACATCTGCAGGAAAGTTGCCAATGTCGCCTTTGTGGTATTCCTTATCACCCCATTTGCCGTGTTTTTTAAAAGTAGGGTTCCAATGCCCGCCCGCCGATGTGGCGTCTGCGGCCGAACAATCAGCCTTTTCGTGAATGTGGATGGCGTGAACACCGGGCTCGAGTCCGCTGATCTTAGCGGTAAAAGTGACCGTTCCGTCCTTTTCGACGAACTCAGCCGTACCCGATACTTTGCTGCCGCTTTTAGGTTCCAGCGTTACGGTGATTTTCTTTTCGGGCGAATCTGACTTCTTATCGCCGCTGGTCTTGCAGCCTACCGCAACTATGGCGGCCAGCAGCACGGGAATGACAATTTTTTTCATGATGGTTTTGTTAGTGGTCTTTCAAAGGTAGTCAATAACGCCAATCCAAATCTTTAAAATATCTTAAAGTTGGCCAATGTTGGAATTATGTAAAACCCACTTCTTGATTCTATAACCGATTGACGCCTACATTTGATTTCAAACACAAAGCAAATGAATCTCAAATCAGGTTACCCTTTCTGGCTTGTCAAAGACGGACTTCCGTTTACCTTTCCCAAACTCGATCGCGATATAGACACCGATGTAGTCATTATCGGGGCCGGAATATCAGGTGCGCTCGTGCGGTACTACCTCCTTGAAGCCGGGGTTCGCTGTGTTACGGTCGATGCGCGTACCATCGGGTTGGGCAGCACCTGTGCCAGTACCTCGCTGCTGCAATATGAGATCGATACGCCGTTGCACCGTTTGATTGACATGGTAGGCAAAGCCAATGCCCAGCGCGCCTACCGCTTGTGCGGCGATGCCATCCTTGAATTGGGACGGTTATCGGAGAAAATCGGACTAAAAGAATTCACGTTCAAGAATAGTTTGTATTTCGCTTCCTATAAAAAAGATGCCCGATGGCTGCGCAAGGAATTTGAAGCGCGAAAGGCAGCCGGGTTTGCAGTGCGGTGGCTTGAACCCGATGAAGTCCGGGTGCAGTTCGGATTCAGCTGCCACGGCGCTATTTTATCGGACCTGGGCGCGCAGGCCAACGCCTATGAAATGACGCACCGGTTGCTACAGGTAAAATCCCGGCAGCAACACGAGGTATTCGACCGCACGCCCATCGCCAGGATCCGTCACCACAAAAAAGGGGTGGAGCTCAAATCTGAAAATGGATTCACACTCAAGGCGGAAAAACTCGTCTATGCGACCGGTTACGAGGTCGTTGAACTGCTGGACAAAGACATTGTTAAATTGCTTTCAACTTATGCCGTAGTCAGCGAACAATACCCCGCGCGCGGTTTCTGGACCGATGACACCTTGCTCTGGAACACGGCCAATCCCTACTTGTACCTGCGGGCCACGGACGACAATCGCATACTCATCGGCGGCCGCGACGAAATTTTTTATAATCCCAAAAAGCGCGATGCGCTCCTGAATAAAAAAACACAGCAACTGACCAACGACTTTAATAAGCTGTTTCCGGACGTGGAATTTACCCCTGAGTTCAGTTGGACCGGAACTTTTGGCGCGACCAAGGACGGGCTGCCTTATATTGGCCCGTACAAGAAGTTGCCCAACGGATATTTCGC
>JAEWLN010000158.1 GCA_023457535.1 Bacteroidota bacterium
TGATGTCCGGGCCGGGCAGCAGTTCAGATACGAGTATTTTCTTTTCAGGCTGGAGTTTGCGCAGCATGCCAAGGCGATATTGGTCAACTTTGCCTTTGCCGGCGTGGAAAAGCTCTTCGATGCCAAATCCGTCGATCGCATCCATATAAATGGTGTTCGTGCCGGCGTCGGGGTTGAGTTTGTTGAATGCCAGTTCGGCACCGTTTTGCGGCACAACGATAAAATCGGGGTCGATGCCGCGCGCATATCGAGACAGCCCGACAACAAAGTCCTGCATTTTCATGCCGGCGGCCACCGTCTTGCTTTCTTTGGACGACGAACAAAACAAAAACAAACACGAAACGGTCAGCAAAAATTTGCGCATAGGATCAATTTAACCGCAAAAATAGATTTTATTCCGCACGCGCCGGGCATAAAACCATAAAAATAAGCTAAGTAAGTTTTTGCACCAGGATCAACTCGTTGTGCGATTCAATGCGCGGCAACCGCCTGAGCAAAAATTGCGCTTGGTCAAACCCGGCAACGTAGCGGGCGTTGCGGAGTTCATCGTCCGGACTCAGGATCATGGTGTTGAAAAGCACATATCCGCCCGCGCAAAGCAACTCAGAGAGCCGGTTGGCAAAAAAACGCTCGAACAAAAAATTTGGCATCACGGTGTCCTGAAAAATATCGATGATGATCAGATCGTACATTTTATCGGTACGCAAAACGAATTCGAATGCGTCGTCGATCACGATTTCGAGGTTGGCAATCTGGTCGAGCCCAAAGTACTTTTGCGCAATTCCGATGACTTCAGGGTCGATCTCTACGCCGGTGATACGACCGTTGAAGCGGACCTCGTCGCACAAAGTTCTGATCACGCTTCCGCCGGCCACCCCAAGCACGAGAATGTGCTCCATGGCCAGGATGCGGTCAAACCCGATCGCTTTGAGCCCTTTTCGCAGTACGCGTTGCAAGCTGCCGTACGAATAATTGGTGTTGGCCGAATCAATCACCAGATGGCCGTTGTTCCACGTTACCTCCAATTGCTTGCTGACCGCCGATTTGCGCTTGTAAATATTGACCGGGACAAGGTAACTCAACAGTTTTTGGAGCATAGGTTCTGGATTCGTCCGATTGAGATTTGCGCACCGGGACGGTTTTGGCATCAAAAATAAACCAAAACATTATTTTTACTAAATTTCCGACATGAAAAAGCGCTTCTACCGATGGATCTTTTTTACGTTGATGGGTTGGCGCATCACCGGCGCGTTTGATCCCAATGTCAAAAAATGCGTGATCATGGTCCTGCCGCACACCAGTTGGCACGACTTCTATATCGGGCTGCTCGCGCGCGGGATCATCGGTCTGGAGATGCATTATGTGGCCAAGAAGGAATTGTTCCGGTTCCCGTTTGGTTTTTATTTCCGATGGATGGGCGGGGCGCCGCTCGACCGTTCAGGCAACCAGAACAAAGTCGATGCGATCGCGCAAATCTTCCATCATCGACCCGTGTTCCGTATGGCCATTGCACCCGAGGGCACGCGCAAGAAAGTCCGCGAACTCAAATCAGGGTTTTATTATATCGCACTTAAAGCGGGCGTCCCGATTGTTCCCGTGGCGTTCGATTACTGTAAAAAGCAGGTCGCGGTGGGGCGTTATCTTTACCCTACGGGCCATTACGAATCGGATCTACGCGTGTTGCTCGATCATTTTACAGGGGTTTGCGGCAAATTCCCCGAAAACCAATTCGACGCGGCAAACCGGGATTTGCCTGGCATCGTCCACCAAGATTGACAACACTGGCGCCAACGGTTCGCGCGATTTGTGTATTTTTGTATGAAAAACCAACATGGACTTTGCGCAATTGTTTGAACTGCACCGCGTAGCATCGCTTCACGGACGCTACATCACCTTGAACGATATCGAACCGCTGCTGCACCGGTGGAACACCCGAAATGAATTGATCCAGCTTGGACGCTCGGTACAGGGCCGGCCCGTTTACGCCTACACCATCGGCAATGGCCCGGTCCGGATCCTGATGTGGTCGCAAATGCACGGCAACGAAAGCACGACGACCAAAGCCGTGATGGATTTGCTGAACCTGCTTCAAAGCGGTACTGGATTGGCTGATAACCTATTGCGCGATTTTACGTTTTGCATTCTTCCAATGGTCAATCCAGATGGCGCGCAGGTGTGGACGCGTGAAAATGCAAACGGCGTCGATCTCAACCGCGACGCATTCCATCGGAGCCAGCCGGAGAGCAATCTGTTACGCGAGGCGTTCGAAACCTTTAAACCCGATTGCTGTTACAACCTGCACGATCAGCGCACGATCTTTGGCGCCGGCAGCTCGGGCAAACCCGCCACGGTGTCGTTTTTGGCGCCGGCATTCAATGAAGAGCGACACATCCACCATGCGCGCGCGCGGGCCATAGACATCATCGCGGCAATGAATCAGGAGCTGCAACGCCACATCCCGGGCCAGGTTGGGCGGTTCGACGACACGTTCAACATCCATTGCGTGGGCGATATGTTCCAATTGCTCAACGTGCCGACCGTACTTTTTGAAGCAGGGCATTTTCCCGGTGACTATGCGCGCGAGGTAACCCGAAAATATATTTTTATCGCGCTTCTGGCGGGTTTCGAGTTTCTTAACGAAAACGTTATAGTTGGTAACGGATTACAAGAATATTTGAATATTCCTCAAAATAAAATATGTTTTTTTGACTTTGTTTACAAAAACGTCAAAATAAATTATGAAAATTCCGAATTAATATCGAATTTTGCCGCGCAGTACAAAGAAGAATTGTCGGGCGGGAAACTCGAATTCAACGCTTATATCGCACAGGTAGGGGAGCTCGGGAATTTCTTCGGACATGTCCAGTACGATGCAAACGGAAAGGCATTCACCCATGGCGGTCGCAACATTATCGAAGTGGGACAGAAAGCTGATTTTAATTTAGGAAATAATGTTAAAGTTCTAAATGGAGTTGTAGATAATTAACAATTTAACAGTATTTCATATTTTTTTATATTTCTTTTGCTTTATCAAACACATAAAATAAACATACATTTATGAGCAAGTTTCGTTTAGATGAAGTCGACCATCAGATTTTGGATATGTTGATCGACAATACCCGGGTTCCTTTTACCGACATCGCTAAAAAATTGCTGATTTCTGCAGGAACGGTTCACGTGCGGGTCAAAAAAATGGAAGATGCGGGCATCATCATGGGTTCGTCACTTACGTTGGATTACGAAAAACTGGGTTATTCGTTCATCGCCTACGTCGGGGTTTTCCTGAACAACACTTCTCAAACCAAATTCGTGCTTGAGCGCATTAATGAAATTCCGTTTGTGACCGTGGCGCACGTAACGACGGGAAAGTTCAACATCTTTTGTAAGATCCGTGCTAAGGACACCAAACACGCCAAGGATGTCATTTTTATGATCGATGACATCGAGGGCGTCTACCGCACAGAGACAATGATCTCGCTCGAGGAAAGCATCAACGACAAAAAACGCCTGATGCACACCATTTTCAAAAACATGTAAAATTGGAACCGATATGAAAAACCCACGTGAAAGCTTGGGTTTTTTTATTATCTTATACCAAATTTACGAGCCATGTACACGCTTCCCAAAATCGAACGCTTCAACCAGAACGTTCTTTCCAGATACCAGATCTATAACAGTGTTTTTTTGACCTTGCCGTTTGATTCGATCGGCAACACCGGTGCATTGTTGCCTTTGTTTTCGGAAGTGTGCGCGCGCGGACTGCAAAATGGCCAGAGTCCGCAGCAGATTGTCGATGCCTTTGCCCAAAAATACCTCGACGAACCTACGGAATCCGAACGAATCGACATTTTATTCCGGTTCATCCAATATGTGGAGCGCCAGATCGTATTGTTCGATGCGATCGAGGACGCTGCATTCGATGCGGTCAACAACCTCGAGGGCCACGGTTCACTGCGCGATATCAGGGAAACGGCCGAGGCTGCAGACCGCATGGAGGCTTTGCGCGAACTGCTTTCGCATTTTAGGATACGCACCGTGCTGACGGCGCACCCCACACAATTTTATCCCGGGTCCGTACTTGGGATCATTACCGACCTGACGCGCGCAATCAAAACCGACGACTTGCAGTCCATTACGGAATTGTTGTCGCAACTGGGCAAAACGCCGTTCATCAAGCGCGAAAAACCCACGCCGTTCGACGAGGCGGTTAGCCTGACGTGGTATCTCGAAAACGTGTTTTATGACACCGCAGGCGAAATGATCCAATACATCCGCAAAAACATTTATGACGGCCGGCCGTTGCCCGGGGCGGTTCTCAACTTTGGGTTCTGGCCGGGCGGCGACCGCGACGGCAATCCGTTTGTCACTACAGAGATTTCGCTCAAAGTCGCTGAGCGATTGCGCACCACGGCACTCAAATGCTACCACCGCGACTTGCGCAACCTCAAACGCAGGCTCACCTTTGCCGGCGTCGAACCACTCGTAGCCGAAATCGAAATGCGGGTGTACCGCGCGGCATACGAGCCGCTCGAGGCGCCGGACGTTTCCGTGGCTGATCTGAACGTACAACTCGGGCGCATCCGGGAACTATTGATTACAGCACACCAGTCGCTGTATCTTGATCTCGTGGACGATCTTTTGCACAAGTTACAATTGTTCGGACTTCATTTTGCCTCGCTCGACATGCGACAGAACAGCAAGATCCACGATCAGGTCTATGCGCATCTGGTGCAAAGCCATCCGGAAATTTTCCCGTCTGGTTATTTTGATTTGACGCCATCCGGACGGTTATCGGCGATCGGGAAATTGTCAGCTCATCTCCATGCCGCAGATTTTTCCGATCCAACCGTACGCACCACACTTGAAACAGTTTCGGCCATGCGCACCATCCAGCAGCAAAATGGCGAACCGGGTTGCAACCGCTACATCATCAGCAATTGCGAAAGCGCAGTCCATATCCTGGAAACGCTGGCACTTTTTCCATTGTGCGGATGGGCGCAACCCTCGGTGGACATTGTTCCGCTGTTTGAAATCATCGACGATCTTAAAGTGGCCCACCAGGTCATGGAAACGGTCTATGCCGACCCGGTTTACCAGCAGCATCTGGCCCGTCGCGGCAACCGGCAAACGATCATGCTCGGATTCTCTGACGGAACCAAGGACGGCGGCTACCTGATGGCCAATTGGAGCATTTACAAAGCCAAAGAGCAACTCACGGCTATATCGCGAAAACATGGCATCGAAGTGATTTTCTTTGACGGACGTGGCGGACCACCGGCGCGCGGAGGCGGTAAAACGCACAAATTCTACGCATCGCTCGGACCGGAAATCGAGAACCGCGAACTGCAGCTCACCATCCAGGGCCAAACGATCAGTTCCAATTTTGGTACGCCTGATTCGTGCCGGTACAACCTCGAAAACCTGCTCTCCGCGGGGGTAAATAACCATTTGTATGAGCGCAAACGCAGTGTGCTTTCCGCCGCGCAACGGCAAACGCTTGACCAACTCGCTGAGATTGGATACCGCCATTACACGGATTTGAAACAGCACCCGAAATTTATCCCGTATCTTGAGAAAATGAGCACGTTGAAATACTACGCCAAGACCAATATTGGCAGCCGGCCCGCCAAACGCAATACATCGGAACAGTTTGACCTGGCCGATTTGCGCGCGATCCCGTTTGTAGGGTCCTGGAGTCAGATCAAGCAAAATGTGCCCGGGTTTTATGGCGTCGGGACTGCGCTCAGGGAATTTGAGCAAAGCGGGCGCTGGCAAGATGTACAGGATTTGTACGACCATTCGCTGTTTTTCAAAACGCTGCTTGAAAACAGCATGATGTCATTGGCCAAATGCTTTTTCCCGCTAACGGCATATATGAAAGATGATGCGGAATTCGGCGCGTTCTGGCAAATGCTCTATGGCGAATTTACAGAGGCACGCCGGCTTTTGCTCAAAATCGCACGCCACGAAGAACTGATGGAGAATTATCCCGACGGCAAGGCTTCAATCAACGCGCGCGAACATATTGTCATTCCGCTGTTGGTGATCCAGCAGTACGCGCTGCAAAAAATCAACGAGATCCAAGCAAAGGGTGAGTCCGATGAACACGGCCTCGCCATTTATGAAAAAATAGTAACCCGATCGCTGTTTGGCAACACCAACGCGAGCAGAAATTCCGCCTGATGAAAGTAAGTGAAATTACCCCGATTGAGTATGCGCCTTATTACCAAAATTATATTTCGAAAGTAGCCGATGTCGATTTGCTTGAAGAGCTTGAAATCTCCGTGCACCGGCTGATCCGTTTCGTGCGCGAAATACCGATGGACAAATTCGAGTACCGGTATGCCGAAGGAAAATGGACCATCAAGGACATTTTGCAGCACCTGATCGACTCAGAACGCGTTTTTGCGTACCGCGCGTTGCGTTTTGCGCGAAAAGACCAGACGCCGCTGCCGGGTT
>JAEWLN010000159.1 GCA_023457535.1 Bacteroidota bacterium
GTCAACGTATCGCCATGGAGCAACCCGTCGAGGTGGATGCGGTAATTGACCGAGGTGTCTTTTCGTGTCGACGGTCGTATGGTTCGGTTTCTGATTATTTCAGCCATTTGTGTTAATCGTTGTTTTAAAGATGCGCATCTGTTATTTATTTCTTCTTCTTCTTCTTCTTCTTCTTCTTCTGTTATCTTTTATACATGTATATGATTCATCGTTTTCGTATACATGTTTCTATAATATGTATACGATTTGCCGTTTTTGTATACACGTTCTTGATGATGTGTATACG
Organism: Bacteroidota bacterium; assembly: GCA_023457535.1. Lineage (GTDB taxonomy): Bacteria > Bacteroidota > Bacteroidia > Flavobacteriales > Flavobacteriaceae > Flavobacterium. The sequence continues at coordinate 287 of JAEWLN010000159.1, forward strand.
ATTCTTTGTTTTGCTATACCTATCGTTCGTGCACCGATTCGATTTGTTCGTAATTGCAAAGCTGCATAATTCATGGCATGTTGATTTTGGATAAGTTGTTTCTGATCACTTCATTGAGCCGCGCTTCCTCTTTTAATTGCTCCTCCAAATCCGCCTTCAAACCCGCAAAACGTTCCGCGAAATTAAAGTCGTCCTCCTCATCCGGCAAACCAACATACCGTCCCGGCGTTAGCACATAATCAAGCGACGCCACCTTTTCAATCGGCGCGGCGGCACAAAATCCGGCAATGTCCTGATAATTGCCGTTAGGATTGCGCCAGTTGTGGTAGGTGTCTGCGATGCGCAAAATATCGTCGTGCGACAATTCCTTTGTACGCCGGTTGATCAAGTGCCCGAGGTTGCGCGCATCGATAAATAGAATTTCTTTGCTTCGGTCACGGAATTTGCCGTTCTGACGGTTGCGGCTCATGAACCACAACGCGGCTGGGATTTGCGTATTGAGGAACAATTTGGCGGGCAGGTTGACGATGCAGTCGATCAGGCCGTTTTCTACCAGCGCTTTGCGAATTTCGCCTTCGCCCGATGTCTTGGAGGTCAGCGCGCCTTTTGCCAGCACAACGCCCGCCTGTCCGCTCGGGGCAAGGTGGTAAATAAAATGCTGCAGCCACGCAAAGTTCGCATTGCCCGTGGGCGGCGTGCCGTATTGCCAACGACCGTCACTTCGCATCAAATCGCCGCCCCAGTCGCTCACGTTAAACGGCGGATTGGCAATGATGTAATCGGCCTTGAGGTCTTTGTGCGCATCGTTGAGGAACGAGCCTTCATTGTTCCATTTGACCTGCGACGAATCGATGCCGCGGATGGCAAGGTTCATTTTCGCTAGTCGCCACGTGGTTTGGTTGCTTTCCTGACCATAGATCGAAATGTCGTTGATGCGTCCCTGGTGGTCCTCGACGAATTTCTCCGATTGCACGAACATGCCACCCGATCCGCAACAAGGATCGAAGACGCGGCCTTTGTAGGGTTCGAGCATTTCCACCAACAATTCCACGACACTACGCGGGGTGTAGAATTGTCCCCCTTTCTTCCCTTCGGCCAATGCAAATTCGCCGAGGAAATATTCAAACACGTGGCCGAGCACGTCGGCGCTCCGGGCTTTGGCATCGCCCAGGGCTATGTTGCCGACAAGGTCGATGAGTTCACCCAGACTGGTCGGGTCAAGGTTCTGCCGCGCGAACACTTTGGGTAAAACTCCTTTGAGCGAGGCGTTCTCTTTTTCGATGGCGTCCATCGCATCGTCAACAAATTTTCCGATTTCAGGTTGCTTGGCGCGCGCCTGCAAATAACCCCACCGCGCTTCCTGCGGAACAAAGAATACGTTCTCTGCTTTGTATTCGTCCTTGTCTTCTGGATCGGCGCCGTGGGACTGCTCGGCTTTGAGCTTGTCGTACAATTCTTCGAATGAGTCCGATATATATTTGAGGAAGATCAGTCCCAGCACGATGTGTTTGTATTCGGCTGCGTCTATGTTTTTACGGAGCTTGTCTGCGGCTTTCCACAATTGTTTTTCTAAAGGTTCCGCGGTTTGCGCCTTTTGCTTTGCCATAAATTAATGAGGGTTTTCAGTCAATGTGCGTAAATGTAGAAAAAAAAAGGACATTTAAAAGTGATTGTAAAAATTTGCATCGTTCAGTTCTTAAGAACGGTTTGTGTAACTTTTTCTACTTTCGAATTTTCTACACATAATTTGTGGTAAACTTTTTGAAAACCAAAATCTTACACAAAATCAACATCATGAAAAGCAACAAAGAAATTCGTACGATAATGGGCTTGTCTCACCGGGAGATGGCTTCGGTGCTGGGGGTCAGTATCAGCCAATGGTCAATGTACCAATGCGGCCAGCGCAATCTACCATTACACGCCACCCAGCTCCTCGCCGAACTCCTCACCCACCTCAACGCCCAAGCCAACGCCCAAAAGCCATCCCAAAATGACGAGGCCCAACGCATACGCCGCCAACACCTCGAGGCTTTGTTGCGCGAGAACCAATACCAACGGCTCGTGCTCGACAAGAAAATGGCCGCAGCCGCAAAAAAGGCCGCGGCGCGCGCGCAGTCGGCGCTGATTGCTGATTATCTCGCTAAGCGTCCGATGGACAAGTCCGGCAAAACGCTGCGTTTGTCTCTGCGGGGCCATGTCCCTTTCGATGAAGCGCTCAAGATCGAAATCGACCTGGACGTCAAACGGGAGCTCCTCGCGCATGAAAATCGCATCCTTGAATCCAAACTTCTGGAAATTACCGCAAGGCCTGAAAATCTGGGCGACGCAGCACGTTAACCGTTGCGATAAAAAAATATATTTTGTTAATGAATTGTCAATGAAGTAGTTATTTAGTTAAAATGGCACGAATATGGAAATGCGCCGGTTATTATTAACCATTTAATTTTTTTCATTATGACGTACTCCGTACAACATCTGACCCAAGTGGCTGACTGCAACGTGTTGCTCGCCTTAGCCGCTAAAGAACGCGCCGACCTGGACTTCAAAAGAATCTCAGAAGAGCGCATGACCGTGAAGTTCACACAAACTTCGCAGGAGATCGACGCCGAACTGCAAGGCGTAACCGTAGAGATCGCCGCTACAGAGACCATCATTTCGATGCTGCCCGAAGGCCCCGCCAAGGAAGATGCGATCGACAAACGCACCCGGCTCGAGTACCGCAGGTTTACCCTCGAGAACCGCAAAGAGAACTACGGTACCATAGCGCTCTTGGAAAAGGAAATGGACCTCTCGCGCACGGTTCGCGAAATTGAAGAGGTCGACGGCTTTATCAACGCCGTGGACGCACGCAAGGCAGCCATCGAATCGCAGCCACAAAATTAAAATAGTTCAAACTGTTTAAAAAGGGATCACAAACGGTCCCTTTTTTTAATGCCCGATTTTTGGCAACCGCAAAGCGAATTAAACACCGATCCCGGGTTAAGCCATTCAACGGTGAACGAACACCACAACATCTTCCATTCTAAAAACAATCGCTTTCCGGGGTTAGGTCTCACAACATCATCCCCAACCAAATCTCTCTTTTTTATTACAACACACGGTAAATTAACCACTTAGCTTACAGGCGTGCTTACTTGACAATATCACTGACCACGCTGTTTTCGTCACCTGGCAGCCGGGGTTCATCACATAACTTTTTATAGAGGCAGATATTAGTCGTACTTCACTGCTTAATGACAAATTCCACCTTTATGAAAACAAACTACAAATTAAACTTTCGCAATCCTGTTGCGTTTAGGAAAAAAGGCGATCGGTACGGGCTGATGCTGGCCCTGGCCGTATTGCTGACCTTTGCCACCGCGCAGGCACAGGGCCCTATCGTGGTTGTTCCGGCCTCCGGAAGCAATACGAATGCCTGTGGAAACAACACCACTTTATATGACAACGGCGTATTCAACGATTATTCCGACAATTCAGACGGGCACACAGTACTCCAAAACAGCGGCTCGGCCACGATAACCATTTCAGGTGCGATAGCGGTAGAGAATAACTGGGACTTTGTTTACATCTATAGTGGCGCCGGGATCGGAGGGACTTTGCTGCAAACCTATACCGGAGCCACTACGATCAATTACACCGGAGCACCGGGCGAAGTTTTGACCGTGCGGTTCTTTGCCGATGTAATGATTCCGTCTGCAGGATTTGCGTTGCAGGTAAATTATGACGGAGCGTGCCAGCAGCTGACCTGTTCGGGCGCTCCGGCACCGGGAAACACCACCACAAGCGCGGCCGCGGTTTGCAACGGAATAGCCGCCGTGCTGGGTATGCAAAACGCAAGCGCTACCGATGGACTGTCTTACCAATGGCAACAATCGCCCGCGCAGGAAGGGCCTTACACCGATATCCCGGGGGCTACACAAGTGCTCTACACCACGGCACCCACCGCAACAACATGGTTCCGGGCCAACGCCACTTGTGATGGTATCACTACGGCTTCCACGCCCGTGGAAGTAACCTATACGCCGCAGGGCAACTGTTATTGTATTCCGAACATTGCCTTTCCATGCGATTTCGATATGGTGATCAGCGCGCTGCAACTCCATACGTTAAGTAACAATACGGGCAACGGTTGTACCAGTCCGAACGGATTCAACGACTACACCGACAACCCGGCGCTCACCACTACGCTGCAACCCGGGCTTACCTATCATCTGTCCGCGTCGTTTGGCATCAACTGGCAGGGTATTGCTGCCTGGATCGACATGAACAACGACGGCCTATTTTCAGATCCGGCCGAGCGCATTACCAATGACAACGAAATCTATTCAGGATCTACGACGGCTGTGGTGCCCGTGACCATCCCTTGTAACGCTACGGCGGGACAATACAGGCTCCGGGTCCGGACAAGCAACAATACAGGCGGCCTCTCGATCACGCCGTGCGGTTACAGCAATTACGGCGAGACCGAAGATTATATGATTGCGATCGGGGCGCCCGGAAGCTGTGGCGTTCCCACACAACTCTCCGTATCGGATATACTTACCACATCGGCGGTGCTCTCATGGAGCAACCAATGCGGCGGCGACGCATGGGAGGTTTTTGTACAACCCGTTGGTTCGGGATTGCCAACAGGATCCGGCGTCGCTGCAGGATCGATGAGCTATACTGTCAACAACCTGGCCCCGGGAACCAACTACGAATTTTACGTACGCACCGCCTGTGCCGATGATACTTTCAGTCCATGGACCAATCCTGTCGGGTTCCAGACCCTTCCGGTGGCACAGGGTTTTGGGGCAGGGGTATGGAATGTGAACGGATACAATGGCTCACACCTCGACAGCTTTGCCGGATATTATGTAGACACCAACCTGGACCTGAATACCTCTGCGGTGTGGTCCATGAGTGCCTCTCCGTCTGCTGCGCCGGGTTATGTCGGACTGCCGATAGACAATGACGCCCATTCCTACCGGGCCATGCGCAAAGGTTTTCCCGTTGGCTGCTATACGATCATGGTTGTCGAGCACGACGATGACACGGCATTGTACATCAACGGCATACAGGTTTTTGAACACGTCGGAGGCAATGATTTCCACAGCGCGGTTTGGGCGGGACAGCTCGATGAAAATTCGGAGGTGGAAATTGTTACTAAAGAATTCGGGGGCTACTCGAGTTGCTATTACATGTTCGATTCTGCGAACCAGCCATTTTATGTGGATGCGGACAACGACGGATTTGGCACCTACGAACTGCCGCCCGTATATGCATGCACCGCCCCGGCAGGCTACGTTGCCGAGCCAGGGGATTGCGACGACAACAATCCGGCGATATTTCCCGGACAAACGGAGATTTTGAACAACGGCATCGACGAGAATTGCAACGGCATGTTCGACGATGAACCGTCAGCGGCCTTCCCTTATTGTGGCGGTTTTATTTACAGCAGCACCGTTGAACCGATTACTTTTGTGGAGTTTGCGGGCATCAGCAACACTTCCTCTGCAACGGTCATGAGTGTTCCCGGCGGCGGCATCCCACTGGAGAATTTTATTGCCGTGACCGGTAACGTGTCTGCAGGGCAAAGTTATACGATGACGCTCAAAGGCAATACTGACGGGGATTACACCAACTACTTCACCGTGTGGATCGACTGGAACCAGGATACCGTTTTCGATACCACGACTGAAAAATACCTCGCAGGATCCATCACCGGTTCAAACGGTACGGACGAGGTCAGCGCGGTTACTACCATTGTCGTTCCTGCCGACGCGCTTGCCGGAACCACGCGTATGCGCGTTCAAAAACTCTATGACGCTGTGCCTGACAACCCTTGTGAAGGCGGCGATTATGGTCAAACCGAAGATTATTCGCTGATCGTCTCGGGCGATTGTACACCCGTAGACTGGTATGCCGATACCGACGGCGACGGATATGGAAACCCGGCCCAAAGCATCCATCAATGTCCGCAGCCGGCAGGTTATGTCCTGGACAATACTGACTGCGACGACAATGTCGCGGCCATCCATCCGAACGCCGTTGAAATCCCTTACAACGGCATAGACGACGATTGCGACAACCAGATCGACGAGACCGGAACGGTAAGCACGACGTTGACTGCGGCTTCCTGCGGAACGACTTTGGCTTCGATCGGCTCGCTGATCGGGATCCAAACCGTTGCCGGACATCAGATCACCGGTTACAGGGTACGCGCCACAAATGGCTCCGAAGTGCAGACCATCGAGCGTACGTCGCCTCATTTTTCAATGACCCAATTTGCTTCGTATGCTTATGCCACGACCTACACGATCGAGATCCAACTGCAACGCGCAGGGATCTGGCAGGCCAGCTGGGGCGTACCGTGCCTGGTTTCGACGCCGGCCATTCTTGAAAGTGGCGGATCGGGATCGGTCAACCCATCGCAGTGCGGCATTACGCTGTCCAACCTCAATACGCTGGTGGCCACCACAAGCCTTCCGGGTGTGACGGGATACCGTTTCCGCGTCACCAACCTGACCGATGCCGCAGGGCCCAACGCGGTTCAGATCATCGACCGTCCGCAGCACTGGTTCAGCCTGCAAATGCTCACGCGCTATAATTACGGCACCACGTACCGCATCGAGGTGGCCGTCAAGACCACGGGCAATTTTGGCGGATTTGGCGCACCATGCCAGGTATCGTCGCCGGCAGCACCATCGCTTGTGAATTGCGAGGCCACTATATCTTCACTTACGGCCACCGTTGCCGCCACAAGTGTCCCGCTGGCAACGCAGTACCGCTTTGAGATCGTCAGGGCATCGGACAATGCCACGGCCACGATAGACAGGACCACGAATTATTTTATGTTCAATTCCGTGCCTGCGACTGCATTTTCGCCCGGCGCGCGCTATTACGTCCGGGTTGCGGTCATGACGGCCGGAACGTGGTCACCGTTTGGCGATTCGTGCGAGATCGTCTCTCCGGGTGGCGCGGCCAAAGGAATTACTGTAACGGATACGACTGCTTTATCGGCTGAATTTAAAGCCTCTGCGTACCCGAATCCGTTTACGGGCGGTTTCAGCATCGGACTCACAACGCCTCATTCTGAAAATATCCAGGTAAAAATTTACGACATGGTGGGCCGATTGGTGGAATCGCACGAAATCGGGCTTGAAGATTTGAGTACGGCGCAAATAGGCGCGCAATACCCGTCGGGCGTGTACAATGTGATTTTGCGCCAGGGCGATGTGGTAAGGTCGCTCAGGGTGATCAAGCGGTGATGTATGATCTGAAAGGGATTGATAGGATAAAAAAACAAAAAATGTTGGGAGTGGCGTTTTGGGCTTTTTAAAATGAAGTCGGCGATGCTGATACTTAATGCCTTAAAAAGCTCCAATTTGCCGCGAACTGGGTCGGTAGCACCATGAGCATCCGCCCCATAGGAACGCTTGATCCCGTTCATTTAATCCTCAAACCCACACAATCCCAATCCCCGCTTTTCCGCGTCGCTGCTACTCATCGTAATGACTTCGTGCTTGCAACGCTTTAAACCGCCACAGTTTTCCCGCAGGTGATATTTCCTGGCTCCGGGACTATGGCACACGTAAACCGTTTCGTGTACGGTACGATCGGTGGGAGTTCCCTGGATTTCAGGCAACGCAGTGACGTGCGCATTCGATGAAGTGAACGACAGCGGCTCCCTGGCAGATTTATCGCAGGCGGCCCAAATACATATGCAGAGCGACCACAGCGCCGCCCGCAAAAAAGGTAGTATTCCCATGTTTATTTGCTTTATAAGGAGGCGTTTAAAAAGTAGTGGCCTGAGCCGGATTTTGGCGTGGATGGTGTGGCATTTTCCCGAATGCGGCAATTTTAGAAAAAAAAGTCATGGGACGCCGGTAATTCATAAAAAATTGTTGAATTACACTTAAAATCGGACGTATGACACAGCGGCGTAAAAATAAAAAGGGAATTGAGACCCATTTTAAGGAAAACCACAATACTCGGATGATTTAACCAAAGCTCCAAATCGGGTCTCAGACAATCTTTCAGGATTCATAACCCGCGCGTGAATGCTACTCTACCCTGTCGGGAACTGAACGCAACCCAAAAAAGATGACTATATTTGTAAGTCAACACCACACTGATGAAAAAGATAGGCTTTCTTTCGTTCGGACATTGGGCCAACCACCCGTCCTACAACACGCGTACGGCCGCCGACACACTGCTGCAATCGATAGATCTGGCTGTGGCCGCCGAAGCACTCGGGCTTGATGGCGCTTACTTTCGCGTCCACCATTTTGCGCGGCAGCTCGCCTCGCCGTTTCCGCTGCTTGCTGCCATAGGCGCTCGGACAAGCAAAATTGAAATTGGCACCGGCGTGATTGATATGCGTTATGAAAATCCGATGTATATGATAGAGGACGCAGGTGCCGCCGACCTGATTTCCGGAGGACGGCTCCAACTCGGCATCAGCCGCGGATCGCCCGAACAGGTCATCGATGGATGGCGGTATTTTGGATATTCGCCCGCCGACGGACAGACCGATGCCGACATGGGCCGCGAAAAAGCGCTTGTGTTCCTCGACAAGCTCAAAGGCGTAGGTTTTGCCGAGCCGAATCCGTACCCGATGTTCCCGAACCCGCCCGGATTGTTGCGTCTGGAGCCGCATTCTGAAGGTTTGCGCGACCGGATCTGGTGGGGCGCGGCGTCCAATGCCACAGCGGTATGGGCCGCCCAGCACGGTATGCACCTTCAAAGTTCGACACTCAAATTCGATGAAAGCGGCAAGCCGTTCCACATCCAGCAGGCCGAACAGATCCGATTGTACAAAGAGGCGTGGAAAAAAGCCGGCCACGTGCGCGAGCCACGCGTGTCAGTGAGTCGTTCAATCTTTGCCATTGTATCGGACC
>JAEWLN010000160.1 GCA_023457535.1 Bacteroidota bacterium
TGCCATCCGCCGGACTGCACGCTGCCATCGGACCTGAAAACCACCGTGATGCACCCTGACGGATGGCTCGAAACAATGACATCACATCCGCCCGGAAGCGTGTTTCCAAAAGCGCCAATGACAGCGCCCGAAGTGTTCGGTCCGTTGTAAATAGTGAGATAATCGAAAGGTTCGCCTTCCACGTCGAATGCGGCGAAGCTCAGCTGGACGTACGCTCCGGGCGTAGCCGGACAAAATGTGATCTGGTAATTCTCATTTGGGCCATACGCGCCAGAGGGTCCGCCGGAATCGTAAAAAGTACCCGAACACGTGGTGACCGTAGCGCCAAGCGCAGGATCGCCCATACGGTACACTTGCGCTTGTACCGCGCAGGAAAAAAGCAGCCATGCCAGGATCCCGAGCGCGCGCATCGTTTATCGGATCGCGTGGATCAGGATGATGTAGTCCGTTCCGTCCACGCGAAAAACCTGGCGTTCACGCGCCATCATCGCAAACCGGTATTTGAGCGGGTTGAACGTCGCGGGATCGAACACTGCATCGCGGCGCAATTCCGGATTGTATTTGTTCTGGAGCGACAGTTCGGACAGCAGCGAAAATTTCTTGCCAGCATATTCCGCGCCCGTTTTGATCTGGACGCGCGCTAAAAAATCCTCGATTATCGCAAGCCGGTCAGAATCGTTTTGGAGAACCAGGTCATCGGCCTGATCCGCATAGACCTCGCGGATAAACGCTTCTACCTGTGCTTTTGTATAGGGCGTCGGGTTATAGCCAAATGAGGAAAAGGTGGCCAACAAAACAAAAAGTATTATTTTTCTCATAACAATTAATTTTACCGATTAGATAAAGTGCAAATAAAATCGTTGAAATATGCTATTTTTAAAATAGTAAGATAATTCGTTTGCGTATTGGTAATTACACGCGGCAATATATAATATTTTTTATTATAATTATCGGCGGCGGCGAAAATTGCCAATATTTTGTTAAGAGAGTGTCGGAAAATCCTTTTGTAAATCCGATCCAAACCCAATGTGTAATGAAAAACCCGCCTGTAAAGCGGGTCGTTATAAGGTAATCAGTGCTTGCCTTTGCGGCGGTCGCGCTCGGATTTGAGCAAAGTGAGCTCGCGGCTGGTTTGTCCGGCCACTGAAGTATTTTCTTCGGCGCGTCTGATCAGGTACGGCATTACATCGCGGACCGGGCCAAACGGCAGGTATTTGGCAACATTATAGCCGTGGGCGGCCAAATTGTAACTGATGTTGTCACTCATGCCATACAATTGCCCGAACCAGATGCGGTTGTCATTTTTGGCCAGGCCCTTTTGCCGCATGATCTCCATCAGTTTATAGGAACTTTGCTCATTGTGCGTGCCTGCGAAAATCGCCATGCGGTCCAGATGGTCGGCCATGTATTTGATGGCCGCGTCGTAATTAATATCTGTGGCGGCTTTGGACTCGCAAATCGGGGTTGGATACTCCTTTTCCTCGGCACGCTTGTGCTCTTTTTCCATATACGCCCCCCGCACAATTTTCATCCCGATATAAAATCCGTCTTTTTGCGCCTGCTCATGTAATTGCTGCAGGTATTCGAGCCGGTCGTGGCGGTACATTTGCAAAGTATTGAATACAATGGGTTTTTCCTTGTTGTACAGGCGCATCATGTCTGCTACAATGTCGTCGGCGGCATCCTGCATCCAGCTTTCTTCGGCGTCGATCAAAAGCGCAACGTCTTTTTGCTGTGCGGTGCGGCATACGATGTCAAAGCGCTCAAGCACGCGTGCCCATTCTATTTTCTCGGCATCGTTGAGCCTGAGTTGTTCGGAAACTTTTTGGTAGAGGTCGAACCGTCCGAAACCTGTTGGCTTGAATACCGCAAACGGAATGGCCTGACGCTCGGCAGCGAAATCGATCGTTTTAAGCGTCATTTGCAGCGCTGCATCGAATTGCGCCTCAGCTTCTTTGCCTTCGACCGAATAATCCAGGACGGACGAAACGCCTTTGGTAAACATTTTATCGACCACGGGCAAACAGTCGTTTTCGCTGATCCCGCCACAGAAATGGTCGAAAACCGTGGCGCGGATCAAACCTTCGACTGGCAAATGCGCCTTGATCGCAAAATTGGTCACCGCCGTCCCGATGCGTACCAACGGCTCGCTGTCGATGAGTTTGAACAAAAAATAGGCGCGGTCAAGCTCGGTGTCGCTTTTGAGCGAAAATGCCACTTGCGTGTTGTCGAAAATTTTCTCCATGGAAGTTCGATTGATGGCGCAAAGATAATCGACTTGAATGCGAATTTTTCAAATCGGCGGCACAAATTTTATCAAATTAATTTCGTCGCAGCCATCCCGAACGATTATAAATGCGTTATTTTGCCGGACCAAAATCTCCTCCATGCAATCAATTACGGCCAACGGCTATCCGATCCATTTTGGCGAAAATGCCTACAACCTGCTCAATGCGCACATCGCCCAAAGCAAGTATTCGAAGGTTTTCGTTTTGTGCGACACGGGTTCAAGCGAGCACTGCGTACCCAGATTACTTTCGACGCTGGCCGTTGAAATCCCTGTGGAAATCGTCGAATTCGAATCGGGAGAAGCTTCCAAGACAATCGATACGTGTGTACAGCTCTGGAC
>JAEWLN010000161.1 GCA_023457535.1 Bacteroidota bacterium
GATGTAGCCGATCTGCGCTCCACGGTTGCCCACGTGCTGAACATCGACTGGACCACATTTCGCGCCTACTGCTAAAGTATAGGAATCTTTAAACTACGGTTGCGGATTATATAAAGCGCGGCCCTTGCTATGCGCTAAATTTGGATTACCAAACAGGCATTTGTATAATCATTTGTAAACATGTAAAATTTGTACCACACATGAAAGTCGTCATCAATACGAACAGCGAAAGCAAAGATTACTACACAGACCTTTACAATATCGTCAAGCGCAGCGAAGAGGATTTGCGAAACCATATCCCGAACCTGCGCGAAATTTCTGTCGACATTGCGCGCGTTACCAGCAATATTGCGTCCAATTTGTACGGCGTAATTACCAAACACAGTCTTGGCGAAGATGAATCGCAACTCATCATTTCGGTCAAATACCGCACCAACCCAACGCCCGAGCAAATCACCAAGGGCGTCACGCAGGAAATCAAACACATCAAGGAAAAATATTATTGATTTCAGTCCATCTGGTCGATGGATTGGATCAGCGCAACCATTTGTGCAGCATCGAGTATATAGTCCGGAGACGTATGCGCGATCGCATGTTCGGGCATGTACGCCATTTCTGCCGATTCGGGTTTCTGCACCACCACGACGCCACCCGCGAGTTGAATGGCCTGCAGTCCATGGGTGCCGTCGTTGTTGGCTCCCGACAGCAATATGCCGATGGTTTTCGCTCCGTAAGCCACCGCAGCAGATTCAAACGATACATCGATGCTCGGCCGGCTGTAATTCACTTTTTCCGAATCGTCGAGCGAGAGCAGCCCGTTGGTTTCAAATAACAAATGGTAGTCTGCCGGTGCAATGTACACAAATCCCGGTTGCAGCGGTGCTTTGTCTTCTGTATCGCGAACAGGTGTTTTGGATTTGATCGCAATTAATTCTTCGAGCAGCGAATCGTCGTTGTTTTTGCGGTGCAGCACAATGACCATCGCGACCGAACGCAACACCGGCAGTGCCGGAATGACGCGCATCAGCACATCGAGGCTTCCGGCCGACCCGCCTATAAGCAACACTTTCATATCGTTTTGGTCTTTCGCCATATTTTGCTGTTTTCGTGTTTTTTGTACCGATGCTGGATCGTCGAGAACTTGATGCTTTCCTTGGTTCCGAGCGCTAAATATCCGAGCGGCGCCAGACTTTCGTCGAACAATTCCAGTGCGCGGTCCTGCAGTTCTTTGTCGAAATAGATCAGTACGTTTCGGCACAGGATCAGGTCAAATTCGTTAAACGACCGGTCCGATACGAGATTGTGCTGTGAAAAAACCATGCGCTGGGCCAATGTTTCGTCGAATTTTGCATGTCCGTAATTGGCGGTATAATAGCTCGAAAAATCCTGTTTTCCTCCCGAAGCGCGGTAGTTTTCTGAATAATCCTTCATCATCCTGAGCGGGAACACGCCGTTTTTAGCCATTTCGAGCACCGATGGATTGATGTCCGTGGCATACAGCAATGTTTTTTGCAGCAAACCGAGTTCGCGCAGCAGTATCGCCATCGAATACACTTCCTCACCCGTAGAACAGCCCGCATGCCAAAGCCGGATAAATGGCTTGGTCCCGACAATGGGCAGGATTTCCTCGCGCAATACCTTGTAAAATGGCGGATCCCGGAACATTTCTGTGACGTTTACGGTAATTTCTTCGACCATGCGGTTGAAATACGCCTGGTCAGACAGCACGCGCGACAAAAAAACGGCAAATCCACCCAGGTGGTCCATGTCGATCAGCCGGTCCACGCGGCGCTTGAACGATGCACGGGAATAACCGGCAAAGTCGTAGCCGTACATTTCAAAGACCTCGTTGATCAGCAAATCGAGTTCGTGTTCGGCAATCATGGCAACCGGTTCAAAAGCGAAAGCAGGTGGTCTACGTCGATGGGCTTGGCAATGTAGTCGTCAGCGCCGGCGGCAAGGCATTTTTCGCGATCGCCCATCATCGCCTGGGCCGTAACGGAATAGACGGGCGTTTGGGCGCGTTGCGGAATTTGCTTGATGAGTGGAATGGCTTCGTACCCATCCATATCGGGCATCATCATGTCCATTAAAATGGCGTCGACGGGCAAATCGGTCTGGAGCAGTTCGATTGCTTCCGGAGCGCTCGTACAGGAAACGCACTCAAAAGATTTGGCGCGCAGTACGGCCAGCAGCGCGAAAATATTGCGCGCATCGTCGTCGATAATCAGTATCCTTTTCTTTTCCATTATCTTCGGTCATAAAGCCATACGCGTAACAGCGACAGCAATTGGTCTACGTCCACCGGCTTGGTGATGTAATCGGAGGCGCCGGCATTGATGCATTTCTCGCGATCGCCCGTCATCGCCTTGGCCGTCACGGCAATCACCGGAAGCGATTTGAATTTGGGATTCTGACGGATGCGTTCGGCGGTTTCGTAGCCGTCCATGTTCGGCATCATCATATCGAGCAGCACCACATCGGTTTTGGGATTTTCGGCCAGAACCTTGAGCGCTTCCTTGCCGTCGATGGCCGTCAGTACGTTCATTTTGAGGGCCTCGAGTGCCTTGGTCAGCGAATAGATGTTGCGCACATCGTCATCGACGAGCAAAACGGTCTTGCCGCTGAGCGCATCGCCCATAAAATTCGCTTTTTTGCCCGCTTTTTTCTCTTCGACCAAATGCAGGAACAAAGACACTTCGTCTAGCATGCGCTGGTAGGAGTAAGCGGTTTTGATGACGATCGAATCGGCGTATTTTTTTAGTTTGATTTCTTCCTTCATCGACAAACTGCGGCCTGTAAACACAATGACCGGCAAATTCTCAAGTCCGGGGTTTTTCTTGACGTTTTCCAGTATCTCATAAGAATGGCGGTCCGGAATGCCCATGTCGAGGATCACACAGTCCACGTCGTCCTTTTGGAGCGCGCTGATACCTTCTTTGATCTCGCTTTTTATTTCTGAATTGATGCTGTTGGTTTCCAGGAAAAACGCAAGCGCCTTGGCGTGCTTTGGATTGTCTTCGATGATGAGCACCTTTTGCGAATCCCGGTTGATGATGTGCTCGATGCGCTTGAAAATATCGGGCATCTGCTCAAAAGCAACCGGTTTGTCCAGGAAATTGACCGCGCCCTTGAGCAAACTTTCCTGCCGCAGTTTGTGCGACGACATGATGTGAACCGGAATGTGTTTGGTTTGCGCGTTGTTTTTCAATTCCTCCATGACCTGCCATCCGCTTTTGATCGGGAGCTGGATGTCGAGCAAAACGCCCACCGGTTTGTACTGCAGCGCAAACTGCAGCGCCCGGTCGCCGCGTACAGACACCACCCCTTTGTAGCCGCGCTTTCGCGTAAATTCCAGCAGCGACTTGGCAAAATTCGTATCGTCCTCAACAATCAAAATCACTTTGTCGTGATCCGATAATTGGCTGCGGTCGTCCGGGACTTCATCCGGGATGACCGGACTGACATACGGATCGGCTGGGGCAGGAGCAGCTTCGGCAGGACGTGTCTCGGCAACCGGCAATGGCGCTGCGGAAGAGATCGGGATGGTCAGCGTGAAGGTACTGCCTTTGCCCGACGCGCTTTCTAGCGTAATGCGGCCGTTGAGCAATTTGGCCAATTCGCGGCTGATCGACAGTCCGAGTCCCGTACCGCCGTATTTGCGCTTGGTCGATCCGTCGGCTTGCTGGAAGGCTTCAAAAATGAGCGGTTGTTTTTCAGGTGCAATGCCAATCCCGGTGTCGCGAACGATAAAATCGATCAATCCGTTGTGCACCGGATGCCGCCGCACTTCAAGCGTAACCGATCCTTCTGAGGTAAATTTGATCGCGTTTGAAATCAGGTTCTTTAAAATCTGTTCCAGGCGCATGCGGTCAGTGCGTATGACAAGCGGCGCGTTTTTATCGGCAATTTCAAAGGCGATATTTTTCTCCTTGGCCACTTCGGTAAACAGCGCTTTGAGGCTGTCCGTGATTTCGGCCAGCGGCACTTCGAGCAGTTCGATATCCATTTTTCCGGCCTCAATTTTCGACAGGTCGAGGATTTCGTCGATAAGACCCAGCAGTCCTTTACCCGAACTCTGGATCACGCGTGCAAATTCAGTTTGTTCGGCCGTCAGGTTCTGTTCGTTGTTCTCTGAGAGCAATCGGCTCAGCAGCAAAATCGAATTGAGCGGCGTACGCAATTCGTGCGACATATTGGCCAGGAATTCAGATTTGTATCGCGTGCTGAGTTCAAGATCTTCAGATTTTTTCTGGATTTCGAGATTGCGCTCTTCGAGCAACGTGCTGCGCTCGGCAAGTTCTTCGTTGGTTTGCTGAAGTTCTTCCTGTTGTACGCGCAATTCTTCTTCGGACGCTTGCAGTTTCTCTGTTTGCGTTTCGAGTTCGGCATTCATGCTCTCGAGTTCGATGTGCTGAACGCGGAGTTCTTCCGATTGCGCCTGCGTTTCTTCGAGCAATTCCTGGATGCGTTCCCGATTTTGTGCCGCCCTGAGTGCAATTCCGATGCTGTCGCCGATGGATTCAAAAAATTGCATTTCCGCAGCCGAATAGGTTCTCAACGCGGCCATTTCAAGCACGCCGGTCACCACGTTCTCGTTCAGCGGAATGGCAACGACGTGGGCCGGTTTGACCTCGCCAAGTGCAAATTTGATCGCATGATCCTCGATTTCCGACAGCCGAAGGTCCATCATTCTGCCCGATGCAAAAGCTTGTCCGGAAAGTCCGTGCCCGGATTTGATTTCGTGGCGCTTGCCTTGATGATCGTAACTGTAGCCCGCAACGGCATACAGGGCATCGTGGTCAAAAGTGTATAAAATACCGGCTTTGCTATTGGTATAAGTGGCGATGAACTGCAGTATATCATGCGCCAGCTGCCCGGACGACTTCTCGCCAAGCATCACGTCGCTGAGTTGGGCAATGCCGGTTTGGAGCCATTCTTTTTCAGACAGCAGCGTAAATGATTCGTCGAGCGACTGCGCCATTTCATTGAGCGATCCGGAAACCGATCCGAGCGCATCGCTTTGCACATCAGAAACGCGAACGCTGTAATTGCCGCGCGAGATCTGGGCCGCAATGTCCGAGATGGCAGCGATGCGGTTGGCCATTTCGAGATCTTTTTCTTTGAGTTCCTGGTGCAGTCGGGCGCGTTCCCTGAAATCGCCCATGATACGCGCAAAGAACCACGAGCTGATCCCAACGGCAATCAGCGCCGCACACAAGATGAGCCACACGCTGTAATTGGCATAGCGTTCGGCGTCGGCGATACGTTTGGCAAGCAGCGCTTTTTCCTCGTTTTCCATCTGGTCCAGCGTTGCGCGGATGCGCAGCATGATCGGCGATTGCGATACCGTGAACTCATCAGCCTCCACGCTGCGGTTATTCGCCTTGTCAGCAATGCGCCGTTGCAGATAGCGGAAATATTCGATCTGAAGCGGTTTGATCGTACTGAGCCGCAGTTGCTGCCGCGGGTTATCGGCCGTAATTTTGTCGAGCCGGTCGAGGTAATAATTGGTACGGGCCTCTGCCGAATTAAAAGGTTCGAGCACCGAGGACCGCCCGCTTACAAGATAGCCGCGCACGCTGCTTTGCGCTTCGATCAACGTATGGTAGCATCGGTTCAGGTTGTAGATCACATCCTGGGTGTGGTTGACCAGTTTGTTGCCGGCGCGCAGGTTGCGGATGCTCAGATACGAGGCGGTAGAACTGATCAGCAGTATCGCAATCGACACGGCCGAACTGATCAATAATCGTTTTCTAAAATTGCTGTTCATTGGTTGAGGGATTATACCGGTAGGACCATGACGAACCGTGCTCCGTGTCCGGGGCGGCTTTCGGCGGTGATGAGTCCGTTGTGTTTTTCAATTATTTTTTTGACGATCGCCAGCCCTATGCCGGTGCCTTCGTAACTGTTGCGGTCGTTCAGGCTTTGGAAAATCTTGAATATTTTGTCCAGGTAGTGTTCTTCGAATCCGATGCCGTTGTCGGAAATGCTGATGGTCACAAACGGGCCATCGGGATCCGGGGCGCCGCTGAAGTCCCGCGTGGCAATGCGCCGGGATGAAATCTGGATCACGGGCGGCTGGTCGGATTGGGCGAACTTGAGCGAATTGCTGATCAGGTTCTGGAAAATTTGCCGCAATTGCCCCGGAACGCCGTTGATTTGGGGCAATGGCCCGCTTTCGATCCGCGCTTTCTTTTGTTCGATCACATAATCGAAATCGGCCAACACTTCGCCCAGGATTTCGTTAAGGTCCGTGGTTTCAGTGACTGCATCGGAAGAAAGCCTTGAGTATTCGAGCAAGTCGGTAATGAGTTGCCGCATGCGTTCTGCAGACCGGATCGTGCGGTGGATGTAATCGTGCGCTTTTTCGTCGGCCAACAAATATTTTTCCTGCAAGATCCGGATGAAGATCTCTATTTTGCGCAATGGTTCCTTTAAATCGTGCGAAACGACCCATGTAAATTGCTGGAGTTCGTGGTTCGTGAATTCGAGTTGCTGGTTTTTGGCGATCAGCTCGCGCGTGCGTTCGGCGACTTTGAATTCGAGTGTCTCATTGGCTTGCAGCAGTTGTTGTTCGGCGGCCTTCCTGATCTCAATTTCGATCGACAGCAAATCGCGCGTATTTTTGAGTTCCTTTTGCTGCTGGTAGAGTTTGAGGAACGTTTTGACCTTGAGCATCAGCAAATCGGGGTCAACGGGTTTGGTGATGTAATCTACCGCGCCGCTGGCGTAACCTTTGAAAATATACTTTTTTTCTTTGTTGATCGCCGACAGGAACAATACCGGAATGTCCTTGGTGCGATTGCTCCCCGAGAGCGTTTCGGCCACTTCAAATCCGTCCATGCCGGGCATCTGAACGTCCATGATAATAAGCGAATAGTCATTTTTAAGCGTTTTGAGCAGCGCCTGTTCGCCTGATTCGGCCGCGTCGGATTCGATTCCGTGCAGGTCCAGGATTTTTCTCAGCGGCAGGATGTTTTCCTTTTTATCGTCTACAATTAAGATCATGCTTTATCGTGTGGCGCGATGGGCCGTCCTTTACTGACAACCAACCGGAGTTTGGCGCACAATTGTTCAAAGTCGTTTGGTTTTTCAATGTAGTCGTTGGCGCCACATTCTTCACATTCCTGTTTGTAATGCGAGGATGTGGAATACATAATCACGGGAATGTCCCTGAGGGGCGTGCGCTGCAGTTCGCGCAAACAGTCGATGCCGTTCATGCGTGGCATGTTGACGTCCATGAAAATGACGTCGGGCCGATGACCTTGCTTGAGTTGTTCGAGTGCGTCCACGCCGTCAATGGCGGTTTGCAGACGGATATCGGGACCCGCAACGGAAAGTGCTTCTTCAAAAAGGAAGCGGTCGTCGAAATCGTCATCTACCAGTAAAATGGATTGTATCGGATTCATAAATATTGTTTTCAGGCATCAGGGCAACAGGTAGACAAAAATCCCAAAAAAATGGAATGTGCTGCCCGCCAGTACGAACAAATGCCAGATGGTATGAAAATAGGGTCGGTTTTCCTTCACAAAAAAATAAACGCCGCCGCTGTAGCACAATCCGCCCAGGAGCAACAGCAGCAACGGTTTGCTGTCCATGCGGTCGATCAAAGGACCGAGTGCGATCACGATCAGCCATCCCATGACAAGATACAAAATCAAGGAGAGTTTTTCAAACCGGCGCAGCGGCGACAACTTAAAGGCAAAACCTGCCGCGGCAAACAGCCAGATCAGCGCAAAGACTGTCCAACCCCATCTGCCCTGGAGTCCCAGCAAAGCCACAGGGGTATAGGTCCCGGCAATGAGCACGTAAATGCACAAATGATCGACGGTTTGAAACAATCTTTTCCAGCGCAGACGCGTCATGGCATGGTATATGGCCGATGCGGAATACAAAAGCAGCAAACTCACGCCAAAAATTAATGAAACCGCCACTTGCAACGGTGTACCGCGCATGGCCGAAAAGTAAGCCATCGAGGCCAGGGCGGCCACAGACATCAATGCGCCTGCGCCGTGCGTAAGGACGTTGAAAAGTTCTTCGCGTTTGCGGTTTCGCTTGCGCCGGATGGGCATTTTGGCGGCAGCGGATAAAGAAAACGTGGGTGTGGGATTCATTACTGCGTTCTGGAGGTGTCGGCTTTTTTACCTTTGTATTTTTTGATGGTTTTTTGCTCGTGTCTGGCGCGCCGTTGTTTGATCTGCTCGAGTTTTTCGGCGTTTTTTTCAGGCTCGATCTTGTAGGATTCTTTTTTATCGGCTGCGTTTTTGTCTGCCACGCCGGCATCGGGGGAAGCAATGGTCGTGGCGGGTGGTATGCTTTGATTTGTAGAATCGGTTTGCGCCGTTACCCATTGGGCAAAACATAAGGCGGATAGCATGAACAATATTTTCATCGGAGATAGTTTAGCGCGTGAAAATATTACTTATTCGTAAAAATCGACTTACACGATTTAACAGTAATGTTTCAAAACTTACCACTTTGCATCAAAAGCGCATTTTGAATGCCGTCAATAGCTGCGGTGTTGTTAAAGTAAATATAGGTGTCAGGGGCGTCGGCCGACCCAAAGCTGCGAAGGTCATCCACACCGTAACCCGAATAAAACAGGCGCGGCACGCCGTGTAACCTCACATAGGCCACATCGGAGGTGGTCATCACACTTTGGGGCAAGCCCGGGTAACTGACGCGGCAAAATGTGATGTTGTGGCGCTTTAACGTGGCGAACACGTCCGGATGCCACCAGGTTGCGTTTCTGAATTCGACCACGTTGGAAAAGTTTGGGTCCAAATGGTCTGTGATGCGCGCCAGATGTTCCGGCGTGTATTCAAACGATGGCGGAAGCTGGAACAACACGCATGCGAGTTTGTCCCGGAGTCCGTCGCGGCAAACGCTGTAGAAATCTTCCAGCAGTTCTTTCACCTCTGCAAAACGACGGTAATGCGTAATGGTGCGCGGGGCTTTGATGGAGAACACAAAAGCATCGGGCGCTTTGTGATACCACGATTGCAGGCTTTTGACCGTGGGGGCGCGGTAAAATGAGGCGTTGATCTCATAGGTGCTGAAATGTTCGGCGTAATATGCGAACCACTTGCTGCGCGGCAGGTCTTCGGGGTAAAAAACGCCTTTCCAGCGTGGGTTGTTAAACGAGGAACACCCGATATGCAATGCGTTCATACGTGTAATTTTTGACAGTGTTCACAAAAGAAGCTGCGCCGTTTTTTGGTTCCCGTGTGCTTTTTGACCAACGGCCGCTTGCAGTTGGCGCACGTTTTTTTGGTGTGTGCCAGCCAGTGCTTTTTCAAAACGAATTTTTTCTTCCATTCGAGGAACTCAAAGCTGTAAAGGCGCGCCTGCTTGATGATTTCGCCGATTTTGCGCGACGGGACCGCACCGGTGCGCGATTCAGGATGGATGCGTACGCGGTACAACACTTCGTTTTTGATGATGTTGCCCACGCCGGCAAAAATGTCCTGTTCGAGCAGCGCATCGCAAATAAGCGCATCGGGGATCTTTGCGAGTTTGGCACGCGCCTTTCGCGGATTCCAGTGATCGTTCATCACATCGGACGAAAAATCGTAATGCGCCTTTACATCGCCTTCGAGCACTTTGACCGCCGCAGCGTAGAATTGGAGTTTGCCATTGTCGAACGTAAGTCCGAGACGGATTCTGGCGTCTTTATCGGCGTCGATCAGATAACTTCCAAACATCAGGAAATGGATGCGTATCGTAAAATCGTCAAAACCGATCAGAAAGTGCTTTCCCCAACTCCTGAACCAATTCACTTTACGACCGGTGATCCTGTCGAGGTCGATTTTGGTGTTGCCTTCAGCCTTGCGTACAATTTGCCGCGCAAAATGCTGCACTTGTTCTTTGAGAATGACGATGGTGGGTCCTTCAGGCATGTCGTGTATTTTACGCTAAGTTGGCGAAGATCAGGCCGTCGGCGTTACACGATTTGCATCAAGGTTAGCAAAAACACTACAGCATCGAACAACTGCCGGCAATTACTTTCCACTGGCCGTCGAACTGTTTCCAGAGGCGCAGGTAGCGGTAGAGTCCCTCGAAAGTCTGGCCGGAGAATTCCACACGAAGGTGCACATCGGTAATTACGGTGGCGTTATCGCCGATTATTGCGATGCGCGGTTCTTCTGCATGCGCGGCGAGCACTTTGAGCCGGCCCGAGCGGTGCATTTCCAGGTCCATCATTTTAGTGGCGATTTCCTGGGTAGGCATCACAAACAACAGGTCGTCGTGGATCAGGAAGTCGAGGTGTTCGATATTGCTGTTTTTCTGGGCGTCCACCAGGCGTTGTTCGGCGTGGCGGATTTCGTTGATTGAGTCGGACATAATCGGGCTTTTCCCAAATGTAGTCAATTTTTTTGTCGCATTTCCGATAATCTTTTACAGGTGGGCGCTTATGAACAATGCAACTATTTTTGTGGAAAAAAAGTGCCGGTCCAGCCCGTTTTCGACCCATGTTCGGTGCGGTAAACACAGCAAATCCGCGCTGGGTACCTTATCTTTGTGTTCCCTAAATCTCGCTTCTATGAAAACCCCGGAACCTATTGCAAGTTCGGACCAACCGGCGCATTTGCCCAATTTGGCGCTTATCGAACAAAAGCTACTCGATATTTACTGGCACAAAAAGGAACTTGACGATTTTATGCCACAACTGGCTTTGAACGCCACGCCAAAGGAACTTGCGGCCATCACGCTTTCCCAGCTCGCCATTATCGAAAAGGATGTGGTTCAGCTACTGAAGCATTTGGCCCAATCTGACAACCCGGCCCGCTGATTTTTGACTGTTTTTGGGTTGTTTAACTGATTATCAGTTCATTCGTCGAATAAATTTCGGGCGTTGCTTTATTGTTGTCTAAATTTAAATAATAATCACACAGGTTTTTAACTTCCTGTATTTACACAACATTTAAAGGAACGCTTATGAAAAAAATTACTTTACTCGCACTTTTGTGCGGTGTTGCCGCGACGGCACAAATCACGTACGAATCATCGGATTATGCGGCGGCCAACCAGGAAATCATCCTGAGCAAGGCCTCACCGCTGGGATTGTTCAATTTTGCCGCAACAGGCGCGAACCATCATTGGAATTTCAGCGGCCTGTCGGCGCAATCCCAAAGCACATTCAGCTACTCGAACCCCAACAATTCAGGCTATAAGATTTCATGGTGTTTTACGCACGGCTATCTGTTCAACTGCAACAGCCAGTTCAACAACAATTTCACCCATGCAAGCTTGGTGACCGACGGGTTTGAAGGTGAGCAGTTCGGGATCACCAATGTCATTGAACACGCGCGGCTCAACGGATCGAGCTTTGAATCGCGTATGATCGGGATGACGATGGGATTTGGCGGGCTCGGGCTTCCAGTGGCCGTGGATTATGATTCCCCCGATGTGATTTACCAGTTTCCGATGAATTACGGCGATACGTACACCTCGACGGCCCATTTCAATGTCGAGCTTCCGGAGCTGAGCGGTTTTCAGGTACAGTACGGCGCTGAAATTACGCGCACCAATACCGTCCAGGGTTGGGGCTCGCTCGAAACCCCTTTTATGACGTTTCCGAATGTACTGAAGGTCAAAACCGTTGTGCAGCGCGAAGACACCTTTACCGTCAATGGCATCGGGATCCCGATCCCAACCACGACAGTATCTTACAAATGGTTTGACAAAAACTACGGTTTGCCCGTTTTGCAGGCCGACGGAATGGAATTGTTCGGGCTTTTTATCCCCACTTCGGTCACTTATGTAGATGGCCAGCAATGCCTGGAACCGTTGGCGCAGTTCAATTTGATCCCGTTTGGAACCGATTATGATCCGGCCACGCAGTCGGCCACGGTTGGATTCTCGAACTTAAGTGCCAATTTCGACTCGGTGACGTGGGATTTTGGCGATGGCAGTACATCGGCCGATCTCAATGCGTCGCATACGTTTACCTGTCCGGGCACGCATCATGTGACTTTGACGGTGAACAACGGCTTTTGCAATCCGGCGCAGTCCGATTCCATCACTGTTCCCATTGTGATCACCGATTCGCAAAACGCCTTCACCACGGCCGTTACCCTTACCGATGCGACGCTCAGTGCGGACCGGACACTTGCCGGAACCACTTATCAATGGGTGGATTGCGACAACAACAATGCGCCTATCGACGGCCAGACCGCACAGAGTTTTACCGCGCAGATCAGCGGAAATTATGCCTGTCTGATGACCACCAACGGCTGCGAAAGCATGAGCGATTGTACGTCTGTGCAATTGTTGCAGACCAACGGGTTTGAAGTGCAGAACCCTTTGGTGTTGTTTCCGAATCCTACGCGCGGAAAACTGCAATTGGGCAACAGCCAGCTCGCAGTCAAACAAGTCGAAATTTACAATGCGCTGGGCATGCTGGTGGCCAGTGAACTTGATTTGAGCAGTCAGCCTGCAGGGGTTTACATTGTGCGCGTGACTACAGATGAAGGGACGTTTGCGCGAAAAGTAGTGCGTCAGTAGTGGAAAAAGAACCGATGAAAAAGCCTCCGGAGTGGAGGCTTTTTTTATGGAGCGGGAGTAGATCCGGTTTCTGAAGCTGCGCCAGACGGCATTCCGGTTGTCGTGGTGTCTGCCGGTATTTCTTCAGTCACCGGTGGCATGGACATGGTGTCCGTTTCCATGGTCGTTTCGGTCATTGTTTCTTCCGTGGTGGTTTCGCGGTCTTTACACGAGGTAAGCCCTGCTGCGAGTGCAACGGTGAGCAGCATGGCGCTGATTTTTACAGTTTTCATGATCTTTCTTTTAATGTTATTTTCAAATATACCCGATAGGTCAAGGTTTTGCTTACAAGATTCGGGCAAATCATTGCATCAATACATTGCAGTCATCCGCGTGATTTTTTGCGTTTTTGCTTGTATTCCTGTAACTCCTCCGCTTCTTCGATTGAGTGCGAACACTGCAGGCTTTCGTCTTTGAGCTGCGCAATTTTGCTCAGGTGTTTGTAGTATTTTTTGAGTGTGACCATTTCTTCTTCAGTCATTTCTTCGACATCTACTAGGCGGTTGCTCGCAAATTCATAGGATGCGACCAATTCGTTGAGTTTGAGCTGGATGGCGAGTGAATCTTTGTTTTGGGCTTTCTGGATCAAAAAAACCATCAAAAAAGTGACGATGGTCGTGCCGGTGTTGATCACCAGCTGCCAGGTCTCGGAAAAATCGTATAGCGGGCCTGTGCAACCCCAAATCAATACGGCAGCAAGGGCAAGGCAAAAAGCGGTGGTACTTCCCGTAGCTTTGGCCGATTGTCCTGCAAATTTTTCGAACGCGTTCTTGTTTTTACTTCGGATAAAATTCATAATGTTCTATTTAAATCAACAGCGTTTTGCGGATAATAACATTCGAGCAAAGACACCATCTGCGACGGATCGTGTTCGAGCTTTTGAAAGGCATTCCAGGTTTCCTTAGGAATAAACGGACGCAGCGGCTGATGCTTTTGGCTAAAAATGGCAGGCAGACTCGCCCGGACCAGCGCATCCCATTGCATATGGTACGTCAGCAAATCATCGGGATAAACGATTTTCCGCTGTGTTCCTTCATCCACTGCCTCAAAAGGCCGCTCCACGTTGAGGTAGCCGTAATCGTCCGTGAGCTGCTCGCCCGGTTCGATGTCGCGCAGCGCAAATTCAAAATCGTAGGCGGTCGAAAAACACGTGGGGTTAAAGCTGTGATTGACATATTTGGCGTGGTCCCAGCACAAAACCTTTTCGCCTTTGCCGTTGGTAAAGCAATACGTTTCGAGGTAGCCGCGCATGAGCGCCGACAGTTTTGCGACCTCTTCAGGACGGTACAAGCGGTCGAGCTCGTCCTGGACCCATGTGATGGTGCCTTTCGGGATGCGCTTGGTAGCCACAACGCCGTATCCGACAATATCGTTGATAAATCGGATTTCTGTATCGGGATGTATCATGTGTTTGCGTTTGGCGTAAATTTAGGCCAACTAAAGCGCGCAGTTTTTATACGATTCGGCCAAACGATTATACGTTTCGCAACTTGGTAAGAGGCAAATACCCGATGTGCAAAACATCGGCTGTAGCGAGGGCGTTTGGCGTAATGTGCAGGTGTTTCGGGTTCCCGTGCAGGATCTGATCGACGCGGTAAAGTTCGTCCACTTCTATGCCGAACTTATCATCAATGTGCGATACAGCGCCCGCAAAACCGGCATTTTTATAGAAATGCGTTTGTTTGGCCTGCTTTACCGCATCGGACATGGACGGCGCAACGACCAGTATCTTATGATGATATTCGTCCGGATCGTCCGGTTTGTACCCGCCCATGTTGATAAAATACAGTTGCAGTTCGCCGTTGGCGGGTTCAGTCTTTATTTCGATCGAAAAACCGCTTACGGCCGTGACCTCGCGCCACGAATCGATGTGGATTTTTCCCGCGTCGGGCCAGGAAGCTTTAATCTGCGGCACCAGACCGGCCATTGCATCGGCGACGCCAAAAAAAACATCGTGTTGCTCAATCAGCCTTCCGCCGGGCCTGCAACCCAATACGGCCATGAAAAGTTTGGACGTGTGTGGCATTTTTGTAATAAAATTAGCTTAATTTACTTTTTTGGTTGGGTTTTTGGAAATACATTTATGAACAATTAAAATTTCAAACCATGAAAAAGATATTTTTACTATTGGCCGTGGTAGCCGGAACGTTCTTTACCGGCTGTGAAGGTCCGGAAGGTCCGCAGGGTCCGCAAGGCTATACCGTTGAGGCCGAAACGTTCGAGATACGGAATGTCAATTTTGTCAACGACGGAACGGGATATTTCGGAATCATCTATGATTTGAATCCGGCCATCCTCAATTCAGATTCCATCCTGCTTTACCGGCTTAAAAGCAATGGTGGCACAGATGTCTGGGAGCCGATACCCAAAACGTATTATTTTTCAAACGGTGAGGAACTCGATTACAACTTTGATTTTACCACAAGCGACATCAGCATTTATTTAGGTTATACGGATCCGTCGGTGTTGCAGGCCGCCTTCATTCAAAATCAGGTGTTCAGGGTGGTTGTCATTCCGGGTTATCTGACCAACAAATTGTCAGGAACCGATTATAATACCGTTACGCGCGAACTCAAACTGACCGACGCCGATTTTACATCACCGGCCAAATCGTAAACAAGCCGGAACAAAAAAGGGAATCAATCGATTCCCTTTTTTTATGCCACTTTTGCCGCCTTGAGTTTCCGGCGGTTCTGGTAACTGTCGATTTCGTTTCCGAAGTATTTGTAGCTTGTCAGTCGCGCCATGAGATAGCTGACCGTAGATTCCGCGCCCTGGTTGAGGTTTACATTGTGTTGTTCGAGTCCGTCAAAACAGCCGCCCGTACACGGATTGTATATAATCTGCTCGAGGTGGTTGTTGCCAAGGAACCAGTTGAATGCCATTTCCATTTTTTCGAGGTAATGCGGCTCTTTAAAAATGTCGTGGAATTTGCGCAATGTCAGGACGGTGTAGGCTACATC
>JAEWLN010000162.1 GCA_023457535.1 Bacteroidota bacterium
AATACATTGTCAGCAATATTGCGCTGACCGACGAAAACGGTCAAACGTTCCGCTATCCGGGTACGCGTTATTTTATCGCCAGCGAATCCGATCCGTCGAGCTTACTGATCAGATTGCACGGGGTTCCGGCAGCAAATTACACCCAAATACGGTTTGGCATCGGCGTAGATGAGCATCAATGGGCGCTGGGGGCAAGCGGTCAGGGCGATCTTTTGGCCCAGGCCGACGCACAGGACATGCTCTGGAGTTGGTCCGCGGGTTATAAATTTGTGGCGTTTGAAGGCAAATTTACCTCGCCACTCGCTTCCGATACTGACTTTATGATCCACACCGGGAAAACCGGAACGGGTTACAATTACCGCGAAATCACGCTCGATCTGCCGCAAAAGGCGATCGTCCGGCCATCGATCACACCGCAAATCCACGTCGTTGCTGACTGTTCACAACTCATCGACGGACTGCACAAAATCAAGCTCTCGGACCATAATACGGGCGGATTGGGCGCGATGATTATGGGCGGCGAGGTGCTGGGTTTGATCACGGAGAACCTTTCCACAGTATTTTCCGTCGATCATGTGCACAACGATTGACGATGGACCAACTGACTATGAAGATCCATTTAATGGTATTGATGGCCCTGCTGGTTGCGGGCTGTCAGGACCCGGTCGATATGTGGGCCGATTCCCGGTATTCCGATGTGCCGATTGCTGTGGAACTGCCTTCCAATTTTCCACCGGCCAGTTACGATTTCGCACTGAACCCGCCCACGCAAAAAGGGTTTGAGCTCGGAAGGAAATTATTTTACGACGGACGACTGGCCTCTGACGGCGTGGTATCGTGTGGATTTTGCCACGAACAATCATCGGCGTTTACGCACCACGGCCATACGTTCAGTCAAGGCGTCGCAGGGGTCAGCGGCATGCGCAACACGCCATCGTTGCAAAACCTCGCTTTTCAGGATGTATTTATGTATGACGGCGCGTCGGACCACCTTGAATTACAACCCATTATCCCGATTACGAGTGCCATCGAAATGAACGGCAATTTGTCGTCGGTCATTGCGATGCTCAATGGTGACGCGCAATACCGTCGCTTGTTCAATCTTGCGTTTCCGGGAAAGCCGATCGATGCCGAGCATATGCTCAAAGCCATGGCGCAGTTCCTGTCAATGATGGTTTCGGCCAACTCAAAATTCGACAAATTTAGACGAGGTGAACAAGGCGGGACACTTTCTACGTCCGAAGCCGACGGTTATGCCGTATTTGAATCCAAATGCGCGGCGTGCCATGCGACCGATCTGCAAACCGATCACTCGTTCCGCAACAACGGGCTGCCGGTCAATCCGCTGATCAACGACGTGGGAAGGTTTGGTGTAAGTGAAAATCCGTCCGATCGGTACAAATTTAAAGTCCCGAGCCTTCGCAATGTCGAAAAAACGGCGCCGTACATGCACGATGGCCGGTTTGGATCGCTCGAAGCGGTGCTCAATCATTATGCAAATGGCGTGGCAGATTCGCCGACACTGGATCCGCTGCTCAAACCGGACGGGCAATTGGGCATCGCATTGACCGCGGCAGAGAAGATCGCATTGATCGCTTTTTTAAAAACCCTGACTGACTACGATTATTTATCGGACCGTCGGTTCTCAGCCTATTAACGATGAAACAAATTACTTTAATTTTTACCATTTTGTGGTCTGTTGCAGCGTTTGCCTCGGCCAATAGAGATTCGATTCCGCATTTGGGCGTCGCACCGGAATTTGAAGACTGCGATGCGTGCGGCTGTTCGTCCAACGGCGGCAGCATGGGATTCAGTTCGATGTTCAACAACAATTTTGTCGGGGTGCGTTATTTTAGCCAAAATTACCGCAGCAGGGATGGCATTTTCAGCAATTCGCCTTGGGTGCGCGAACATTTCAATACGGCCCAGGTCTGGGCGCGCATCCCGATCGTGCGACGTTTACAAGCGTCGGTGATCCTGCCGTATCATTTTCATTCGCGTGGGCGCATCTCGGGCAGCGAGCACATTAGCGGGCTTGGCGATGCGACGCTGCTCGCGATGTGGACGGCGTATGAAACCACGCGCGACAGCACTGTTTTTACCCACAAGTTCCAATTGGGCGGCGGACTCAAAGCTCCTACCGGAAAGTTTGATGCGGCCAACAACAAAGGGAGTGTCAATCCGGGATTCCAACTTGGAACGGGAAGCTGGGATTACCTGATCGCCGCAGAATATGTGCTCAAAAAAGGCGCGCTGGGTATGAGCACCATGCTTACCTATATTCTCAAAACGGAAAATGAAAAGCTGTACCGCTTTGGAGACCAGTTCAATTATGGGGCGACGACGTTTTACCTGATCGAACGTCAGTTTAAATGGGTGCCGCAAATTGGCGTGGCCGGAGAGGTGTTTGGTTCTAATTTTCAGTTGGCACAACGCATTGCGCATTCGGCGGGGACTATTTTATTCGGGAAAGCGGGATTGGAAGTGGGGCGGAACGGCTTTTCACTGGGCATCAACGCAATGTTGCCGATCGCGCAAAACCTTTCCGATGGTAAGGTCGAGAACAATTACCGTTGGAGCGTGAATTTGAATTACAGTTTATAAGAAATCCAAGAAAAACTTTAACAAAATGTACAGATTTTCTGTAATCGCTATTCAATTTTTTTTCGTTGGGGTAACCTTCCAACGCCCCCTTCCCTAGAGCTAAAATACAATTTTAAATTCAAGGTTAATTACAGAAAAACTGTAATTTCAACCAAAAGCAAAAAAAAGCGGGACTTTTCAGTTCCGCTTTTTGATTATGGTTGTCAGCCGACATAGTTGACGGTTTTGATGTCGCCGTCGACCGTAACTTTTACAAGGCCGTGTTTGGACAGGTTTTTCATCGCAGCATCCCATTTTTTACCGCTCAGCGCCGCTGAAACTTTGAGCATTCCAAGGTCCATCTTGCGGTCGTTGTCTGACTGCAGGAGTCCGACAATCACTTTTTCGTCGTCTGTCAGTTCAACGGCAGATTGCTTTTTCTCCGGGCGCATTTGCGGGAAAAACAATACTTCCTGGATCGACGCATTGTTGGTCAGGAACATGATCAGGCGGTCCATGCCAATGCCCATTCCGGACGTAGGGGGCATGCCGTATTCGAGCGCGCGCAAAAAGTCTTCATCGATAAATGCGCCGGCTTCATCATCGCCTTTTTCTGAAAGCAGCAACTGGTGTTCGAAACGTCCGCGCTGGTCGATCGGGTCGTTGAGCTCTGAATAAGCGTTGGCGATTTCCTTGCCGCAAACCATGAGTTCGAAACGTTCTGTGAGGTCAGGATTGTCGCGGTGCGATTTACAAAGCGGCGACATTTCCTTCGGATAATCGGTAATGAATGTAGGTTGGATGAAATGACCTTCGCACTTGGCGCCAAAAATTTCATCGATCAGCTTTCCTTTGCCCATCGTCGCGTCTACTTCGATACCCATGCTTTTGGCGGCTTCAAACAATTCCTGTTCGGTTTTGCCGGTGATGTCAAAGCCGGTGTATCTGATGATCGCATCGGTCATGGTCACGCGTGCGTAAGGCGCTTTAAAATCAACTTCGTGCGCACCAAAAGTCACTTTCGATGTCCCGTTGACCGCAATGGCGCAATGTTCGAGCAACTGTTCGCAAAAATCCATCATCCAATGATAGTCTTTGTAGGCGACGTAGATTTCCATGGCCGTAAACTCCGGATTGTGCGTGCGGTCCATGCCCTCGTTGCGGAAGTTTCGCGAGAACTCGTAAACGCCGTCAAATCCGCCTACGATCAGCCTCTTGAGGTACAGTTCATTGGCGATGCGCATATACAGCGGCACATCGAGCGCGTTGTGATGCGTCACGAACGGACGTGCGGCCGCGCCTCCGGGAATGGGCTGCAAGACAGGAGTTTCCACTTCCAGATAGCTGCGGTCATTGAAAAAGCTGCGCATCGCATTGAACAATTTAGTGCGCTTGATGAATGTTTCTTTGACGTGGTCGTTGACGGTGAGGTCTACGTAGCGTCGGCGGTAGCGCTGTTCGGGATCGGAGAATGCATCGTGTACATTGCCGTCGGCATCGGTTTTGACCACCGGTAACGGCTTGAGCGCTTTGGATAGCACCGTGAGTTCATGGACGTGGATGGACATTTCGCCTACTTTGGTTTTGAAAACCGTGCCGCGAACGCCTACAAAATCGCCAATGTCGAGTAATTTTTTAAAAACGACCTTATACATCGTTTTGGCCTCATCGGTCGAAATATCGTCGCGCGTGACATAAATCTGGATGCGGCCTTCTGCATCCTTGAGCTCGGCAAATGACGCGTTGCCCATGTCGCGGAAAGACATCAGCCGGCCCGCAAGTGTGACCTCCTTGCCGTCGAAGTGGTCGAAATTGCCCACGATGTCGGCGGAATAGGCATTGGTCGTAAATGCGGCAGCGGGATAAGGCTCGATGCCCAGATTGCGCAGTTCGGCGAGCGATTTTCTACGCAGGATTTCCTGTTCGGATAAGGCCATGGTACTGGAATTTGAAGCCGCAAAGATACTCAAAGTTTCAAATGTGGCAACGCGATATCGGCCCTGAATTGGTATATTTGTTTTCCTAAAAAATAATTATGCGGATTTCTATCGTGTTTGTGGTGATGGTTTTGGCGGCGATGCTGACCGGCTGCCAGTTGACAGAAAATATCTATCTGAGCGAAGACGGCGGCGGGACGATGACTTTTGACATCGATGCCTCGGGGGTAATGGCACTTGCCGGGGAGCAGCTTGTCGGGACGGGACAAAAGCGACATCGATTCGGTCATGACGTTCAAACAGTTATTCGATGAAAAGCGCGATACGATTGGAAAAATGACGCCCGCCCAACAACAGCAGCTCAAAAAGTTCGAAGACGTGCGGATGCGCATGCAAATGAGCGCCGTAAAGAAAACGCTTGAAGTGTCGTTTGTCAAGAGCTTCAATAGCGCCTCTGAATTGCAGGACATGATGGACGCCGTAAAAGCCATGCAGTCCCTTGACGGCAAAAATGCATTGGCCGGCCGCGACAATCCGCTGGGTCCGATGATGGAGCCGGGCAATACCGAACTGCGCTACACCTATGACGGCAAAGTGTTCAAACGCACCTTGCGCGTCATCGATCCGGTGCTGCAAAAGGCGGTGCGCGATACTTCCGGCGTGATGCAGATGCTGCTGTCCGGTTCGCAATACACTATTAAATATCATTTTCCGCGCGAGGTCAAATCAGTGTCGAATCCCGATGCGACATTGAGCGCTGACGGCAAGACGGTCACCATTCCGTTTCCACTGGCCGACTATTTTGAGCAACCTGACAAAATGAGCCTTGAAGTCGTGCTCGATAAAAAATAATTGGGATTTTATTCACGCCGGGGTTTCGTACCTTTGCCGTTCAATTTACCGTTATGAATAAGGTGGTCAGTATGCAGGATCTCGGGCTTCGCGATTACAAGCAAATCTGGGAATACCAGGAATCGCTGTTCGATGCGATCGTCAATCTCAAAATCAGGAACCGGCGCGAAGAAACGCATCTTCCTACACCCAATTACTTTCTGATGGTCGAACATCCGCATGTTTATACGCTTGGTAAGAGCGGGGATTTAGACAATCTGCTGATCAGCGAAAAGCAATTGGCCGAGAAAAATGCTACGTTCTACAAAGTCAACCGCGGCGGGGACATCACTTATCACGGTCCCGGTCAAATTGTCGGCTACCCGATTCTGGATCTCGACAATTTTTTTACCGATATTCACAAATACCTGCGTTTGCTCGAAGAGGTCATCATCCTGACGCTGGCCGATTATGGAATCAGCGCCACGCGAAGCCCCGGTGAGACAGGTGTGTGGCTCGATGTCGGGACGCCGTTCGCGCGTAAGATCTGTGCCATGGGCGTGCGTGCCTCGCGATGGGTGACCATGCACGGTTTTGCGCTCAATGTCAATGCCGATTTGGGTTACTTTGATCATATGATTCCGTGCGGGATCCGGGGAAAATCGGTGACTTCTTTAAATGTGGAGTTGGGAGTGGATTCGGTCGATATGGAATCGGTCAAAATCAAAATCAAAAATCACTTTGCGTTGTTATTTGAAGCCGAACTCCGGGAAAACTCAAATCTTCCTCAAAATCAAACGACAATTGGTCCGGAAGTAATCTGAAACTCATCCGGTGGTACTTGGTCGTGCCGTATTTTCTGATGGCCTCGCGGTGTTCTTCCGTAGGATAGCCTTTGTTTTGTTTCCAATTGTACATCGGGAATTCCTCGTGGATTTTCTCCATGTAAGCATCGCGGTACGTTTTGGCCAGCACCGACGCCGCGGCGATGCTTTTGTATTTGGAATCGCCCTTGACAATGCAACTGTACGGGATTTGTCCGACGGGTTTAAACCGGTTGCCGTCTACGATAATATATAAAGGTGTGGTGTGCAGTTTTTCGATCGATTCCTGCATGGCGCGTATCGATGCGTTCAGGATATTGATCTCGTCGATCACGGCCGGGTCTAAGTGCGTAACGGCATAACAAACAGCGTGTTGCTCGATAAATAGCTGAAGGTTATTGCGGTGTTTTTCAGTGAGCAGTTTGGAGTCGTTGAGCAGATCGTGGTGAAATTCCTCGCGCAGAATCACGGCGGCTGCGGTGACTGGACCGGCCAGGCATCCGCGTCCGGCCTCATCGGTTCCGGCTTCAAAAAGGTGTTCTGAAAAGCGCGAGAGCAGCATCGGGGAAAATTTTTGACAAAAGTAAAAAATTATGCCAACCTTTTAACCGGTGTTGGCATCTGTAAGAGAACTTTCATAAGTTAATATTAACATAACATAATTTTTAACAGCCGCCCGTGGATATATTAATTTGGTTAATTAAGAAATTATTAAGAAGTTTGCGAAATAACTAACTCAAATAAATTTAATATGAGATCTAAGTTCAAGTGGATTTTTGCGCTATTGCTAGCGTTCTCAATGCAGTTTTCTTTTGCACAGGAGAAAACGATTACCGGTACGATTACCGAGGGAGGCTTGCCTATGCCTACGGTAAACGTTATCAACCAAAATACGAAAGCCAGCGCGCAGTCTGACTTTGACGGTAATTACGCCATCAAAGCCAAGGCCGGAGATGTTTTGGTATTCTCGTTTGTAGGATACGCAGACATTTCGATGACCGTTGGTGCTTCAAACAAAATGAATGTGACGATGAAGCCGGATGCGCAGGTGCTCGGTGAGGTGGTCGTTACATCGCAAGGTATCAAAAAAGAGAAGAAAGCGTTGGGTTATGCCGTGACGACGATCAAGGCAGAAGAGTTTGCAGCCAAGCCTTCTACAGACGTGGTTCGTGCGTTGACCGGTAAAGCGCCGGGTGTGAACATTCAGCAAACAAGTGGTTTGTCAGGTTCAGGTACCAATATTATTATTCGTGGTTATTCTTCGATCACCGGAAGTAACCAGCCGCTTTTCGTGGTAGACGGTATTCCGTTCAACTCCGATACAAACACTGACGGAAACTTTGTAGAAGGCGCGACGAACGCATCAAGCCGTTTCCTCGATCTGGATCCGAACAATATTGAGTCGATCAGTATCTTGAAAGGTTTGAGCGCTACAACACTTTACGGTTCTGCCGGTTCAAAAGGGGTTGTATTGGTTACTACCAAATCAGGTAACACCAAAGACATCAACAAAAAGATGGAGGTTACCCTTACCCAATCGATGTTTATGACTGAGATCTCCTCATTGCCTGATTTCCAGAATAATTATGGTGTAGGTAACGATAACGATTACCGTACTACTTATGGAAACTGGGGGCCAAGCTTTGCTACCAGAGGAGAGAGCGGTATCGGATGGGACGGAAAGGTGCCTCACCCTTATGAGTATTATGGAGCTAACGTGTTTCCTGAATACCAAGGTGTAAGAGTGGACTGGAGACCGCATAACAACGTGCGTCCGTTCTTTTCTACAGGACGGGTGAATACGACATCAGTTAACGTGGGTGGCCGATCTGACAATACCAGCTATAACATGAACGTGGGTAATACCGATGATTCCGGTTTTATCGACAACAACACTTACAAGCGTTTGAACCTCAGTGCCGGTGGTACTACCAAATTGTCGAACGGATTCACATTTGCTACTACCATGAACTACGTCAGAACGGATAAAACCGCTCCATTGACGGGTTACGGATACGGTTCAGGTGCCGTAACGCCATCTACTTTCTCAACTATTTTCTATACGCCTAGAAACTTTGATTTATTCGGTCTTCCATATTCTAACCCGGATACACAGGAATCTGTATTCTACAGAAGGGATATTACCAACCCAAGATGGTTGTTGGCCAACTCAAGCGATGATGAGTCTGTAAGACGTTTCTTTGGAAACTTTACGACATCGTACGAAATCAACTCATGGTCGAACATTTCTTACCGTTTGACATTGGACAACTATTCTCAGAGAAAGAGATATTACATCAACAGAGGTAGTAACCAATACAACGATGGTTACATGAGAACAACCAACAACGAGAACACCATTTTTGACCACACGTTGAGCTACAATTTCAACAAGGAACTCGACAAAAACGAAACGTGGGTACTCGACGGAACAGTAGGTTTCAACTCAAGAGGCGAAAATTACGACTATACGCGTCTGGACAGTTTCAACCAGTTCGTATTCGACTTCAACGAGCACCAGAACTACGAAGTGCACCAAGGCCAGAGCTACAAGCAGAACTTTAACATTCTGGGTGTTTATGCCAGTACCACGCTTGCATTCAGAAAATTCCTGTACCTGAACTTGCAAGGAAGAAATGACTATTTCTCTTCTTTGCAGAAAGAAAACCGTTCTTTGTTTTATCCGTCTGCGTCGCTTTCATTTGTTCCGACCGATGCGTTTACAGCACTTAAGAACAACCGCACCGTCAATTACATGAAGTTGAGAATCGGATATGGTTCATCGGCTGGATTCCCGAGACCTTATCAGACGATTATCGGATTGTCTGCACAAACCAGTGCATTTAACCCTCAAGGTTCTGACCAGACAGTCAACACGATCTCGCCAAACCCTTACGTTGGAAACCTCGATCTGAAACCTGAATTGTTCAAGGAAGTGGAATTTGGTCTGGAAGCGAAGTTCTTTGACAACAGGGTAGGTATCGACCTTTCATTGTATGACAAGCGTTCAAAAGATTTGATCATCGACAGAGAACTTGATCCTGCTTCAGGTTATATCGGCCGTACTGACAACATTGCTCAGGTAAGTAACAAAGGTGTCGAGCTTGGTGTGAGTCTTGGCGTGATCAGAAATGATGGCGACGGCTTCAACTGGAACTTGTCAGGAACATTTACCAAAAATAAGAACATGGTTGATGAACTTGGTCTGGGTATCGAAAGACTCGGTATTGCCGGTTTTACGAACTTGGGTAACTTTGCAGTTCCAGGACGTCCATACGGTGTGATCCTGGGTAGCTCTATCCAACGCGACGGCAACGGCAACTATGTGGTAGGAGCAGACGGAAACTATGTAGTGAACAATGAACTTACAGAAATCGGTGATCCGAACCCGGAATGGCAAACAACCGTAATTAATGAATTTTCTTACAAGAACTTGACGTTTGGATTTCAGTTTGAATACACGCAAGGAGGCGATATCTTCTCTAACACTGCCAACGCATTGCTTTCGCGTGGGGTGACTGAGGATACTAACTTCGATCGTTCGCAAACTTATGTGTTGCCTGGTGTCAACGCCAATGGTAACATTAATACCATCCAGATCGGCGCTACGCAGTACGGATTCAACAACTCCGGTTTCTTCATCGACGAGCAATCGGTTTATGACGGAACAGTTTTGAGAATGAGAGAAATCTCATTGTCTTACAACCTGCCTAAGAAAATTTTGGAAAAAACGCCTTTTGGAAAGATGTCGATTTCACTGATCGGGCAAAACCTTTGGTTCAAAGCGCTTAACTTCCCTGAGCACATGAATTTCGATCCGGAGGTAATGAGTTTGGGTGTTGGTAACGGTCGTGGATTCGATTATCTGACCGGACCTTCGAGCAAGCGATATGGATTCAATATCAATTTAACATTCTAAAAAAAATGAAACTGAAAAGAAATATTATTCACCTTTTTTTAGCAACCGCCTTTTTGGGGCTTGCGGGGTGCGAGACAATGGATTTGGATCAAAATGAAGATCCGAGTGCATTGGCTGAAAATTACTTAGACCCTATTTATACGTTTAACTATGCGCAGCTGCAGTTGCCGGTTTTTGTGAACTCTGCCAACACGTTTACACAGCGCGTGACCAGACAAATGGCAATGACAGGCGGGAACACGTACAACAATGCGTTCGCTCCGGTCAACTTCGATACCAACTGGACCAACGGATATCTGATACTCAACGCCATTAAGGTCATGGAGCCAAAGGCAATCGAGATGGACGAAAACTTCATTTTGGGCGCTTCTAAAGTTATCCGTTCTTATGTATTGATGACCATGGTCGACATGTATGGCGACATTCCTTACTCTGAAGCGTTGCAGGGAAACAGCAACCTTTCTCCTAAATTCGACAGCAGCGAAGCGGTTTATGCAGGCGTATACAATGAGTTGAACGATGCCATCGCTTTGTTGAACATGCCGAGCGAGTCGCAAGCAAGAGATCTTTATTACGGCGGTACAGAAGGCAATCCAAATGCGCCGGCCTGGATTACGCTGGCCAATACGCTTAAGCTTAAAATGCTTAACAATGCAAGACTTCAATCAAGTTTTGGCGGCGTCAATGTAGCTTCTGAAGTCAATGCGATTTTAGCGGAAAACAACATCATTGATACCATCGAAGAGGATTTTGCTTTCAGATATGGAAGCGAGCGCGATTTGCCAAATTCGAGACATCCGCAGTACAATGCAAGTTATGAGTTTGGTGGTGCCCCTTACCTGGGTAACTATTTCATGTGGGCTGTGAGTGCTGAAAAAGGCGCGGCCATCAGCGATCCTAGAGAAGAATACTACTTCTTCAGACAAGTTGCTGCCATTTCCGGAAACAGTGTTAACAGCCAGACTGTGCCATGTTTGTTCTCTGTTACAAGACCTGATCACTATGATGATGATGAGTATGATTCATTCTACGACACTGCCATCAACGCTCCTTATTGTACAGTAGATTCGAACCTTTACCTTGGGCGTGACCACGGTGACTGGTCCGGACTTCCGGCAGATGACGATTTGAGAACTGTGGTAGGATTGTATCCGGCCGGCGGTGCGATCGGATCGCCTACGCCTGTTGTGGATACGGCTGGTGAAAGAGGCGCTTTGGGTCAGGGAATCATGCCAATTGTAATGTCTTCCTTCGTACATTTTATCAAGGCCGAATTAATTCTGACCGGTGTAGCCACTACGGGTGATGCCAGAGCGGAACTGGAAGAGGGTATCAGGCAATCGATCACAAAAGTAACGACGTTCCTGCCACAACAACCTGGGGAGCCAACGGATGCTGATATTGCAAGTGAAGTAGGTCCTTACCTGAATTTTGTTCTGGGTCGTTATGATTCATTTTCAGATGTTGCAAACAAACTGCAGATCATCATCAAAGAATATTACATCGCCGCATGGGGTAACGGTGTTGAGCCATACAACAACTACCGCAGAACAGGTTATCCGGATAACTTCCAGCCCACAATCGAGCAGGATTCCGGGCAATTCTTTAACACGGCACTCTATCCGGG
>JAEWLN010000163.1 GCA_023457535.1 Bacteroidota bacterium
CACCTACAGCTTCACCTCTTTGCGTCATTTTTCCAGTAGCCAGGTTACGTCCGTAACACTTGGCGCAGATTCCCTTGAGGGCCTCGCAGGTCAGTGGCGAACGCACTTCAACGGCTTCTACCGGAGAAGCTTCGATGTTTTTCATGATCGCCTCTGTGATCTGCTCACCGGCGTGTACCAATATTTCTGTGGTCAGCGGGTTGATGACATCCTGCAACGCAACGCGTCCGAGGATTCTTTCGCCCAGGCCTTCCACAACTTCTTCGTTTTTCTTGAGTGCCGATACTTCGATGCCGCGCAATGTTCCGCAATCGTCAAGGTTGACAATGACGTCCTGCGATACATCGTGCAGACGACGCGTAAGATAACCCGCATCGGCCGTTTTCAATGCCGTATCGGCGAGTCCTTTACGTGCACCGTGCGTCGAGATGAAGTATTCGAGGATCGAAAGACCTTCCTTAAAGTTCGAAAGGATCGGGTTCTCGATGATCTCTCCACCTCCTGCGGTCGATTTCTTCGGCTTGGCCATGAGTCCACGCATACCGGTCAGCTGACGGATCTGTTCTTTCGAACCACGCGCTCCCGAGTCAAGCATCATATACACCGAGTTGAATCCTTGCTGGTCTTCGCGGATGTTCTTCATCGCAAGCTCTGTAAGCAATGCGTTGGTAGAGGTCCAAACGTCGATGACCTGGTTGTAACGCTCGTTGTTGGTGATCAGACCCATGTTGTAGTTCATCGAAATGCCTTCGACCTGCTCGCGTGCATCGGCGATGAGTTCTTCCTTCTTTTCCGGGATGATGATATCGCCCAAAGAGAACGACAATCCGCCGCGGAATGCGAATTTATAACCCATGTCCTTCATGTTGTCGAGGAACTGCGCCGTTGTTGGAACGTCGGTTACAGCCAAAATCTTACCGATGATGTCACGCAGTGATTTCTTGGTCAAGACCTCGTTGATGTAACCTGCGGCTTCCGGAACCACTTCGTTAAAGAGTACGCGTCCGGCAGTCGTCTGGATGATTTTCCAAACCAATTCTCCGTTTTCGTTGAAATCTTTCGCACGGATCTTCACACGTGCGTTGAGTTCCAAACGGCCTTCGTTGAGGGCGATGTTCACTTCCTCTGCAGAATAGAACGTCAGGCCTTCTCCAAGGATTTTCAAATCCGGAGTGGTCAGTCTTTCTTTGGTCATGTAATACAGACCCAAAACCATGTCCTGTGATGGAACCGTGATCGGCGCACCGTTGGCTGGGTTCAGGATGTTGTGCGAGGCCAGCATCAAAAGTTGCGCTTCGAGGATCGCTTCCGGGCCGAGTGGCAAGTGTACCGCCATCTGGTCACCGTCGAAATCCGCGTTGAACGCCGTACATACAAGCGGGTGCAACTGGATCGCCTTACCTTCGATGAGTTTCGGCTGGAACGCCTGGATACCCAAACGGTGCAAAGTAGGGGCCCGGTTCAGGAGCACCGGATGTCCTTTGATGACATTCTCGAGGATATCCCAAACAACAGGTTCTTTTTTATCGATAATTTTCTTGGCCGATTTGACCGTCTTGACGATGCCGCGCTCAATGAGTTTGCGGATCACGAACGGCTTGTACAATTCGGCGGCCATGTCTTTCGGAAGTCCGCACTCGAATAGTTTAAGCTCAGGCCCTACGACGATAACCGAACGCGCCGAATAATCGACACGCTTACCGAGCAAGTTCTGACGGAAACGGCCTTGCTTGCCTTTCAATGAGTCGGAAAGCGACTTCAGCGGACGGTTTGATTCGGTCTTAACGGCAGATGCTTTACGCGTGTTGTCGAACAATGAATCCACCGATTCCTGCAACATACGCTTTTCGTTTCTCAAGATCACTTCAGGGGCTTTGATCTCCATGAGTCGCTTGAGACGGTTGTTGCGGATGATCACGCGTCGGTACAAATCGTTCAAATCCGATGTAGCGAAACGGCCACCATCAAGCGGCACGAGCGGACGCAATTCAGGCGGGATGACCGGAACGACCTTCATGATCATCCACTCCGGACGGTTTTCGCGGTTCTCATTCGATTCACGGAACGATTCCACCACCTGCAAACGCTTCAGAGCCTCGGTTTTACGCTGTTTTGACGTTTCGTTGTTGGCCGAGTGGCGCAACTCATACGACAAGGCATCGAGGTCGATTCTCGCGAGCAAATCCATGATACACTCGGCGCCCATCTTGGCGATGAACTTGTTCGGATCGAAATCGTCGAGGTATTGGTTGTCCTGCGGCAAAGAATCCAGGATGTTCAAATACTCTTCTTCTGTTAAAAAGTCGAGTCTTTGTACGGCATCACCGTCGGCATTTTTGGCAATACCCGGCTGGATCACGACATAACGCTCATAATAGATGATCATGTCGAGTTTTTTGGATGGCAATCCGAGGATGTAACCGATTTTATTCGGCAACGAACGGAAATACCAGATGTGTGCGATCGGGACGACCAGATTGATGTGCCCGACGCGGTCGCGACGCACTTTTTTCTCGGTCACTTCCACGCCGCATCGGTCGCAGATAATGCCTTTGTAGCGGATGCGCTTGTACTTGCCGCACGCACATTCGAAATCCTTTACAGGTCCAAAGATGCGCTCGCAGAACAATCCGTCGCGTTCCGGCTTATGGGTTCTGTAATTGATGGTTTCGGGCTTGAGCACCTCACCTCTTGACTCGGCCAGGATCGACTCAGGAGAAGCGAGTCCGATCGAGATCTTGTCAAACCTTTTTACAGGGTTTTTGTCTTTATTTCTGTTATTCATCATAGTCATAACATTTCCTTTTTTGTCTGAAAGTCGAAAGTCGAAAGTCTGAAAGACCTGAACTTTTGACGAATGAAAATTTTTGTCGAATGTCGAATGTCTCATGTCGAACCAGGAAAGTCATTTGACCCCCCGTTCGACGTTCGACTTATTTATTCTTCCAAACGAATGTCCAGACCAAGGCCTTTCAATTCGTGCATCAATACATTAAATGACTCTGGCAAGCCCGGTTCCGGCATGGTTTCGCCTTTTACGATCGCTTCGTAAGTCTTGGCTCTTCCGATGACGTCATCCGATTTGACTGTAAGGATCTCGCGAAGCGTCGACGATGCGCCGTAAGCCTCGAGTGCCCAAACCTCCATCTCTCCAAAACGCTGTCCACCGAACTGCGCCTTACCACCGAGCGGTTGCTGCGTGATGAGCGAGTAAGGTCCGATCGAACGTGCGTGCATCTTGTCATCGACCATGTGACCCAGCTTGAGCATGTAGATCACACCAACAGTTGCCGGCTGGTGGAAACGCTCTCCGGTTCCGCCGTCGTAGAGGTATGTGTGGCCAAAACGCGGAATGCCCGCTTCATCTGTCAATGCGTTGATTTCGTCAAGTGTCGCACCGTCAAAGATTGGCGTGGCGAACTTCTTGCCAAGTTTCTGGCCGGCCCATCCGAGTACGGTTTCGTAAATCTGGCCGATGTTCATACGCGAAGGTACACCCAGCGGGTTCAGTACGATATCGACCGGCGTTCCGTCTTCGAGGAACGGCATGTCTTCGTGGCGCACGATGCGGGCAACAATACCTTTGTTACCGTGGCGTCCCGCCATCTTATCTCCTACTTTCAATTTACGTTTCTTGGCGATGTAGACTTTTGCGAGTTTCAGGATACCTGCCGGCAATTCGTCACCAACGGTAATCGTGAATTTCTCCCGACGCAAAGCGCCCTGCAAATCGTTGAGTTTGATCTTGTAATTGTGGATCAAGTCGTTGACGAGTTTGTTGGTTGCGTCGTCGGCTACCCATTGCCCTTTAGACAAGTGTGCGAAATCTTCGACCGCGTACAGCATTTTTTGCGTGTACTTCTTGCCTTTTGGCAATACTTCCTCGCCCAGGTCGTTCATGACGCCCTGAGACGTTTTGCCGTTGACGATCAGGAACAATTTCTCTACGAGTTTTTCCTTGAGCTCCTGGAATTTGACTTCGAATTCCATTTCAAGCGCGCCCAGATCGTCTTTGTCCTTGGTGCGCTTTCTCTTGTCTTTTACCGCTCTGGCGAACAACTTTTTGTCGAGAACGACACCGTGCAACGATGGAGAAGCCTTGAGTGAAGCATCTTTCACGTCGCCGGCCTTGTCACCAAAGATCGCGCGGAGGAGCTTTTCTTCCGGCGTCGGGTCAGACTCGCCTTTTGGCGTGATCTTACCGATCAGGATGTCGCCAGGTTTCACCTCTGCACCGATGCGGATCATACCGTTTTCGTCGAGATCTTTGGTCGCTTCTTCCGAAACGTTCGGGATGTCATTCGTCAATTCTTCGTTACCCAATTTGGTATCGCGCACTTCAAGTGAATAATCATCGACGTGGATCGACGTAAAGATATCGTCGCGTACGACTTTCTCAGAAATTACGATCGCATCCTCGAAGTTGTACCCTTTCCACGGCATGAACGCCACTTTAAGGTTACGTCCGAGTGCGAGTTCGCCGTTTTGCGTCGCATAACCTTCAGACAAGACTTGTCCAGGGATCACGCGGTCGCCTTTGCGGACGATCGGCTTGAGGTTGATCGACGTACTCTGGTTGGTCTTGCGGAATTTAATTAAGTTGTATGTTTTCTCATCGGATTCAAACGAAACCATGCGCTCTTCTTCAGTGCGGTCGTATTTGATCGTGATGATGTTTGCATCTACATATTCTACGGTTCCGTGGCCTTCTGCGTTGATCAGAACACGTGAATCCGAAGCCACCTGACGCTCGAGTCCGGTTCCGACAATCGGCGCTTCAGGACGCAACAACGGCACGGCCTGGCGCATCATGTTCGATCCCATCAAAGCACGGTTCGCATCATCATGCTCCAAAAACGGGATCAATGACGCAGAAATCGACGCGATCTGGTTAGGCGCAACGTCTGTATAATGTACAACATTCGGCTCAACGACAGGGAAATCGCCTTCTTCACGTGCAATTACACGGTCTGCGGTAATGTTTCCGTCGTTGCCCATTTCGATGTTCGCCTGCGCGATCATTTTGCCTTCTTCTTCTTCTGCCGAAAGATAAACCGGCTCAGAAGTCAGGTCGACCTGGCCGTTGGTTACCTTGCGGTAAGGCGTTTCGATAAAGCCCATTCCGTTGACCTTCGCATAAACGGAAAGCGATGAAATGAGTCCGATGTTCGGTCCTTCAGGCGTTTCGATCGGACACAAACGACCGTAGTGCGTATAGTGGACGTCACGTACCTCGAAACCGGCTCTCTCTCTGGAAAGACCACCTGGTCCGAGTGCGGACAATCTTCTTTTGTGCGTGATCTCGGCCAATGGATTCGTCTGGTCCATGAACTGAGACAGCTGGTTGGTCCCGAAGAACGAGTTGATGACAGACGACAAAGTCTTCGCGTTGATCAGATCGATCGGCGTAAATACTTCATTGTCACGAACGTTCATTCTTTCGCGGATCGTTCTGGCCATACGCGCCAAACCTACGCCGAACTGCTGGGACAATTGCTCGCCTACCGTACGTACACGACGGTTGGACAAGTGGTCGATATCATCGATCTCCGCTTTCGAGTTGATGAGTTCGATCAGGTATTTGACGATCGTGATGATATCCTCTTTGGTCAGGACTTGCTTTTCCATCGGGATATCGAGACCGAGTTTTTTGTTCATTCTGTAACGGCCT
Organism: Bacteroidota bacterium; assembly: GCA_023457535.1. Lineage (GTDB taxonomy): Bacteria > Bacteroidota > Bacteroidia > Flavobacteriales > Flavobacteriaceae > Flavobacterium. The sequence goes on from JAEWLN010000163.1 coordinate 5,672, forward strand.
ACTTCCCCAAGGTTGTAGCGTTGGTCAGAGAAGAACAATTTATCGATGATGCCACGCGCCGTCTCTTCATCAGGCGGTTCGGCATTACGAAGTTGGCGGTAGATGTGCTCGACGGCTTCTTTTTCAGAGTTCGTCGGGTCTTTTTGCAATGTATTGTGGATAATTGCGTAATCTGCCTGGTTGTTGTTCTCTTTGTGGAGCAGGATCGACTTGACGTTTGAATCGATGATCTCCTCTACGTTGTCTTTGTCGATGATGGTATCGCGGTCGAGGATGATTTCGTTACGCTCGATCGATACCACTTCTCCGGTATCCTCGTCTACGAAATCTTCGTGCCAGGTGTTCAGCACACGCGCCGCGAGTTTGCGTCCGATGTATTTTTTGAGTCCGGTTTTGGAAACTTTGATCTCTTCTGCAAGGTCGAAGATCTCAAGGATGTCCTTGTCTCTTTCGAATCCGATAGCGCGGAACAAAGTCGTTACCGGTAATTTCTTTTTACGGTCGATATAGGCATACATGACGCTGTTGATATCGGTCGCAAATTCGATCCATGATCCTTTGAACGGGATGACACGGGCTGAGTATAATTTGGTTCCATTGGCGTGGAACGACTGTCCGAAGAAAACGCCCGGCGAACGGTGCAATTGCGATACGACCACGCGCTCGGCGCCGTTGATGACGAAAGTTCCGCTTGGCGTCATGTAAGGGATCGTACCAAGGTACACATCCTGTACAATCGTTTCAAAATCCTCATGCTCCGGATCTGTACAATACAGTTTCAAACGCGCCTTCAAAGGCACACTGTACGTCAATCCCCTCTCTATACATTCCTGAATGCTATAACGTGGCGGGTCAACAAAATAATCAAGGAATTCCAGAACGAAGTTGTTGCGGGTATCCGTGATCGGAAAGTTTTCCATGAAGGTGTTGTACAAGCCTTCGTTGCCTCTTTCGTCAGATTTGGTTTCCAATTGGAAGAAATCCTTGAACGACTTGACCTGAACATCGAGAAAATCCGGATAATCGGGGATGTTTTTGGTCGAGGCAAAATTCAATCTTTCTGTTTGATTTGTAATCATCAATGGACAAAATTTTGATTAAAAAAAAGTAGTTTGTTGTGTAAAACACTGCTTTCTTTTGATAACCGATACCTCTTTAAAAATGAACCAAGCTCGCTCATTTTCTTTCTTCGTACGGGTTAAAATTTTCGTTAACAAAGGACAAATTCCTTATACGAAAAATGGTTTAGGCCATTGGGAGCGTTTCCCAAGGCCTAAACCTAGATTTTGCAACCGGGTAAGCTTACTTAAGCTCAACTACAGCGCCAGCTTCTTCCAAAGATTTTTTCAAGCCTTCAGCTTCGTCTTTAGAAACGCCTTCTTTCACATTTGCAGGAGCAGCATCAACGAGGTCTTTTGCTTCTTTCAAACCAAGACCGGTCAATTCTTTAACTGCTTTTACAACTGCCAATTTAGAAGCACCAGCATCTTTCAAGACAACTGTAAATTCAGTTTGCTCTTCAGCAGCAGCAGCGTCTCCGCCAGCACCACCAGCAGCAGGACCAGCAACTACAGCAGCAGCTGCAGGCTCGATTCCGTACTCGTCTTTCAAAATTGTAGCAAGTTCGTTAACTTCTTTTACTGTCAAGTTAACCAGTTGTTCTGCGAATTGTTTCAAATCTGCCATTTTTTCTATCGTTTTAAATAGTTTGTAAAATATAATTTATTAATAGTGCGCGAGGGCTGGGTTTGTCGAAAGTCGAAAGTCGAAAGTCTTAAAGTCGAAAGGCAAATGCTGCCGGTTAATTTCGAACTTGAATCCTTCGAGTCTATCGGTATTATCTTTCAGACAAGGTTTTAACGATTCCTGCAATTTTTCCACCACCCGATTTAAGGGCAGAAACAACATTCTTAGCCGGAGATTGCAACAGTCCGATGATCTCTCCGATCACTTCGTCTTTCGACTTGAGTGCGATCAGGGCATCGAGTTGGTTGTCTCCGATAAAAACGGCCTGGTGAATGAAAGCACCTTTTAAAACGGGCTTGTCAGACTTTTTGCGGAATTCTTTGATGATTTTTGCAGGAGCGTTTCCGTTCTCTGCGATCAGGATCGACGTGTTTCCTTTCAACGTCGACGGCAAATCGCCGTAATCGTTGTCAGAAGCTTCCATCGCTTTTTCAAGCAAGGTGTTTTTCACTACAGCCAACTCGATACCTGCTTTAAAGCAAGTTCTTCTGAGGTTAGAAGTAGCTTCTGCATCCAATCCTGAAATATCTGCAATGTAGACTACGTTTGAATTCCCCAAACGCTCGGTCAACTCAGCAATCACTTGTGATTTTTCTTCTCTTGTCATGATTTAATGTATAACTACTTAGACCGCTTTCGTATCCAAAGGAATCGCAGGGCTCATTGTGCTTGACAAGTGGATGCTCTTGATGTATTGACCTTTGGCCGCAGTTGGCTTCAGTTTAATTAATGTTTGAATGATTTCGTGGGCGTTCTCAGTGATCTTGTCCGCGTCGAAAGAAATTCTTCCGATACCCGCGTGAACGATACCTGTTTTGTCCACTTTGAAGTCGATCTTACCGGCTTTTACTTCAGCAACCGCCTTGGCTACGTCCATCGTAACGGTTCCGGTTTTAGGGTTCGGCATGAGTCCGCGCGGTCCGAGTACACGGCCGAGTGGCCCCAGTTTACCCATAACAGCCGGCATGGTGATGATCACGTCGATATCGGTCCAACCGTCTTTGATTTTTTGCAGGTAATCGTCCAAACCTACGTGGTCTGCACCAGCGGCTTTCGCTTCTGCTTCTTTATCCGGGGTAACGAGCGCCAAAACGCGAACGTCTTTACCGGTTCCGTGTGGCAACGTAACAACGCCACGTACCATCTGGTTTGCTTTTCTAGGATCTACGCCCAAACGTACGGCGATATCCACAGACTCGTCAAATTTCGCCGAAGCAACTGTTTTGATCAGCGCAGATGCGTCTTTCAAAGTATACAGTTTGTTCTTGTCGATTTTTGCTGCAGCCTCTTTTTGTTTTTTAGTCAACTTTGCCATGTCTTACTTTTTAAGCGGAGAATCTCCAGTTACAGTTATACCCATAGATCTTGCTGTACCTGCGATCATGCTCATGGCTGACTCAACAGTGAATGCGTTCAGATCGGCCATCTTATCGTCTGCGATGGTTTTGATCTGGTCCCAGGTGATGCTGCCCACTTTTTTGCGGTTTGGTTCACCTGAACCACCTTTGAGTTTTGCAGCTTCCATTAACTGGACGGCAGCTGGTGGTGTTTTTACGACAAAATCAAACGATTTGTCTTTGTATACAGTGATTTGCACTGGACACACTTTGCCGGCTTTATCCTGGGTTCTGGCGTTGAATTGCTTACAGAATTCCATGATGTTCACACCAGCAGCACCAAGAGCAGGTCCAACCGGTGGCGATGGGTTCGCGGCACCTCCCTTTACTTGTAGTTTAACTACTTTACTAATCTCTTTAGCCATTGTGAAATTTAAAATTTGCAGCTACCTGTGGAAGCAGGCGTCTGCGGTTTATAATAGTGTAACAAATTATACTTTTTCAACCTGCATAAAGCTGAGTTCCAAAGGCGTTTTTCTTCCGAAGATTTTTACCATGACCTCGAGCTTTCGCTTTTCTTCATTGATTTTCTCAACCGTTCCGTTAAACCCGTTGAAAGGACCATCAATAACCTTGATTGTTTCGCCGATGTTGAACGGGATCGAGTGCGTATCGGTTTTGACCGACAGTTCATCGACTTTGCCCAGCATTCGGTTTACCTCGGACATTCTGAGCGGCACCGGATCGCCTCCTTTAACCTCGCCCAGAAAACCAATTACGCCTGTGATAGACTTGATAATATGAGGGATTTCTCCGGCCAGGTTGGCTTCCATCATGACGTAGCCCGGGAAGTACACCCTGTCCTTGGTGACCTTTTTCCCGTCGCGCACCTGCACCACTTTTTCGGTCGGAACAAGAACCTGCGCTACGTAATCACCCATTCCCAATCGGTTGATCTCGGTTTCGATATAAGCTTTGACCTTGTTTTCCTGGCCGCTTACCGCCCGAACGACATACCATTTCTTCACATTATTGTCTGCCATGATCATTACCCTTTAATCAAATTGAAAAATCCGGCAATGGCTTTTGCGCACAACTCATCTGTACCCCAGGTAGCAAGTGCGAACAAAACTGAAAAAACAGCAACTACAATGGTAAGGCGCTGCACCTCTGCCCATTCAGGCCAGGTCACGTTGTCTTTCAACTCCGCAAACGCCTCCGATATATAATTGAATACTTTCATTGTTTTCTTTTTTTGCACGGGCGGAGGGATTCGAACCCCCATCAACGGTTTTGGAGACCGCTATTCTACCCTTGAACTACGCCCGTCTATTAAAAACCAGCAACACACTAAAGTGCTGCTGGTCTTTTTATACGCGTATAATAATTATTCTACGATTTCAGTAACCTGACCTGCACCTACTGTACGGCCACCTTCGCGGATAGCAAAACGCAAACCTACGTTCATCGCGATTGGGCTGAGCAATGATACATCAATTGTCAAGTTGTCGCCCGGCATAACCATCTCTACACCAGCTGGAAGAGAGATAACACCTGTTACGTCTGTTGTACGAACGTAAAACTGCGGACGGTAGTTGTTGTGGAATGGCGTGTGACGGCCACCTTCTTCTTTTTTCAGGATGTAAACCTCTGCTTTGAATTTAGCGTGTGGCTTAACAGATCCTGGCTTGATGATAACCATACCGCGCTTGATGTCCGCTTTATCGATACCACGCAACAACAAACCTACGTTGTCACCAGCTTCTCCACGGTCAAGGATCTTACGGAACATCTCAACACCAGTAATGGTAGAAGTGAGTTTCTCAGCACCCATACCAATGATCTCAACAGCGTCACCAGTGTTGGCAATACCCGTTTCGATACGGCCTGTTGCAACAGTACCACGACCAGTGATCGTAAATACGTCTTCAACCGGCATCAGGAAAGGCTTGGCTACGTCGCGTACCGGCTCTTCGATCCAGTTGTCAACAGCGTCCATCAATTCAAGGATTTTAGGAACCCAGTTCGGGTCAGCGTTCAAGCCACCCAAAGCAGAACCCTGGATTACCGGGCTGTTATCACCATCGTATTCGTAGAATGACAACAAGTCGCGGATTTCCATTTCAACAAGCTCCAAAAGCTCAGCATCGTCAACCATATCCACTTTGTTCATGAAAACAACGATACGTGGAATACCCACCTGACGACCCAAAAGGATGTGCTCACGTGTTTGTGGCATAGGACCATCTGTAGCAGCAACTACCAGGATAGCACCGTCCATCTGAGCAGCACCTGTAACCATGTTCTTTACGTAATCCGCGTGACCTGGACAGTCAACGTGAGCGTAGTGACGGTTAGCAGTTTCATACTCTACGTGTGAAGTATTGATGGTAATACCTCTTTCTTTTTCTTCCGGTGCGTTATCGATCTGGTCGAAAGATTTAGCAGCAGTTTTAGAGTGACCAGCTTCTGCCAAAACCTTAGTGATAGCAGCAGTCAAAGTAGTTTTTCCGTGGTCAACGTGTCCAATCGTACCGATGTTCAAGTGCGGCTTGGAACGATTAAAATTCTCTTTTGCCATTTTACTTAATTTTTAATCTTAGTTATATATTAGTGTTCAAAATTCTAATTGAGCCAATGACGGGATTTGAACCCGTGACCTCTTCCTTACCAAGGAAGCACTCTACCCCTGAGCTACACCGGCAAGGTTAAACTCCAATTCTGAATCTTCGACAAGTGGAAGCTGTTTCAGACCCAATTTTGGAGTTCCGAGACCCATCTCCAGCAACTTGTAACAGTTGCTATTGAAAAGATTTCGTTTATTGTTTGGCTTGGACCACTGCCCGCACCTATTCACTATTTATTTTTTCCCGGATTACACTGCGGCGACCTGCAAAAGCAAACCTTTCCTTTCCTGAACCGAAATTGTATTCAACGTCGTTTCAAAAAACCGGAATAACAATACACCCGGGATTACGCTGCGCGTGATCCGTAAGGGTGAACCCTTACTTCCTGAACCGAAATTGCATTCAACGTCGTTTCAAAAAACCGGAATAACAATACACCCGGGATTACGCTGCGCGTGATCCGTAAGGGTGAACCCTTACTTAATTTTTAAACATCAGTTGCTCGAAAGCGAGCTTTCGGACAACTGCTTGTTTAAAAATTGGTGGGAAGAGCAGGATTCGAACCTGCGAAGGTTTCCCAACGGATTTACAGTCCGTCCTCGTTGGCCGCTTGAGTATCTTCCCTAACCTTTTTACTTTCAATACTTAAAAGAACATTCTTTTCAATTATCCCAAATCCTGAATTTTGAATTTCAAACGATTGACACCATTCAAACTTTAAATCCAAACCTCAAAATAACCATTGAGCCGATAGAGGGACTCGAACCCACGACCTGCTGATTACAAATCAGCTGCTCTAGCCAGCTGAGCTACACCGGCATTAAACAATAAAAAAGTCCGCTATTTCTAACGGACTGCAAATGTATAGCATTTTGTTGTTCAATCAAAACATTTTCCTAAAAAATTTTTCTTTAGGTATGCGCCCTGATTTTCTCTTTTCTTTTCATCAATAATCGTTCAGCTGCTTCTGCACATTGATCGGTTGCCTCTTCAAAACTCTTACACTGTTTTTTGACCAGGATATCGTCGCCCGGCACGTGAATTTTGATCTCTGCGATCTTGTTCTCCTTTTCACTGACATTGTCAACTTTCAAAAAAACCTCGGACGAAACGATCTTATCGTAATACTTCTCCAATTTGTCCATTCTTTCCTGGATAAAATCCACTAGTTTTCTGTCGACAGTAAAATTTACTGCATGAACGATTACCTTCATAATCAAAAAATTTTATGGTTAAACTTAAAAGGGATTATTGCCGGTTTCGCGGATGCGCATGCCCATACACCTGTTTGAGTTCCGATAAACTGCTATGGGTATATATTTGTGTAGATGCCAAACTCGAATGACCCAATAATTCCTTTACTGAATTAATGTCTGCCCCATTGTTCAAAAGGTGCGTCGCGAACGTGTGCCGCAGAATGTGCGGGCTCTTTTTGACCTTCTCTGAGACATGACTAAAGTAGTGATTTATTAATCGATACACAAACGAATCGGTCAATTTAACGCCTTTTAAGGTCACGAAAAAATACGCCTGATCCTTAATGACCTCTAATTGTGCGCGCTGGGAAAGATAGGCCTCGACCTGTTGGGAAATAATTGGCAAAACCGGCACAATGCGCTCTTTGTTGCGCTTGCCGAGCACCTTTAGCGTACCTCCAGACGCAAATGCAGCAACAGGCAAATGGATCAGCTCGGCCCGCCTGATCCCTGTGGTATAGAACAAATCAATGATGAGTTTGTCGCGAACGCCTTCAAATCCGTCCGGATATGCAATCTGGTTCAACACAAGATCAACTTCCTTTTCAGAAAACGGGATCTGCAGTTTTTTGGCCGTTTTGAGCGATTTGTGCTTGAGCAAAGGGCTCACCCCGATTTGGCTGGTCTTGAGCAAAAACTTATAATACGACCGCAACGAAGATATCTTACGGTTCACAGACACCGCAGAGACGCCCGCCTCAACAAGCGACACGATCCAGCTGCGCACCTGGCTGTAGCCCACGCCATACAAATCGTCGGTACCGAATTCGGCCAAAAGGAACGCCTGAAAAAATCCAACGTCGTTCAAATAAGCCGTAACGGTATGCGCCGAGTAATTCTTCTCGAGCTGCAAATATTCGCGGTATGCCTCCTTGCCGTAATCCATAAAAAAAACCGTCAGCCCCAAAGATATAAATCTTACGGCTGACGGTCTATTTCAAAGCGAAGAAATTTATCCTTCGATGTTGTCGCGCAGTTTTTGGATGTATGCCGCTTTCTGGATTTTCATCCTGTTGGTCACGGAAGGTTTCACAAAAGCCTGACGTGCGCGAAGTTGACGAACAGTTCCTGTTTTGTCAAATTTTCTCTTGTAACGCTTAAGCGCTCTATCGATATTTTCTCCGTCTTTAATTGGTATAATCAACATAGTTTGGACACCTCCTTTCGTTAAGGGTGCAAAGGTAAGACAAAAGATCAAAGATGCAAAAAAAATCTAAGATAATTGATTTTTAAGGGCGTGCCGGCGAACAAACACCCCGCTCAAAGGCAACACCGCGGCGCCGTCGGGCTGTACGCTGTATCTTTTGCGGCCTCCGCCCCGAAGTCTCGGGCCTGCGGCCGCAAAAGGATGCCGCTGCCATCCCTCACGCAACCAAACGCAAAACGATCGTGCCGGGCAACGCGATCAACCAGCGGCGACCCATCCAAAATCACCCGAAAAAAAACGTCGTCACCGTCGTCACCCCAAGCGCCGGATACGGTTCGGCCAGCGTTTTGGTCATCCTGTAATAATAAGGCCATTGCTGCACCTCTACGAGCGCCTCCTGGGTATCGCTCATGCGCAAATGGGTTGAATGGCGCAGCGCCCCGAGCACCAGGTGGGCGTAACATTCGGCCTGATAGACCAGGAGGTTTTTCCGGCCATACGTATTGACCGCCAACTTTGCAAAATTGTCGCGCACCCCGGAATAATCGATATGGATAACCGTCCCATCAAATCCCTGAATGGTGGTCAGGTTGTGGGCATCATCATAACCAAAACTGTGAAACCAATCCACCGTACCGTCAAGATCGGCGTCCGGGCCGGCTTTGACAATATCGTCCTGCGCACTGAACTCCAGTACAATGCGCGAGGTCACCGCCGCATTTGCGTCCGTGTACGGTGCACTAAGTTGTTCAAAATACACTTGACCGGCGTTGACATAGGCAAACCGGTAATAGCGCATGTCGTCCGGCATGTTCCAGGTCAACCCGATCAACCTGCCGCTGGTGTCATAGAAAAAGTCGCGCACGTCATTTTCGTACGCGCGTTTGACCAAAAGCCCGTTCTGGTAAAAATAATGCTGTTGGGTAAATTCGCCTTGTCCTGCACCGTTGATGAACTGCTCGGTCGTTTCTGAGAAGAATTTTTGCTCTTGCAGCAACGCTGTCGTAAACGTACGGCGCTGCTCATCGTTGGCGTAATGAGAAGTAGTTTCTACTGTGTAATGATCAAAGATCACATTTTCGTTGTTGCCGGGCGGCACCGTTAAATTCGGGTCATCACTGCCGCAGGACACAGCAAGCAAAACAATTCCCGTCAAGGTCAAGATTCTGGTTTTCATGATTTTGGTTCTATCGGTTTAAACCCGAACGCGTACAAAACACGAATATTGCCCGCCATTATAAATTCCAACCCCAAAAAAAAGGCCCCGATTCGGGGCCTTTGCAAATTATTCTTAGTTTTTGAGTAAATTTCTTGAAATCACAAGCTTTTGAATTTCTGTGGTTCCTTCGCCAATGGTACACAACTTGGAATCGCGGAAGAACTTCTCTACCGGGAAATCTTTAGTATACCCGTAGCCGCCGTGAATCTGGATGGCTTCGCTCGATACTTTGACGCAAACCTCGGACGAATACATTTTTGCCATCGCACCCAAAGTAGTGACCGGCTTGTGTTCCTGTTTGAGATAGGCGGCTTTGTGCAGCAACAGCTCCGACGCTTCAATTTCGGTTGCCATGTCCGCGAGTTTGAACGCAATACCCTGAAATTCGCTGATCGGCTTGCCAAATTGCTGGCGCTCCTTTGAATATTTGAGCGCAGCTTCATACGCCCCTTTTGCAATCCCGAGTGCGAGTGCGCCAATCGAGATGCGCCCACCGTCCAATATCTTCATCGCCTGGATGAAACCCTGCCCTACTTCGCCGAGTCGGTTCGCATCGGGCACGCGGCAATCGGAAAAGATCAGTTCCGCGGTTTCAGAGGCGCGCATACCCAATTTATTTTCTTTTTTGCCTGAGCTGAATCCGGGCATTCCCTTTTCCAGCACAAAAGCGGTCATTCCTTTTGAATCGCCTTTTTCACCCGTACGCACAATCACTACGGCAATGTCGCCGGAAATGGCATGCGTAATGAAATTTTTGGCCCCGTTCAAAATCCAGTGGTCGCCGTCGCGCACCGCGGTGGTGTTCATACCGCCCGCATCGGATCCGGTGTTGTGTTCCGTCAGGCCCCACGCACCAATGTGTTCTGCAGTGGCTAATTTGGGGATCCAGCGCTTTTTTTGCTCCTCGGTGCCAAATGTCAGGATGTGGTTCGTGCAAAGCGAGTTGTGCGCCGCAACAGACAAACCGATCGACGGGTCCACTTTTGAAATTTCCTCCACGACGGTGATGTATTCGTGATACCCCAATCCTGAACCGCCCAATTCCTCAGGAACCAGCACGCCCATGAACCCCATTTCCCCTAATTTCTTAAACAACGGAACCGGGAAAGTCTGTGCTTCATCCCATTCCATGATATTCGGCCGGATATGCTGTTCGGCAAAATCCCTGATAGATTGTGCAATCATCGATTGCGTTTCATTGTATCCAAAATTCATTTTGTCGGTATTTTTTTTAGAAATCCAAATATAGGGCAATTATTTTCATTTTTTCAACGGGAAACTCGGAAATTTTAAACAAATCCTCAACGTTTGCAATGCGTCCGTGCATGCTGCGGTAAGTCACAATGGATTTGGCCACCTGGTACCTGAAATAAGGAAACTGGCTCAATTCCCTGACAGACGCTTCGTTGATTGCGATTTTTTTGACCGATGGCAGATCTACCACCTTAAAACCGGCGTGCAGTTCGCGCACAACTTCTGCTGACAATCCCCAAACGTCGTCCATTTGTTCCATACTCACAAAGCCGCCGAGCTTTTCGCGGTAATCGAGAATGCGGCGCGAGAGGCCGTCGCCAATGCCATAAACCGCTTTGAGGTCTTCTGCAGTAGCCGCGTTGATATCGCGCACCGGTCGCATGGGCTTTTCGAAAGTGTTTTTGGCGTACGCTTTTTTTTGCGTCACCCATTCCGGGAATTTGAACCACGGCGACAATTCGGCGAGCAATGAATCGGACACGCGCGTGACCTTCTGGAATTCGGCAGCAGAATTCACATACCGCCCCGTCTGGCGAAATGCGAGCAAACGGTCGATCTCCGCCACGGACATCCCGAGCCGGTACCCTTTAGAGTCCGTAATAAAATTGGGATTGAACGGCTTGCGCTCAAAACGCCTGGGCTTGATACGGGCCAACGAATCGAATTTGGGTTGCAAAGCCAGCCATTGGGCGCGTGCAGGGTCGTTATCGGGCACAGGGGAAAAATCGGCAAAAGCCAGCGCAAACTGCATGAGTACGATCAGCGCAAACAATCCGAGCAAACCGTTGCGCTGCGACCTGGTGAACTTAAAATACGAAAAATAGTGGCGTGTATTCATGATAATGGCGGATAAAACGAAAATTCAAAGATCGGAACGCTTCAAAAGCAGTGGCGGCAATAAAGACCGTTAAAGGTCAAACACAGAGCTGCGCTTGGCCCGCACCAGATCCTTAAGCTTGATCCAGAATGCCAGCGTGAGGTAAACCCCAAACCAAAGCCCGGCGGTCACAAACGAAATGTAAATAAAGAACAACCGGACGTTGTTGGCGCGCATGCCCAGTTTGTCGGCCAGGCGCGAACACACGTGAAAACCATATTGCTCAAGGTTGTATTTGAGCCGTATTACAAATGGCAGGTGATTTTGCTGTTCCATAAGCTAAGTTAGTGAAACCGATCGGAGTTTGGGTGTAGATTTTCTGTAAAAAGCCGATTAAAACTACAAAATCCAAATTCCCGCCTGACCAACTGAACGGCCACTCCGGAATCTGGATTTTGTATTTTGTGATCGGACATTCAGAACGGTATCACTTTATCGACCCGATGATATCGTATTTGGTAATAATATGGTATTTTCCATTGCCCAAATCCACCAGCACGGCCTGATTCTCCTTGTTGATGAGTTTGGAAACTTCGTCCACCGACGCATCGGCGTGGACAATAGGGTACGGCTTGCCCATGACTTCCCTGATGGGTTTATCGGCGACGTCCTTATCAGTGACGTAACTCTGGAACAGGTCCGATTCATCCACTGAGCCGACAAAACCCGTCGTATCGATCACCGGAATTTGTGAGATTTTGTATTTGCGCATCCGCTCGATCGCGTGCGAGACGAGTTCTTCCGTACGCACAATGACAAGCGGCTTGTCCAGATGGTCTTTGATGAGTTCCTGTGCGCGCGTGATTTCCTCGTCGAGAAAGCCGCGTTCGCGCATCCAGTCGTCGTTGAACATTTTGCCCACGTAACGGCTGCCCGAATCGTGGAACAAAACGACCACCACGTCATCCTTGGTGAAATGTTCTTTGAGCTGGAGCAATCCCTTGATCGCGGACCCGGCCGAATTGCCTACAAAAATACCTTCCTCGAGCGCAATTTTACGCGTATAAACCGCCGCGTCCTTATCGGTTACTTTGGTAAAGCCGTCGATGAGCGAAAAATCGACGTTTTTGGGCAGGATGTCCTCGCCGATGCCTTCTGTGATGTAGGAATAAATTTCGTTCTCGTCGAAAATGCCGGTCTCGTGGTATTTTTTGAACACCGATCCATAGGTGTCCACGCCCCAGATTTTGATGTTCGGGTTTTGCTCTTTGAGGTATTTGGCCACGCCGGAAATGGTTCCGCCCGTGCCCACCCCGACCACAAAATGCGTGATCTTGCCATCGGTTTGTTTCCAGATTTCAGGACCGGTTTGCTCATAGTGCGCAATGGCGTTGGACGGATTATCATACTGGTTGACGTACCACGCGTTCGGCGTTTCCTCGGCCAGGCGTTTGGAAACCGAATAATAGGAGCGCGGGTCCGAGGGCTCGACATCTGTAGGGCAAACGACCACTTTGGCACCCACGGCGCGCAAAATGTCCATTTTTTCTTTCGATTGCTTGTCCGTGATCACGCAAACGAGTTTGTAGCCTTTGACGATGGCCGCCAGCGCAAGGCCCATCCCGGTGTTGCCCGATGTACCTTCGATGATGGTGCCGCCGGGTTTGAGTCGGCCGTCCGCTTCAGCATCTTCGACCATTTTGACGGCCATGCGGTCCTTGACCGAGTTGCCCGGATTGAACGTTTCGACCTTGGCCAATACAAGCGCATCAATGCCTTGGGTTACTTTATTGAGTTTGACCAATGGCGTGTTGCCGATGGTGCCCAGTATATTTTCTGAATATTCCATGTTTTGCTTTTTTGCGCGACAAATATAGGAATTTGACAATCAAAGGGGAACAAAGTTGTCATAAAGTTGGGGCGTCTACGTAAGGTTGCGTGAGCGATGGAAATGGAAATCCTTTTTAAAGCGACGCGCGCGGCGATTGAAAAAGATTGCAATGGACAGCGCGACGGCGCCGCGGACCAAACCAAAACCCGCGCAGCTGTTTCGCCGGCACGCCCAAATTACTTAAAGAAATTCCATACCAGTCCGAATCTTATGACGAAATCGCGGTAAGGATTGCCGGGTGCGGCGTAGAATTCATTGCGTGCGGACCACGCCGAGTTGAAATGCTCGGCCTTGAAGAAGATGCGGCACGTTCTGACACGCGCGTTGACAAAGAAATCGAGCATGGGGTATCCGCCGATCTTTTGCTGATCCTGGACGAAAAACTCGGCGAGCACCGGATTGTAATTGTTGGCGTAATAAGCGGTAAAATAGTTGAAGATGACGCCGGTTTGCAGGTAGAGCGCCTTTTTGAAAAAGTAGTCGTTGAAGTAAAGCGTGTTGCGCGTGACCAGGTCCGGGACGTTCAGGATGTTGTCGTCCTGGTTGACTTTTTGGTACAGCACGGTGTTGTCCAGCCCGAATTTGCCAAACTTAAAATCCTTTGCGGCCTTAAGCGACAGGTACTGGATGGATTTGCCGTATTGCTTGGGAGAGACCAGTTGCAGCGTATCGGTTTTTGCGTCGTTGCTGAAGTAGAGCATGTCGTCGATATTGGACAATTGGAACGACACCGCGGCCCATTGGGTACTCAAATGGGCTTCTATGTTGTTGATTTTCTCGTTTTTGAAGTTGTTGGCCCAGATGTAGTGCGTGAACGTGCTTTGGTGCAGGTTGTAAATGTGGTTGGGCAGCTTGTTGATTTTCTGGTAGCGCAAATGCAGCGCGTTGCGGTCGTTGTAGGAATAGGTCGCTTTTGCGTCGATATGGGTGAGCGATTGATCGGTGATGGCATTGGAGTACAGCAATTGTGCGTTCCAGCGGTTCTTGCGCAGTTCGTACTGCCCGCCCAAGGAATTGATCTTATCATTGATTTTGCCCGGGACGACGCGATCCGGAAAAACATACACCGAGTTGTAGTAATAGTTGTATTGGAAATCGTCGACAAAGAACTGGAATCTGCCGAGCGTGGCGTTTTCGTACATTGCCCCTACTTTGTTGTAAAGTCTGTTGTAGCGCACCTGATCGTTGAGTCCTTGTGCCGATGCATTGCCGAAATAGTTGTAGAACCGATCGCGGATCTCTGAAGTCACATTGGCCTGATTGTATTCAAAAAACTTGGTTTCGTAGTTGAATTGGTGCGTCACATACAAATTGTTACTGCCCGCGCCACTATTGACCCGGAAGGCATGGTCGATGAAAAGACGCTTGCCTTTGAGAAATGTCTTGGCGTCGCGAAGGTAGACTTCGAGGCGTTGGCGTTGCTTGAAATCTTTGTCCTTGCTCTCGAAATCCTCCGGATTGGTAATGCCGCCATTTTCACCGTTGAGCATGTCCTGCCCGGCATAGTGCGCATTGAGGGCGTAGCGGTTGCCTTTGGTGTGATAGCTTGTGGTAAACCTGAAATTTCCGGCGCTGGTGAGTTGGTTGATGTATTTGCCCAATGACCGTATGCCTTTGTAGGCGACAGAAAAATTGAATTGCTCGGAAGTATTGACCGCAACGAGCGCGTCGACGCTTTGCCCCTGCTCCATAACGGTTTTAAAGTAGAGCTCGGTCAGCGGGGTGGCAACCGAATAATAGTTGATGTCTTCGACCTCGAGATAATTGAAGTGCTTGCCCGTGTAACCGAATTCCGGATACGGAGAAAAACGCGTACGGCTGTAGTCAAGTGTGGTGTAAGTATGCCCGTCATTGACAAAAGGAAGCAAGCCGAAGATGTCCTTGCGCAGGTAATTGTGCCGGTATTCATCGTCGATCGTAAGCGACGTATCAACATAGGTGGTATCGCGCTCAAGCGTCACGATACGATACGCGGTAATGGGTGCTCTTTGGGCAAGCTCCTTTTCTTTTTCCTCTTGGGTTTTGCGAAGGCTCTTGGGTGCTTGGTCCTGTGCCGGTTCCTGCGAAAAGACAAACCCGGAACACAACAGAACAATGGCCAGAAGTAGAATCCTCATACTGGGTAATAAAGCACAAAAATAGCTATTTGTTTGCAACTTAAAGCAGAATTTATCAATGTAAAACAAAAAAGCCACCCATAACGGATGGCTTTCTTATTCAGAAAAAAGATCTGATTATTGTTTTACAACTTTAGTGGTTGAAGAAGCACCAGCTGCATCAGTAACTTTAACCATGTAAACTCCGGCGTTCAAACCAGTCAGGTTGATGTTCACGATGTTCATAGAACCAAAGTTAGCGTTCAATACTTGTTTGCCAAGGATGTCGAACACTGCTACGTTAGCAATGTTTTTTCCAGAGATTTCCAAAGCACCTGAAGTAGGGTTCGGCGTAGCTGTGAAACCTTGAGCTGCGAAGTCTTTGGTAGCCTGAAGAGCACAGTAGTCAAAGGTATTTACCCAGATACCACCTACAGTAGATGAAGTAGTAAAGCCTGAAGCCAAACCGTGTGTACAGTCGAAGAATTCCAATGCACCACCTCCGTCTACAGCCAACTCATCGATGTTGTTGATGTCGGTCCAGGTCAATCCTCCGTCGGTTGAATAAGAAGAACCTCTGCCGATTTCATCGATATCAACACCTGTAGTTACATAAGTATTTTCTGTACCAGGAACGAACGCAACGTCAAAGTTTCTGTAGTATTCTCCACCTGGGAACTCGGCATTCCATGTTTGAGCCCCATCAGTAGTCCTGAAAAACTGCCAGTCTGAAGAGATCAACAAACCTTCATTTGCATTTTTGAATGCATAGTTACCACTTTGAGCAGCACCACCAAAGTCAGAAATTGGTGTTTGAGCCACGGTCCAGTTGTAACCTCTGTTAACTGACTTGTAGATACGCCCTTTGTTGGTACCACACCAGATTACATCACCGACAGTCTCGTAGTTGTGCGTATAGCCATACTCGCCTGTGAGTTGCGGAGCGATGTTTGCAGACGGTACGCGTACCCAGTTGGTACCACCGTTTGTAGTAGTGTAAAGTTCGAAGTAACCATTGGCAGGGTCACCTTGGCAAAAACCGTTGTTTTCGTCAAAGAAGTGAACCAGGTTGGTAAATGAATCTACTGTATTGAACAAAGCAGTTGGTTGCTTGGTCCAGGTAGCACCAGCATTGGTAGTTACCCAAATACCGCCCTGGACAGTCGCGGAGTTAGGGAAAACCGCAATATACGCTTTAGTAGCGCTCATCGCGTGGATCGATCCGATAGCCAGGTCTGCAGATGGCAAGTTGATCGGTCCGTTGGTCCATGTGAGTCCACCGTCCAAAGAACGGCCCCACAGCTGATAGAAATCTCCAGAGCCGTCGCCCGCCGTAGCGTAGGTCCAAATCGTGTTGGCGTCAGCATAAGAAATTTGCCCTTGAGAAGTAGATGTTGTCGGGAATCCGGTAGATACTTCCTCCCAGTGAACCTGCTGCGCATTAGCTACGCCGGCAGCAGCAAACATCATGAGTAATAATTTTTTCATAATTAAAAAGAATTTAGTTTGAACAAATATAGCCGTAAAAATTTTAACTCAAAAAAAATTCTACAGCCAATTGCAAGAATTAACGTAATATTTCAAAAACGAGTGAAAAAAGCCATCGGGGGCTTTACCGCACCCGATGGCATATACTTGTGTCTTAGTTCGTAAGGTCGGTCAGATCAAAAGTGCCGTCTGGGTTTTTGGTCACTTTGAGTACATCGGTCAGCGGCGTACTGGTGGTCAAACCATACAGGACACCTGAAAACACTTGCGCCTTTCCGTCAGGAAACACGACGATAACGCGGTACGGAAGGTCTACTGGCTGTGACGGCAGCACGTTTCCTTTTACCTTAAAAATGTAATCGCCCGGATCCGTAGATATGTTTTGATTGTTTGTATTACCAGTAGAGGCGACGTTAATGAGGTGCTGACGCCCGTCCCCGGCGAGCGACGAAACATTGATATCGGCAAGGTTCGGGCGGTCGATGGTCAGCTGGAGATTGTTTGAAGACGAAGCTGCCGGCCACACTACTTTGATTTTAAGCCTGTTCAAATCCTGCTCCGGAATAGAAGAACTTCCCGTTCCGATAGTGATCAAGTTGGAGTCCATCAGGTAGTGCGTTCCGTAAGGCTCTGCGGTTTGCAGGGAAATCCCCGAAACGTACATCTGGAAGTTAGTGTCGAAAATAGCACCGCCCGCCGCGCGGATTTTGCCCTTCTTAACAATGCTGTCCGGCCTGAATTCGATGAGCTCACGTACGCGGCGACCGCTGTTGCTGATCGTGGTGACTTCAACGTTTACCGTATCGGAGAATTTTCTTGGAAGTGTAACCGTAAAATCAATTTCCTGATCGGTCAAGGCAAAGTCCACATCTGTTTCGAGAAGACTGGTCAGCTGAACGATGTTATCCTTGCCCACAGGCGAGCCTGAGAACTTTTCGTCATCACTCTCACAACTGGTGAAACCAGCCGCAAGGATCGACGCAAACAATATGACTTTTAATTTTTTCATGCTTCTTAAATAAAGATTAAACTTGTTTTATAATGCGAATGGCGTGTAAATGTTGAAAGGCACAGCAGGATTGATGGTAGAACTCATATTGGCGCTCCACTTGTACCCCTGCTTCATTGTATCGGTATTGCGCAACGTGGCAGAAAGGTTGTTGAACCCTACTTTAGTACCATCGAAGCCGTACGAATACCCGATAAACCGGTAGATATCACCATCCTGCAACGTGGACTCACTAACACCAAGCGCTGTTGCGATTTTTGCAGGAGTAATGTTCAATTGGTAAGGGAACGAGGTAATGGTTTCGAGCAATACGAAATCGCTTGTATTGATTCCGTTTGGTGTTCTTCGTCGTATGAACAGTTCGTAACGCGCCACGTTGTTTGCCGGAACGCTGAGCGTACCTTTGAAGGCGGCGTTTGGAAGATCTGTATAGTCAAGGCTTCGCTGCGTAGCGTCGAGAACCACATACTGTCCGATAACTTTTGTCGGCAATGGGTCCAAGCTGTCAT